>WRNV01000004.1 GCA_009776445.1 Oscillospiraceae bacterium | reverse complement strand
CAGCCCGCCGATATGGCAGGAAGCCCTAGCTTGCGCCACCCAGCTTTCAGGCAGCGCTGCCGGGCAACTATATGGCGAAGGGCTGACATTATCAGCGTCGCGGGTGGATATATATTACTCGTGTCCATTTCGCTTTTTTGCCCAAAGCGGGCTGAAACTTGACCCGCTCGAACCGGCGGAACTGGACGCACCGACTGCAGGGATATTTACGCATTACGTTCTCGAAGGTGTAGCTCGTGAAATAAAAGCAACCGTAGGCTTCAAAAACGCGGACGAGACTCTTTGCCGTGACTTGGCGACGGGGTACGCAAAGCGGTTTATAAGCGAATACCTATATGGTTTCGAAGGCAAAAACGCGCGTTTTGTTTATCTATTTCGCCGTCTTGAGGAAGCGGCGCGGCGAGTCGCGGTTGACATGCTGGAAGAGCTTGGGAGATCGGACTTTGAACCCATTGACTTCGAGCTTGATTTCTCGGAACTGTCAGGAAAAGAGGAAGGAGAGCGAGACCGGTTCCGTCTGGTTCTCAAGGGTATAATAGACCGGGTGGATGTGTATAGGCGAAACGATAATGTGTACCTTCGGGTCGTGGACTATAAGACGGGGGTAAAACAGTTCAGCCTCCCTGATATTTTACGTGGCAGGGATATGCAGATGCTTATATACCTGTTTGCGTTGCAAAAATACGGCAAGGAGCGTTATGGCGGTGATGTTAGGGCGGCGGGAGCGCTGTATTTTCCGGCAAGAGACGTGATTGTGAAAGCGCAGCGAAACGCGACGGACGACGAACTTGGCAACATGCGCGGAAAAGAGCTGAGGCGCGCGGGGCTTATACTAAACGACCCGGAAATAATAGAGGCGATGGAAAAGGGTGGAGAAAAGAAGTACATACCTGTGAAGTACGCTAAAGATGGCGCCGCCACAGGCGACAGTCTGGCGACTGCGGAGCAGGTCGCGTTATTGTCGAAGCATGTGGATTTCATGCTCGGGCGCGCCGCCGAGGAGATTCTTAGCGGCAACATCGAATGTAGGCCGTATTATAAGAGCGCCGAGGATAACGCGTGTTTGTACTGCGAATATGGCGCCGTGTGCGTTTTTGATATGGATACGCGGGACATACGGCGGTTTGCCCCGAAAATGAAAACCGCCGAAGTATGGGAAGCGCTTCAGATTTCCCGAGCAGGCACCAAATAAGTTGTGGAGTATACGCATGAGCGAAACAGAAGTAAAATTCACGCCGGAACAGGAAGCCGCTATCAAATACCGGGGCGGCGCGTTGCTTGTGTCGGCGGCTGCAGGGTCCGGGAAAACTAAAGTGCTTGTCGAGCGATTGCTAGGCTATGTTGAGCAGGGAAGCGATATCGACGAGTTTCTTGTAATTACGTATACACGCGCGGCGGCAGCCGAGCTGCGCGGGAAAATCTACGAAGAAATGACGAGCAGACTTGCCGTGAACCCGGAAAACAAGCATTTACGGCGGGTATCAATGCTTTGCGGGGGCGCGTCGATCGATACAATACATGGGTTTTGCGCGGATATCTTACGTGAAAACGCGCACCTGGCGCGACTGTCTGCGGATTTTCGGGTCGCGGACGATAGCGAAAGCGAAACGATTAGAGCTGAGGTTCTGGACACTGTTTTAAGCGAAGCTTATGAGACTGCGGAGATGTCAGACGACTTCCGCGATATGATCGATATGATCTCTACCGGGCGCGACGACAAGCGGCTGGTTATGATAATTCTCGATACTCACGCGAAATTGCGGAGCAATCCTGACCCCGACGCCTGGGTGGAAGAACAGGCGGAAAGGCTGTCGCTGGCTAACGTGGCGGATGTGTCCGAAACGATATGGGGAGCGCTGCTTTTAGACAAAACGCGCGCTCATGCGAGGCACTGGCTTGGAGTGATGTCGTCGGCAAAAAACGCAATGAAAGCCTCGCCTGATTTTGACTTGGCGTACGGTCCCAATTTCGACGCAGTAATAAGCGATATCCAGGCACTCGTTGATTCAATGGAAAATGGGTGGGACGAAGCCAGAAAACATTGCAATATCGATTTTTCGCGCGTTAAGCCAAAACGGATACAGGGCTTTGATGATCTTAAAGAAACCCGTTTGCGATGCAAAACAGCGATGAAAAAGCTCGCGCCGACCTTTGAGTGCTGTTCCAAGGACCATATAGACGATATGCGATCAATCGCCCCAGCGACGGTAGCGCTGTTACAATTTGTGCTTAAATTCGACCGCGCGTATTCGAAAGAAAAACGCAGTCGCGGAATAGTTGACTTTGCCGACTTGGAACATTTGACGCTATCATTGCTGATAAACAGGAAAACAGGGGAAAAAACTGGTATTGCGGGAACGATATCCCAACGGTTCAAAGAAATAATGGTAGATGAGTACCAAGATGTCAACGCCATTCAGGAAAGCATTTTCAACGCGATCTCACAAGATAGTAGGAATGTTTTCATGGTAGGCGACGTAAAGCAGTCGATCTACCGCTTTCGTTTAGCCGACCCATCTATCTTTCTTGATAAATATAAAAGATTTACGCCACAAAAAATGGGAATGCTGGATTGCGATAGTTGTCAGGAGAACGGGGGTATGGCGACCGATTACCTCGCGCCGATCACTCAAGCAGCGCAACCTATGGGAACTAAAATACTTCTTTCAAAAAACTTCCGCTCAAAAGCTGGTATACTCGAAACGGTCAACTTCATATTCCGTGAAATTATGTCGGTCGAATTCGGGGAGATGAATTATACAAAAGACGAATACCTCATCCCGGGAAGGGAAGATGCCAGTATTATACCCCGGACAATAGAACAAAAATTGGGGTCCGCCGTAGAATTTGATATAGTTGACATGAGCGAAACGCAGCAGGAAGAGGATGAGGAGAGTCCAGCCAAAACGCAGGTCGAAGCCAAGATGATAGCGGATCGTGTAGCTGAGCTTGTGGACGGGCAATTCATGATACCTGATGGGCAGGGAAACAGTCGACCCGTTAAATATTCGGACATTGTGATACTGCTGCGCTCCATACGGGACAAGGCAAAAAAATACTGTTCCGCATTGATGGAACTTGGAATTCCTGTAGATATGCCAGGAAGTGAAGGTGTACTGGAGAGTGCTGAAGTGTCCGCTGCCTTGTCGCTAATGTCGGTAATCGACAACCCTATGCAGGATATTCCGCTCGTCGCGGCGCTCCGGGGTCCAATCTATAGATTCACGGACGACGAGCTTGCCGAGATACGAGCGGGGACGCGCGGGGCTGACTTTTATAGGGCACTGATGAAAGCTGCGGAAACAAATGGGAAGAGCAAGGCTTTCCTTATGGATATAGACGCATTTCGGGAAGTTATGCCAGATATGCCCGCTGACAGGTTTATATGGCATATGTACAACAAAACAAGGTTACTTGAGTTGGTAGGCGCTATGCGAGGCGGAGAGAGACGTCGCGGTAACCTGATATTGCTTGCAGAGCGAGCGCGCGAATTCGAACAGAGCGGTTACAAAGGCCTGTTCGGATTTCTCACATATATTCGCAGCCTTAAGGAAAGAGGCGCGGATATCGCAAAAGGTTCGGCGGAGCCACTGTCTGGCGCGGCCGTTACAGACGCGGTGAGGATAATGAGTATACATAAGTCAAAAGGGCTTGAGTTTCCGATAGTAATACTCGCGGACACTACAAAACGGCTCAACAATAAAGACGCGAGACAACCGCTTGTACTCCATCCCGCGCTTGGTGTCGGTACGACAATGATAGATAGGCAGCGCCGGGCGGAATACACGACGCTTGCGCGAATGGCTATACAAAGCAAGCTGACTTCAGAGATGATGGCGGAGGAATTGCGCCTATTATACGTTGCGATGACACGGGCACGCGAGAAGCTGATCATAACAGCGGCATATAGGGACGCAGATAAAGAAATAGAAAAACTAATAAAGCTCTCAAGCGGGGGAATATCCGCGCAAGCGCTTGAGGAAACAAAGAATATGGCCGGATGGATACTCATGCCGGCCCTACACGAGCGATATACAAGCGACGATGATAAGGCATCAGCAGATGATATTATGTATTCAGCAGACGATATAATCTCGTCAAATAGCGAAACTTGTGAGGTTTTGGACATAAGGCGCGTAGCTGCGTCGGAGAGCGACGCAATGTCGGAATTAGAATATTTGAGGTTGAGAAACACAATGACTCCTGGCGATGCTATTACCGAGGAAGACGAACAGGAGGCTGCCGAGTCGCGTTATGAAGAAAACGAATTTATCTATCCGCACGAAAAAGCGCCAGATTTGCCGTCAAAACTGACTGTTACGGGGCTAAAAGGGAGATATTTTGATCAAGAGGCGAAACAATGGTTTCCTGAGGTTCCATCTGGTCGGGAACTCGCGTATACCCGGCCTACGTTTGTCACAAAGAGAACAGGGTTGACAGCGGCGGAGCGTGGCACGGCTCTTCATCTCGCGTTGCAGTATGTTGATTTCTCCATGTGCCAAAGCGTAGACGACGTTTCAGGCGAACTGAGGCGTTTGGTAGAGAAAGGATTTTTGACAAAAGAAAAGGCTGCTGAAATCGACGCGACAAAAATCACGCGTTTTTTCGAGTCTCGTATCGGACAACGCGCGGTAAGAGCTGAAAATATAAAAAAGGAATTTAAGTTTTCCCTTTTATACCCCGCAGAGAGGTTTTTCCCTGGCGGAGGTGAGGACAAAATACTGTTTCAAGGCGTAATAGACTGTTTTTTCGAAGAAGACGGCGAACTTGTTGTAATCGATTTTAAGACTGACCGGGTAACCAAGGACACGCTCATGGAAAAGAGCGACTTTTACGCGCCGCAATTAATGCTATATTCCGAAGCCCTTGAGCGCATTACGGGAAAGCGCGTAAAGGAAAGCATCATATATTATCTAGATATAGGCGAGTATGTATCAGTATAAAAGAAATTCTTCCGCCTGTAAATCTCCATACCAAGAAGCCGTTGATAGGCTTCCTGTGAATCCGGAGACAGTGTCCCTGTCATGACGCCATATTCCCTGAATGTGCCAAAGGGAGCATTGATGATGTCTACGCGCGTCTGAAGTTCCCTAAGAGCTTGCATGTATCCTTCACCTTCCCATGAACACAGGCGAAAAAGCTCCCCCATGAGGAAGCAGGGCGAAAAGCTCCCTCCATTCCCGTTGAAATCATTACCGAGCATGGTTTTCGCGGGATTGTTAGCCCATATGAAATACGGTGTGGAGTAATAGTTTAGATACCCATCCTGCGTATTTCTGTCGATGTTTATTCCAAGTTCCAAATACACCGAACTGAGATTGCCCAGCCAGGGCATATGGTCGCCAAAAACGACTACGACGACTGGGTCTGAATCGGCGCGAAGCGTGTCGATGAAACTCGCGAGACGCGAAGTAGTGTCGCGTATCCCGATCAGGTAATTATTGAGGATATTGAATGACTCGTCAGACAACCCATTCTTCGCTATTAGATAAGGCTCATGTGTTTTCGAGCTGTCGTATGGCCCGTGGTTTTGATACGAAAGGTTATAGCTGAAATAGGGATTTTTGGCATCGCGCTCCTTGTACAAAGAAGCGACGGTGGGGAAGAAGAACCAGTCGTATCTGTTACTGTCGTCGAAATCTTCAAGGAAATAGTAGTTGTCGAAACCTAAATAGGCGTTAATTGGGCGTCTGTCATAAAACCACATATCTCCCGCGTGAAACCCCTCGGTGTGGTAGCCTTGTGACCGCAAATAGTGGACATAGGAATTCGTCGGTGAGGAGAAGTTCGTAAAGCGCGTATTTCCGGTTAGAAACAAGCGTTCAGCGTCAGTGGTTCCGCCGCCGTAAGTGTTGGTCGTGAGCGTCCCGGAAAAGGATTCCTCCTCAAGTGCGTGAAGCGGTTCGTAAACTTCCGACTCGAAATCAAGCGCGCTAAGCAGCGAAAGATCGCAATAAGCCTCGAGCGTAATGGCGATGATATTGACCTTTTTGTCAGCCGGTATGGTAGGCTCGCCAAATGATCCCAGCATCAGAGCGGCTTCTTGGGCGTCGTACCAATCCGGCGTCGCCCCGCTTATGTCCGTCAGCGTGTCCTTGATGCTGTGGATAAACGGATAGACAAACCCCTTCGCTATATAGGTGTGTGTCGTCGACCACTCGTGAACGCTGAAGCTACCCTTGGTGTCAGCGTATATCTTCGTGTTTGTGTATACCGTAGTGTAAAGCGCGGCGGACAAAGCAATGATCACGAGGGAGGATATCGCGCGCAACTTTGCTTTTTTCGGTTTATATTTCAATATGAAAACAGAAAACGCGACCCCGCAAACGAACGCGAAGATCGCGAAATAGATTTTCCAGTTCATGACCAGTGTGTAAGGGGCGATGACTTTGTTCACTTCGCGGACTAGCAGAATATCGGAAAGTATAAACGGGTCGCCGCGTAACTGCACTTTAAAGAAATGGGTTACAGAGACAGTTAAAATCAATAACGATGGGAACGTGAACGCTATCCACGCCCTCCCGCTTATGAAATACACAAGGAATATCAGCAGGATTGGCGGCAGCAAGTTGAGCAATATGACCATCGGTGAAGAAAAATATGTCCAGAACATATTAAGCCCGAAGACTGTAGCACCCAATAAAAGCGATACCAACCCGACACAGATGCCGGCAAGAGCGAGCATCGCGTAATTAAATGTGGAACTTCGGCGTAAATCAGGCAATCCGTCGAACTTTTTCAAAAACCGCCTCATATTCTTACCTTTGTTTCGCATTCTTATCACCATTCCATTAGCGAGATATATAGAGCGCCAACTATATAAAACAGTTGGCTATTTGTTGATATCGCGTCGAAATCCGGGAAATGGGCAACAACACCCTCATCCAGTATGCCTAGGTTAACCAGATACGTCATTGCTTCGGCGGGATTCTCGAAAGCCATCGGTTCCGGTTGCTGACCAGTATTTGGATGACCTTGTGGGAACCGATTCCAATCCGCCAAAGAAGCGCACTCGGCCGTTTTTATAAGCACCAACCCTACCGGAACTTCGTCTGTGTCAAGCGAGATTTCCCACGCGGGGATCCTGAAATTGCCTCGATCCACTGTCCGCTCGTTCATAACCGCCATTACATGGTTGAGTCTGTTTTGCAGCGCCCAGCGGTGAGGGACCTCGTCGTCAAGCCGGTAATCGTTTGAGTAACCGCCATACGCTAGTCCAAGTTCCCTAATTGCCGCCAAACCGGGATATGCCCAGTGATCCATAGCCTCGATACGCGCGGGAGTGTATTCGGTTAAATAGGCGCCTTGTTTTTTAAGCTGCGTCTGGAGCCAAAGGATAGCCTCGGAGTCCACAGTCATTTGCCGAAATGTGACGCCGCTGTTCACGCTATACGCTGCAGCGACGCCGCAAGCTTCTCCCGCGACCATACCGATCGGTACGACTCGGGCGCTGCCGTGGGGGAGCGAATCGTACGACGCGCTTCTCCCAGCAATCAAAAGCTGATCGACTTTCAGCGGTACAAGACATCGGAAGGGGATACTGTACTTATCGGGCGCGCCGATGATGTTGCCGGAGTTGTCAGGGCTTGTGGGTTGGATGTCTACCGGATAATTGCCATGGCCGATCCTATCCCACTGATCTCTGTTTTCAAGCACATCCGTAATTGTCAGTCTGTATTCGCCGATGAAATGTCTCGTTTCCCTGACATATAGGCGTGGAGCGCGGCTGACGTAAGAGGCGTTTTCGAAACCAACAAAGTTGTTACGCATAAATTCAACTATATGGAGGATCTCCAGTTGCCCCCTTTCAATCCCTTCGGCGTATGATTTAGGATCGAGCGCGTCGACGCCGAATATGAGAAGTGCGTTGAGCAAAACGTCGCCATTTTTTTGTCGTGCAATATTCGGGCCGCGAAAACGCATGTTGCTATCCATGGGGACGTAGTTCGACGCTTCTTCCCCATACCCCCAGGCCGATACTGAGTCCGCGCCTGAAGAGGGGTTGCCATCGTTTTTTAGGTAATCGGAAACTGCGCCCCAGTCGACGCCCGAAACCTCGAAGACTAATGTAACTCCTTGCAAAACCCCGTGTTCACCATAGTCTTCGGCACCAATAGTGAAAGGCGCGCCTGCCGCCGCCGCTATGTCGCCATTAGGGGTGGCGTCAATGAACGTAAGGCCACGTAGTAAGGAAAACGAAGAATTCCCGGATTCCATTACTTCAAGACCTGTTATAGCATTTCCATCCATGAGCGGGGAGATGATTTTGGCGCCGAGCATGACAGTTAGGTTCGGTTCGTCGCGGCACTTTCGCAAAAACCACGCTTTTGCTTCTTCAATGTCAAAAGCGTTGCCAAGGGCATTGTAAAACTCCTTAAAAATCCCTTGGGTGAGCAAATGGTTGGTTGCGTCCTTGCTTTGATTCATATCAAGAAAATTGAGCATTCCAAGAGTGAATAGACCGCCCAGCGCGTCGCCTTCTTCGACAAGCAGCGTACTCATGCCATTTCTGGCTGCCGCAAGCGCCGCCGCGATGCCTTCCGGCTCTCCGCCCACGACAATCACATGATAACCCAGGGCACCGTCGATGACAGGCCGTTCTACAGGTTTCCCGCGAACTAAGCCGCAGTACAACAACCAACCGACGACGGCAAGGACAATCAGTACCACCACAAGAATCAGTCCCCAAATTCTTTTTATCACGGCTGTATTCATTAGATATACACCTTTCCAAACAGGGCTATAGTATTATTTTATCATCGACAGCAATTTGTCCGCCGTCATGTCGCCATAGACGTTATAACGCTTAAGCCTGAACAAGCTTTCCGGGGACCCAGCCTTAACGACGTTGAAGCCCTTAACTATTGTCAGCGTGGCCTTGACGCCGCAGTCCCTGAGCGTTTCTTCACTAAGTTTGCTATACCTTCCAAACGGGTATGAATAAACAAGGGGGCGAGTTCCAGTCATGTTTTCGATTTGAGCCGCCGAACGCTCAAAATCCGAGCGCAACGCTTCAATGTATTCTTCCCGGCTCTCGTCTTGTCTTTGCAGAACGCCGGATCGGTACGGCCCTGTCTCGTACGGCTCGAGCTGGTGCATGTCGAATGAATGACTTTGGATCGATATGACTCCGGATGCGTCCATTTCTATTCCTTCAGCGTCGCCGAAGTGCGGCGGGTCTATCGGATATTGGGTGTCTTTATACAGAGTTTCCCCATGCATGACCCCGATAATGAATACTGTGGCTTTCATGCCATATTTTTTAAGAAGGGGGTATGCTATTTCATAGACGCTAGTGTAGCCGTCGTCGATGGTAATAACGACCGGGCGTTGCGGTAATGGGGTTTCATTGTAGACAAAACTGCATAGTTCGTCGAACGTTATCGTTGTATATCCGGCTTTGCTTAGCGCCTCTATATGGCTTTCAAAAATGTCAGCCGCAATGGTAGTGCCAGTGGGGCCATCGTCCGAAAAATGATGGTACATCAACACGGGTACGCGAACGCTGTTTTCACTAAAAAGGAGCTTGAGCCTACCCATGAGATCGTAGCGGTAATTCAGTATGAACAGGCCGGCAAACAGCGAAATCAGCGAAGACGCCAAATATAAATAGGCTGCGTATCTTTTTAGTATAGCCACAGGTTACTGTTCCTCCTAAGGTTTGGGCAAGCTGTCGTCGAGTTGCAACGTGATTTCTATTTTGGACGATGTTATGCGGTGGTTGTATAAAGTATTTGAAAACTCTTTTCCCCACGAATCTACATGTATAGGCCAATTGCCGCCCGCGCTATACCTTGGCGCCCTCAGTTCAACCGTCGTTTCATTATTAAGATCCGCTTGCACGACCTTTTGGATAAATGACTCCACGAGCTGGGTTTGGGTATATGTACGATTATACGTATACGCGAACTGATTTCTTGAGTTTATCGCAACCATAACAACAACGATAGTTATAAGCGGAAAAAGCACGCGCATGACGCGGATTTTTTTGTTCAGGTATGTGGCAAGAATCGAAATAAACACAATTCCGAAAAAGAACACGCTGTAAGCGCTTCTGATATCCCTTGAGTATTGGGTTCCCCCTTTTGCCGACACAAGTGCTACGCATACTAAAGCTACGACGCAAGACAATAGGGCGGTTGGGGCGGCTTTGGCGTACGGATCGGGCAAAGGTTGTTCTTTTTTCCTTGAGTGGATATAAATGCCTACCGCCACTATGAATATGGCAAGCATGATAACAAAGACATGCCGGTTCATCGTAAGAACAAATCCAAACAGGCTTTTTACCGACTCGAACAAACGCGATATAAACCGGGCGTTAAGGACAGACCCTTGCAATGTACTCCCGTTGTTCCATTTAGCCCTTCCGCCAAAAGACTCGGCGATGATCGCGTAAACGACTCCAATAAACGCGGCGACCGCGATATTGGCGCGCTTGAAGCTGTCAAGCCCAAATTGTTTGAGGGCTTGCAGAAATTTCATTTCATGTCGCTTACGGTTGATAATTGTTTCGAGAAGGTTAAGTAGCAGGACTGAGACTGAGAAGGCAAGCAGTGTTATCGCGGAAAACAACATGGAGAAGATACAAAAATAGAGAAGCGTGACCAGCAGGGGCGCCTTGCGAGGGACGCGCCTGAACGACAGTTCGCTTTTGACACATAGCCGCAGCAACTGACATACAAGGATGGAATTTAGAATGTTTGGAATAGTATAAAAATAGTGAAGGTTCAAGCTATATACTATAAATAAATGCATGTTTTCCTTTGGCCTTCCCTTGAACAGGGCGAAGCAAAGCGCTATCGCGAATACCCCCGCTAGCGCGGAGTTGACCTTGTCATTGCTCAATGATAGAAACAAGCCGTACAGAGATATATATAATGTAGTGAGTAAAGCACTCAGAAGTAGCGCGGTAGTGACGGAAATAGAGAGGATATAGTCTCCTATTAGCGGGTAAACCACAAATGCGGAAAAATAGCCCGCTGCAGGCATGAGATATTCGGGAAGGATGCGGGTCGGGTTCCAAGTGTCAAAAGGCGGAACCGGTACTGGGGTCAATGAGAATGAGGATAGGTAATGCCAGTCATCCGAGTCGTAGGGGACGCTGGGGGAGATGATCGCAAAAAAAACGAACATTGCCGCGAATATCAACGCTGCGCCTATTGCCACGTGCCTATTGTCCAAAAGTTTTGATTTCATGCAGCCGCCTTTCATAAGAGTATCATTCAAGTATTGTTTCTATTATATACTTAGGCCTGTCCTTTATTTCGCTGTAAATCTTTCCAATATACTCGCCGATAACTCCTAACGCCAGAAGCTGAAGGCCGCCGAGCAGCCAAATAGAGATCATAAGGGTTGACCATCCCGGCACTGTCCTGCCAGGCAGTATTGCCATGATGAATGTGTATAGCATGAAACCCAGGCTGATGATGAAGGTTAGAATGCCCAGTATCGTGATAAACCGCATAGGAAGGACGCTGAAAGAGCTGACGCCTTCCCAGGCAAACGCAAGCATCTTTTTTAGAGGGTATTTAGACTCCCCAGCAAACCTCTCGCCCCTGGAGTATGTCACCGTCCCCGATTTATAGCCGATGAGCGGGACTATCCCCCGCAAAAATAGGTTGACTTCGCGGAAAGACGCAAGCCCTTCCATGGCGCGCTTGCTCATAAGCCTGTAATCGGCGTGGTTGAATACAACGTTGACGCCGAGTATTTTGAGCAGCCTATAATACGTCTGGGCGCTCGCTTTTTTAAATGCTGTGTCTTTGGGCCTGTCGCCCCTGACTCCGTAAACAATGTCGCAGCCGTCGTTGTATTGGCGTATGAATTCGTCCAGGCATTCGATATCGTCCTGGAGGTCGGCGTCTATGGAAATTGTGACGTCCGCGCGGCGCATCGCCGTCATGATCCCGGCCATCAGCGCGTTTTGGTGGCCTTTATTGCGCGAGAGTTTGACGGCGGAGTATAGCGCGTCTGAATCATGGAGGGCTTCTATGATTTCCCAGGTTTTGTCTTTGCTGCCGTCGTCGACAAACATGATTTTGCTGCTGTCGTCGACGATCCCCGCGCTTATCATGCGCAGGAGTTTGTCGCGGAGCCTGGATGATGTTTCGGGAAGCACAGCTTCTTCGTTATAGCACGGGACTACTATATATAATGTATCAGGCATCTATTCTCACTTCCAAGAATTAGATTGAACTAATCAAGTGTTGGCTGCCTTTGCCTCACGGTGGACTGCCTCATCAGCAATCAGACGATAACATAATTGAGCAATAAAGTCAACGATTGCTGCGTTGCTGTTCAGGTAGACTCCCTCCGTCGCTTTGCGGCACCTCCCTCCAAGAGGGAGGCTATGGCTTTGGTGTCGTCTCTACTCAAAGCGGGAGGCTTTGGTTTTACGTTGTCTCCCTCTCAGAGGGGGATGTCGGCGTAGCCGACAGGGGGAGTACTCCGGTTTCCTGCGCATTACCACACATGAATTGTTACTGACTACCCAGTGAATAGTAGCGACTACAGGAACAGCAACCGCCAACGGCCCTGCGGGGGAACAAATCACCCGGCCCTGCGGGGCCACCCTCTTTGCTAAAGAGGGCAGAGGGCCAGACTTCAGATGCTAATTAAATATTCGAATAATTCGAAATATAATATCAGTACACGCTAATTGCTACTGGATACTTTCTGAACAGTTGCTTGGAGTTATTGGATTGATAAATTGGCGCCTCTTCCGGCAGCTGAAACGCAATGGAAACAGGCAAATAAATTGTGAACAAATTGTTAATTTTTTGTATATCGAATATTTTTCGCAAAAAAAACTGTAAAGAAACTGTAAAACAAGAGTTTTCAAAAACTGTAACTTCTAGTAAATATATTTACGGAAAAGCTCTCAAACCATTGCAAAATAAGGGATTGAAAAAAACAGTTCAATATGTCTATTTACTGAGAAAAGTGCCAAAATTTGTTATATGAGCAAAAAACAGCATAAAACTGGAGCGAAATGAATTCAGTATTTTTCCAAAAAATAGCTTGACAAATGATGAAGGAGTATGCAATAATTCGAAATAATCACCATAGCACACTAAAATTGCCATGGGTTGCCAAAGGCAATAATCTTGAACATGTAGCATGTTTGTAATCTGTGTAACATAAACAGATTACTTTGGAGGGAAAATGTAGTAAAATGTAAGCATTACAGTAACATTCCTCTGTGTAGCATGTGAAAATAGCAGAAGAAGTAACAAAAAGTAACAAAAATAGCTTGTATTCTAATGAATTTTGAGAAAATAAAAGCATTTTAGCTACGAAAGAGCCTTTAACACAAAGCAAAAGCATGCGCGCAATTATCAAAGGCTCGAAGAGAGAAGCCTCAGAAAAACGGAGTAAGGGTATGAGCTTATGACTGACAAGCAGCTAAGGTCTCTTTCGAAAATGCAATTGTTAAGTCTGCTGCACAAACAGGAAGTCGAGCTTGAACGCCTGAGCGCGGACAACGCGAAACTATCCGAAAGGGCGCTCTGTTTGGAGCAAGCCGGTTCACTTGCGGAAGCGTCGATAATTGTAAGCGGGATCGTGGAAGCCACCCAGAAAGCCGCCGACGTGTATCTAGATAGCATACAAAAAGCAGAAGCGGACAAACTTGAATCAATTGCGAAGCTGGAAGAAGAAGCAAAAGAACGCGCGCTAAGGACACTGGAGCTAAAAAATGCGGAGACTAAAGCGCGACTGGAAAGATTGGTAACGGATATGCTCAGGATGTTTGATAATCAACTAAACAATTTAGCCGCGCTGAAAGACGAATTAATGGAACTGATCATGAAAAATGATATCGAGTATCTGATTCCGGGAAGTAGCCGCACAAATGAATGATAGTGATGAAACCGTAAAAATAGAACCGGCAAGAAAAGGGATTGGCTTGACGAGCGAGCAGATTGAAGTGGAATTAAGGCGAAGGGAACTTGCGGCGGAAGTAAGGGGCTCGATCTTCAAAGCGATAAGGACGTTGGTAGTATTCGCGGCAGCAGCGGTATTGTTGGTAACATTGTTGTTTCCAACTGTGCAGGTTCAAAGGGGAAGCATGTCGCCGACATTGCGCGACGGAGAACAGATCGTATTGTTCGCGCTTGGAAGCGTCAGGAGGGGAGACATCATAGCGTTCCACCTTGGCAACCAAACCCTGCTTAAAAGAGTAATCGCCACTGCCGGCGAATTTGTAGATATAGATCGGGATGGTTCGGTGTATGTAGATGGAACATTACTGGACGAACCGTATCTGGAAAACACGAGTTTTGGCGATTGTGATTTAGAGTTTCCTATCCAGGTGCCGGACAAACAGTTTTTTGTCATGGGAGATAACAGAGCCGCTTCGATGGACAGCCGCCTACTGGATTTTGGGACTGTCCATGGGGACGGGATCATAGGGAAAACGATAATCAGAATCTGGCCACTGGACAGGGTAGGCTTAGTAAAATAGGATCCGTGAGGTAGTTGCAATCATGAGAGTGTATAATTCGCGACAAACCATACGTTCCATACAGAGAGGCATGCTCCGCAAGAAAGGGAAGCGGAAGTTTGGCATGACGGTTCTGGTGGGGCTTATCGTCGCCGCCTCTGCCTACTTCGCTCTGTCTCAAATTGGGCTTTCATATGATAAACAATTGATTTGCGGCTTGCAGGAGCATATCCACGATGAATTATTATGTTACAGCCAACCTGAGCTTATATGCGGTTTAGAAGAAACCGAAGGGCATACGCACACAGTGGACTGCTATGACGGGGACGACAACCTGATATGCGACATAGCCGAAGCCGAACCCCATACGCATTCGGATGCGTGTTACTATACGGAGATGGAACTGACATGCGGCCTTGAAGAGACTGAAGGCGATGAAGAAGCGGGGATAGAAGCGCACTGGCACACGGATGAATGCTATTATCCGAAGCTCATATGCGGACTGGAAGAACACACGCACAGCGCGAGCTGCTATGAGAATACTAGCAGCAACAATAATAGTAATAATGTCGTTAGAAGCGACAATAACAATAGTAGAGGAAAGAGTGATAACAGCGGAGAACCTATTCTGGCACAGGATTCGAAGGATAACCAAAACGAACCTGCGGATTCCAGCAAAGAAACAGGTGAAGCGGTAGTGGACCCAGACACGCCGGTTGTTGACGCTGAGAAAACGACTGACGCCGAAGTGCCCGATTCCGAAATGACTGACGCCGAAACGCCCGATTCGGAAACCGACGTGGCTCAGGGCAACAAGAAACCCGCCGCCTCGAATGACGCGGACAACACGGAAGAGACGGATATAGAAGTCCCCGAAACGCCCGCTTCAGAAGCTCCGGACGAAGAAGAAGCCGCGATCGATACGGAAGAACCTTCAGAAGAAGAAATGGAGGAGGAACCCGCCGAAGAGGAGGAAGTCGAGGAAGAACCGGTCAATACCGTAAAACCATTCGGCGTCGGTAGAGGACCCAGCCCGAATGGGGACGCTCTTATTACTACCGTAACGATACCGATCACCAAATACATTGACGGCGAAGACGCTTTAGAAGCCCTGGGCAGAGCGAAAGCGGGCGGTGGAAATTACTTCTTCCAGTTCTTAGTAAAAGACTCGGATGGAGAAGATGTTGAGAGTGTTAATATAGAGTACGATGATTTTAATGGCGGAATCAGCGCCGAAGTCACAATAACAATACCGATTTACGAAAGCAGCGGCGCAAGCCCGTATGTATACACCATCGAAGAGGTATATAGCACCGCCGGTGAAGAGTGGATATACGACTCAAATAGGTATACGGTCACCGTAACGGTTGAATCAAACGGCGATGTTGTCGCGGAGATTAAGAAAGACGACGGATCGACGGAAGCGATCATAGTAAATGGCGTGGCTACGAAGTCATACCACGCGCGCAAACCGAATCCGAATCTGTACAGGCCGTTGGTGCCGGGGCCTCCCGGTTATATGGATTATAAAATTTTCTCGGTAGATAAAAATAGAGTACATTTTGATGATGCCCCTATATCAATATTTATCATGAATAGTTTAGACGAGACTTTTGGTGAATTTGATGCACTTTGCGCTGAAATGGATGGTATATTTCCTGATTCTGGCTATTATTATCATATGATTTTTGATGATGATGATGAATATGCTGAATTTGCATTACTGTTTTCTTTGTTTGATCAGGAAATAAGACACGGGGCGCAACTTAGTGATGATGAGTTTAACACTTTGTTTGGGTTTGAACCTGGCGAAATAACTGAAGACTTGCGTAGAGGCTTAATCCAGTATCTTATTTGGTTTGAAAATGCATCTGAAACGTTTATACAGGAATCTATTAGATATAATTTATTTAGGGCGAAAGCGGCAAACTACGACAGAGCACATGGTGGTTCTGGAAAGGATTATTTAGATCATTTCGATAGTGTACTTGATACAATAAAAAAATTGATGGCTGCGTATAGGCTTACCGAAGCCGGAAAGAGCATAACCGCGCTGGATTTGGTATACGATGCGGATAGCGCCACTTCAGGCAAGTTGGCAATTGGTTACTTGGGTTATGATCCAAAGTTGCCTGAATTACTACTCAATTGGGATAACAATGCTGTAAAGGTGTATAGACAGTACAGTGGTGGTGTGTATTCGCAAGAGATAACGTCGGGCGATTCAGTTGGTATGGGCGGCACGTTTTATGTCCAAATTGACCAAAACAATGTAAATCCGGTGACGTTTGAACTCTCGGACGAGCTGAATTACTTCCTCATAGGAGGAAGCATTAGAGGAGCGTATTTATCTGCCAATGATGATGAAAAAAACCCGGATTTAAAGATATTTCAGCATCTAATAACTGGCACTGCCGAGTTTGTAAAACTCAAGGCTTCGCTAACGGTTGGCAATGGTAAGCTGGGGTTTAGGAACTTATTCACTACGATCGAATTGCCGAGAACGTTTGGTTTCGGGAGCGATTTGTATCTGATCACAGGCGCTATGCTCATACTGGCCTCTTTGTCGCTGTTCTTCGCGCATAGCGTCAGACCGGTTCGGCAGGGCATAAACGACGAAAGCAGAGCGCGGCTTTTGTCTCTGATCGGAAAACGAACCAGAAAGAGGTGGTATATTTGCCGAAAGAGAGAATAAGCCGGATACTGGACCCCCCTCAACGCAACTAGCAACACCTCAGCTCAGAACCAGCGTTTGTTTAACTCGGCATTAAATTTTGTGTAATTATATTAAAGGAGGAATATATAGCAATGAAGAGGAGTAAAAGGATTTTAGCCATAATAATGGCGATTGCTGTTGCCGTGACCTTATCGGTAAGCTTAACGGCCAGCGCGGATGTAGGCAGATCAATCACCATAAACGCACCACCGGACCTTACACTAGAGGGACAGACATTCAGGTTGTACAAGGTTTTTAGTGTCAGCACGATATCAGGTGAAAACAGCCCGGAAGACGACAGATACGCATATATAATTGATCCTGCATTTAGTGGTTTTAGTGATAGCGCATTGGGAATAGGAACAGGAGCGGGACAAAAGTCGCTTCGTGACTACCTTGTTGGTCTCCCGAGCAACCCAGACCACTCACTGAATACACCATCAGCAGATGACATGATAAAGTTGACTGATTTATTAAGTCAGTATGTTGCGACTAATTCGATTACACCGGTTCCTACAAGCCCTATATACACAGGCACTCCACCGACACAAGTAAAATTTGAAGGACTCGATAATGGGTACTATTTGATAGTTGGAAGTGGATATTCAGCGGATGATAAAAGTGCGGTCAATCCCGTCCATATTCTTGCGACTATTACTGATTTGCTCCCTGGCGCTGTTATAAATCTAAAAGCAGATGTTCCGACTATTGACAAGGAAATCTGGAATCGCCATGAAGGTGAATGGATGAAGTGGGACGATACATCTATCGGCGACACTGTCGATTTCCGGATTGTATCCAAAGTACCGGAAATGCCTGGTTACAAAGTGCTTAAAGGCGGATATTTGTTTACGGTGCATGACGAAATGAGTAAGGGCTTAACTTTCAACAACGATATAGAGGTTTACCTTGGCGGCACAAAGGCAGATGATGGTAATGGTAATGGCAGAAAATTGACACTGGGTACCGACTATAACGTTACAGTTGGTGGTCCAGATGCTGATGGCAACGCTCTAATAGATATTGTGTTTGTACCAACAGTGTTTGTTGATTATACGCCTGGTGATGAAATCTATATATACTGTTCCGCTATACTCAACGAGGACGCGATAATCGAGGAAGATGGGAATCCCAATGACGTCTATCTGGAGTATAGTAATAACCCCTACGGTTGGGGTGATTATGAGAATAAGACTAATAGAACACCGAGGAAGAGAGTTAGAGCGTATACTGGTGTGCTTGAAATAGTAAAATATGAATTAGGCAAACCATCGGTACTACTAGCGAAAGCGAAATTTGAGTTGTATAATGATGACGGCACTGGTGGATTAGGCGATAAGATTTCACTTTTACCTATTGCTGGGCCTGTTGTAGGCGAAAGTGGCACAGGGCCAAATGTATACAAGGTTGTGCCCAGCGGTACTCCGGGTGCTATAGATCAATTTGTAACGCCGGAAAATGGAGAGGTGAGAATAGTAGGTCTCGGCGCTGGATTTGAGGCGTATCGTGGTAGGCCTACTCCAGTCAACGACAAACTTGGTATTTATTGGCTCGTAGAGCTTGAAGCTCCAGAAGGATTCTTCTTACCCGAAGAAGATATTAAAGTACAAGTAATGATTGAATGTGTATATGATGGAATAGATGATGGTACGCAGTTACCGGATTGGTATTTGAACGGGTATGATGTGATTGATCTTGATTGGCAGCCTTTGCCTGGCGCGTTTTGGGTTCCAAACAGTGGCGGGCCTGAGTTCCCGAAGACTGGTGGCGCTGGTCGCACGATCTTCTTCGTAGGTGGCGTGGCTTTGATGGGACTCGCTGTAGTTGGGTTAGTTGTCATATCCGCCCGCAAGAAAAGAAAGATCGTTATAGATTAAGCGCGGGAATCATTGCGCGCGCGTTATCTCAATTGGTATGCCGCAGCCCCGGAACATAGGCATCCCTACGCTCCGGGGTAGCGGCAGGGGGAATTAGATGAGCAGGGTACTGGCAATCGCGGTTTTCGTTGTGATTTTTATCGTAGGCTTATCTGTTCTCATTTATCCCGCTGTCAGCGACTACTATAACTCTCAAAGGCATGTGCGTACGGTCGAGCAGTATAGCAAGGCTGTTGAGAACCTAAGCGAACGGGACTATACCGGGTATCTCGAAGCCGCTCGCGAGTATAATGAAGGATTGTCGCGAAAACCTAATCGTTTCATAATGTCGCAAGAAGAGATGGATGAGTATATGGGACTGCTCGACCCAAGCGGGCTGGGCGTTATGGGGATGCTGGAGATCGAGGTAATAAACATTAGGCTCCCTATTTACCATGGAACCGGGGAAGGCTCACTGCAAGCGGGCCTTGGACATCTGGAAGGCTCGTCCCTCCCGGTCGGCGGCCCCGGGACGCACGCGGTGATCACCGGACATAGAGGGTTACCGTCGTCGACATTGCTGACGAACATGGATCGCGTTATCATCGGCGATAAGTTTTCAGTAACGGTCTTGAGTGAGAAGCTGACATATAGGGTCGATCAGATTGTGACCGTTTTGCCGAACGAGACTTCTGCTTTAGCCATTGTATCGGGCGCGGATTATTGTACGCTAGTCACATGCACGCCTATCGGGATCAACACACATAGGTTGCTTGTGCGAGGGCATCGAGTCGACAACGATGAAGACGATGCGTCATATAAAGGGCCTACGCGAATAATATCAGACGCGCGCGTCCTTAAAGGCGCAAGGGCATCGCTCCTGTTGATAGTACCAGCGATTTTGGTGATATTGGCGAAGCTGTTCATCCGACTCAGGAAGACCTACGGAAGAGGGAAGAAACTATGAAAAAGGCGATAAAAAAACCGCTTTCAATAGTATTGGTCATAATAGCTCTCGTGTGTTTAGCGACGCAGGTATTTAACGCTTTGGCATTAGACGACTTCGAGCATGGAGACCAACGGATGACGGTAATACTGGAGGATGATACAACTCCAATACGCGGTATGCAGATCGGCGTCTGCCGAGTAGCGACCATATATGTGCAAAGTGGCGGGCGGCTGAGGTTTGACCTTATATCTCCGGAGTTTGATGATTTTCCATATAACTGGCCCCAATATATGGACATATATGATGGTGAATTAAGGGAGCTTGCGAGGGCGCTTAGCGATTACGTAACAAACAGAGGCATCAGGAGGATTTACGGAACCTCGGACGATAATGGAAGAACGATATTTGATAATCTGGAACATGGGTATTACCTTGTAATGCAAATGAATCCTAGCAGTGGCGCTGGCAGTTATTATACTTTTTTACCTTCACTAGTAGCTATTGGAAGGGAAGGAGTCGAGACGACTGAAGTTTTGCCGAAAGTTGAACATCACACAATACAGCAGCGCCCTACGCCTACCCCGACGCCGTTGCCATCTCTAACGCCGACTCCCAGCGGTCCGCCGGCTTCTCCTACTCCAGGTGCAAATGTATCACCGACGCCGACTCCCAGCGGCCCGCCTACTTCTCCAACTCCAGGGGCAGATGTAACGCCGACTCCGTCGCTTGGCGCGTATCAGCCAACACTGACCCCAGGCGCGGGTGGGACGCCGACTCCTAGTGGTGATACAGATATTGATAATCCCGACGTCCCGACTACGGATTTTCCGCCAGATGGCGATAAGCCTGGACGATTGCCGCAAACAGGCGTTATTGATTGGAACCTCATCATCATTTTGCTGACATCCTTTGGCGTATTGCTCCTATTGATAGGCATTATCTTACAGAAAAGGCGCGATCAGAGGAGCTGATCGATGAAAAAAGCGACGCCTTGGGTATTGATATGTGCTGGAATTGTTCTTCTTCTTACAGCGGGCGGGTTGCTCATTTACAGCCGAGTAGACGATTTTCTAGCGGGCCAGCGGGCGGAAAGCGTCTTGCGGCAGGTGATGGATGATGTGTGGGATCTGACGGATATAAGCGATCCGGATTTGTACTTTCCCGCGCAGATACTGTCAGCTGAAGCGCTGGAAAACGAAGAAGAGGCGCGGAAATATAACAGCCAAATTGAAAACGAAGTTATAGATAATAATGGAAATATAGAAGAGATCGAAGAAGAGACCGAAGAAGCAACCAGTGAATCGGTAGTCACGCTTGAATATAGCGTTATTGGCGTGATTGAAATACCAAAACTAAATAAGAAACTGCCGGTATTGGACAGAAGCATAGCAGCGCTACTGAATATTTCGGTTTGCAGATATTCAGGACGCGTAGAAGAAAAACCCATTCGCCTGGTTATAGCCGGTCATAACCTGAAGAGCCATTTTGGGTTAATCAAATCCCTTGAAGAAGGCGACGAGATATTATTTACGACAAGGGAAGCAGAGACGTTCCGGTACAGGATGATCGGTTTCGATGAGTGCCACAAAAGCGAAGAGGAGGCTGTACAGGCTGGCGATGGGTGGGATATAACCTTACTTACATGTGAAAAAGATAGGACTAGGCGTAGGTTGGTGCGTTTCGCTGAAGTAAAATATTGAAGACTTAGTGGATAAAATTAATCCAAATAAATAACTAGTATGCTTATTCCCCCACTTTTAATAACCCCTTTCCCTATCCCTGCCCCCCTAACCCCTTGGGCTGCGAAAGCAGCCCAACTTTTATAGGTTTTACATTTTGTTCATTGACATTTTAATGATTGTCTGGTAAAGCATTATGTGGAAGAAATGTACAAGGAGCAGTGATTATGTTTAAACTATTAAAACGATTAGGAGCACAAGGGTGGTTTATGATATGCGCCAGCCTTGTTTTTGTCGTGGCGCAGGTATGGCTCGACCTGCGTGTCCCAGACTATATGGCGTCCGTTACCAGAATTGTTTCAAGTCCAGGCGGGACGGTTGGCGATGTCATGGTAGAGGGCGGAAAGATGATGCTTTGCGCGATTGGCAGCGTAGCGACGGCGGTAATCGTCGGTTATTTCGCGTCGAAAGTGGCTGCGGCGTTTTCCCACAGGCTGCGAGGCGATGTTTTCCGGCGCGTAGAGAGCTTTTCAATGGAGGAGATCAGCGGTTTCTCGACAGCCAGTCTGATAACACGCACTACAAACGACATAACGCAGATACAGCTAATTGTTGCGATTGGGTTGCAGGTAGTAATCAGAGCGCCAATCATGGCTGTGTGGGCAATCGGAAAGATATCAACGAAGAATTGGGAGTGGACGGTGCTGACGGGAGGGTTTGTAGCCTTCATTATAATAGTAATACTGACGCTCATGGCATACGCGATGCCTCGGTTTCGTAAGATACAAACGCTGACAGACAACCTTAATCGCGTGACGAGAGAAAACTTAACGGGCATACGCGTCGTCAGGGCATATAACGCGGAGAGTTACCAGGAAGCGAAGTTCGAAGAAGCAAATTCCGACTTCACCACTAACAGCCTCCAGGTAAACCGCGCTATGCAAATAATGAATCCTGTCATGCGGCTGGTAATGACCGGGTTGTCGCTCGGCATATTCTGGATCGGGGCGTTTCTCATCGACGCGGCTCAACTAATGGATAAAATTCAGATATTTTCTGATATGGTTGTATTCTCGCAATACGCTATGCAAGTCATCATGTCGCTAATGATGCTTACTATAGTATTCATCATGCTGCCGCGCGTAATGGTGTCTGTAAACCGCGTAAACGAAGTGCTAGATACAGAGCCTAAGATACTCGACGGGAAGGGACTCACGGGACCGGGGGGAAACGTCGCCGGGGAAGTAGAGTTCAGGCGCGTCAGCTTTAAATATCCAGACGCCGAGGAATACGTGCTGCGCGATATCAGCTTCAAAGCGAAGCGCGGCGAGACTGTAGCGTTCATTGGCTCGACAGGTAGTGGGAAATCGACGCTTATAAACCTCATACCGCGCTTTTATGATGCGACGGAAGGACAAGTACTCATTGACGGCGTCGACGTGAAGGATTACGCGCAGAGCGCGCTGCGTGACAGACTTGGATATATCCCGCAAAGAGCGGTGCTATTCAGGGGAACGGTGTCGTCAAATGTCGCCTTCGGGGAAAACGGCAAGCGTCCGGCGGATGAAAAGGACATAAAGCGCGCCGTCCGAGTAGCGCAGGCGGATGAATTTGTGGAGGAGATGGAAGACGGATACGGCGCCCATATAGCGCAGGGTGGCACAAACGTGTCCGGCGGCCAGAAGCAGCGTCTGGCGATTGCGCGCGCGATTTGCAGAAAACCTGAGATCTACATTTTTGATGATACATTTTCCGCACTGGACTTCAGAACCGACAGGGAACTCCGATCCGCGCTGAGGCGTGAGACGGCGGGCGCGACGAACCTGATCGTGGCGCAGCGTATCGGTACGATACGCGACGCGGATCGTATCGTCGTACTTGATGAAGGCGAGCTTGTCGGGATGGGTACGCACAGCGAGCTTATGGAAACTTGCGCGGTATATCAGGAAATTGCGTATTCTCAATTATCAAAGGAGGAGCTTGGTCATGAGTGACAGAAATCATAACGACGAACTTGGGCAAGCCGCCAAACAGCCCATACGCGGTAGGATGGGAGGAAGGGCGCGCGGTATGGATCCGGGGGCGGAAAAGCCGAAGGATTTTGCGGCATCGATAGGGAAACTCGCCAAACACGCGCGCAAGCACTTGCCGGCGCTCATTGTGGCTATGATATGCTCTATTATAGGCGCGGCGGCAGCTTTGGTGGGGCCATCACAACTTATGAAAATCACGGATATCATTACGGCTGGCTTTGAGCGGGGAATTGACCTTGACAGCATAGTAAGGATTTCCGTGACACTTCTCATCCTTTACTTGGGCGGCGCCCTGCTTACATACGCGCAAGGTTTCATAATGGCGACCTCAACTCAGCGATTTTCTCAAAAATTAAGGACAGAAATTTCGCAAAAAATCAATAGGCTTCCGCTGAAGTATTTCGACTCGACTGCTTACGGCGATATACTCAGCCGCGTAACGAACGATGTTGACACAATATCAGTGGCGATGAACCAAAGCGTCGGGTTGCTTGTCATGTCGATCACTTTACTCGTAGGCTCGCTTCTCCTGATGGTAATAACAAATATTACTATGGCCGCGACAGCCGTTGTGGCGACAGCGGCAGGGTTTGTGATGATGCGGTTTATAATGAAGCGCTCGCATATATTCTTTTCGAGTAATCAGAAGAACCTTGGCGAGATGAACGGCCACATTGAGGAAATCTACTCAGGCCATAACGTCGTAAAGGCGTATAACGGAGAGGGCGCGGCTCTACTAGAATTTGACAGGATAAACGAGGCGCTTTATGAAAGCAATTGGAAATCGCAATTCCTATCCGGGCTGATGATGCCCATTATGCATTTTATCGGTAATTTTGGGTACGTATCGGTCTGTATTGTTGGCGCGTTGCTGAGCATGAACGGGAAAATACTGTTTGGCGTCATCGTCGCGTTTATGATGTATATAAGGACCTTCACCCAACCGCTCAATCAGATAGCACAGGGAATGACGGCGCTGCAATCCGCCGCTGCAGCCGCCGAGCGCGTTTTCGAGTTCCTTGAGGAAAAGGATATGGCAAAAGAGGAAGGGTCACTAAGTGTTCTAAATAAGGTAAAGGGCGACGTCGAGTTTAGCAATGTCGTCTTTGGATACGACCCAGACAGGACGATCATCAAGAATTTTTCCGCGCTCATAGAGAAAGGGAAGAAAGTGGCGATCGTTGGGCCGACAGGCGCCGGAAAAACGACGATTGTTAATCTACTAATGCGTTTTTATGAAACCGGCGGCGGCGAAATCAGGATAGATGGCATACCAATATCGACGCTATCACGCGCTAACGTACATTCGCTGTTTTGCATGGTGTTACAGGATACGTGGCTTTTTGAGGGTACGATAAAGGAAAACGTCGCTTACAGCAAGAAAGGCGTCACGGACGAGGAAATTAAAAGCGCTTGCAAAGCCGTTGGGATGCATCATTTCATCAAGACGCTGCCGCACGGGTACGACACCGTATTGGGGGAAAACGTGAACCTGTCGGCTGGTCAAAAGCAATTGCTGACGATTGCCCGCGCAATGATTGAGAATTCTCCTTTGCTGATCCTCGACGAGGCGACAAGCTCAGTAGATACGCGCACGGAAGCATTGGTGCAGCGTGCCATGGACATGCTGACGGCTGGCAGGACTTCGTTCGTAATAGCGCACAGGCTATCGACAATAAGAAACGCCGACATCATCCTGGTGATGCGAGACGGCGATATAGTGGAAAGTGGAAACCACAGCGAGTTGATAGCAAAAGGCGGTTTCTACGCAGAGCTGTACAATAGTCAATTCGAGCCAGCTGCGGCAGTGTAGCTGATAGGTAAAAACAGATAAAAATTATCAAGAATAGAATTAAAACGGTGTGTTTTGATTGTAGAATATCATCACTAAAGTAAGAGGATTATGGATCAGTGCCTAAAATGCCTGACATATAGCGTGCAATAACACGAAAAATTGCACAATCAAATGTGTAATTACAAAAGCAGAAATATGTATTACTATACTAGGGTGGGTTTTACCAATGTCCCAATGCGCAGCGACAGTAAAAAGAAATCAGGAATTAGGAGTCGGAAGACAGGAATCAGAATAGGGGAGAGGGTTACAAGACTTCTCGTTTTTTTATGAACAGTTCCTTAATCAACCAATATAATCCGCGCGCCAGCCGAATATCATTACGGCGGCGTTTGAGTAAATCTGATCTAAAGTGTTTTGTAAATTATAAATGGACTAAATAAGTCTATATATTGATATAGCGTTTTGATGAGTCAGAACCCGCTGGAAGTCAAAACTCAAATATAAAAACTGCGTTGCGGAATGGAAAAAACAGGACTGAGCGTATTGAAGGAAAGGAGGGGTGATGGGAGACGTTTAAATGGACTAAAATAGTAGAATATCAACAACATGGAAGATAATACAAACAAAATTATAATTCCTGAATTTTAACTCTTGGCGCCGCGCGTCGGGTTGCAGGCGCAGCCCGCGTCAGATTTTTTATTTTCAATGACAAACGCGCGAAACGCGCTGTCCACCAGTCCGGTAACATCATCAAATGAGCTTTGGGAACTGACTCAGCCCTTGGCAATTATTCTATAAGAATGAATAGGCATGGAATTGTAGCGTCAAACCACAAAATATAATGAAAGAAAGTGAAAGAAATGCTGAAACACACAAGAAAACTGGTATCAATACTCTTGCTCATTGCTCTGTTCGTAACGGCACTGCCGCAGGCCAGCATGATAGTGGCGGCCAACGACCCTACCCCCGTAGCCGGTAGGACGCTAACAGCAGCAGAAGCCGGAGACTCATCAAACTGGATCGAAATCGCCCAATACGGAAACTATTCCCTGATTATCCGGCAAACGCCAATAACAAGCAGCCTCACTTGGTTCAACTCGGTACTTGACAACCAGTATTACAGCTCATTATTGCGTAGTGGGATCAACACATGGTACAACAGCACATTGGGAAGCTCGGCCAGGCTTCGTAGTTTCGCCGTTGGAAATAACGCGCTCAATAGTTTGGGCAGCTACGGGACGTCCTATGTGGATGGGATGAGCCTACCCAATGGGATTGCGGCGCCGACGGGCAATGACGTGGCCTTTGCCCTTAGCTTCTGCGAGGCAGCCTACTACTGCTCTACGCAGTATATGCCGAATAGCGCAACGGTTACCAATAGTTCCAACATAGCGTACAGCAACTACCACAAATTGTTGCCAAACACAAACAATAATCTCGATGCGGCTTACTGGCTCAGAACTCCGGGAAGTTCTTACCTTTATGCAGGCAGCGTTACCTTCCAAGGGGGCGCGGGTTGGACCGGCGCTCCTTACACGTACGCACAGGCTTGCGGCCGCGTGAACCAGGATACCACAATGGGCTGGTACGGCCACTACCGCCCGGCTATGTGGGTCGGCTCCGGCATATTTAGCTCAGGATCCACGTGCACGCTTTCATACGACGCCAATGGCGGCACAGGCGCGCCTCCGCCGCAATCGGTAGCCGCGAATACTTACGCCACCATCAGCAGCGTGATCCCCAGCCGTTCCTCATACACTTTCAAGGGTTGGGCGACGACATACTATGCGACTTCCGCGCAGTATCAGCCGGGCGCAAGCATTTACGTGAGCAGCAATATAACGCTGTACGCAGTGTGGGAGTACTGTCCAGTACCAACGCAGCCGCCACCGCCGCCACCGCCTCCAGGGTGTTCTGAAGGCGTGGTTGGTAGGGTGTTAACTCCGAATTTAAGCGGAGACTGTGTCAACTGGATCGAGATCGCGCGCTATGGCAACTATTCGCTGATATTCCGCACTAATTTCATCAATATTAATTCCAACAGCGTATACTATGGAAGCCCGACGTGGCAAATTGTCGATTTTGAAAAAGCAGCTGATAGAAGATGCTACTACGTGAACTCTTCAGCGCGCTTGAAACTCAACACTTGGTTCAATTCACTTGCACCCGGCGCGGCTGATAACCTGCCCCTTGGCGCCAGGATGCGCAGCTATACTATGATAAACGACGCGCTCTCTGTTGTTGGTACGTCCTCTAGTTGGAACACTCCTTCGATGACTGACGGTTTCAGCAAGCCGAGCGCCATACACGCTTCCACAGGGAACGACGTAGCTTTCCTGCTAAGCTTTAGCGAAGCGGCTAATTTCTGCTCCATAACGCATTTCAATAGAATCCCAGAAAACGCGCCTATTCCCAGTAACGCCATCGCACAGGCAAATTACAACAGGATAAATATCCCCAATATTGCTATATACGGCGCTTGGCTGCGCTCTCCTGGAGATTCTCTTGATACCGCAGGATTCCTTACCTATACGGGATACGGCAACGGATGCGCTTTCCAATGCGTAGTAGATAAAGACGTAACCGCTTGCCGCGGGCTTATTTACCCGGCGCTTTGGGTAGACTCCGCTATATTCGAAGCAACCCCGACCCCGACTCCGACTCCGACTCCTACCCCGACCCCTCCCCCGCAGACCCGGACAGTCCATGGATATGTTTACCCGATGCTCACTTATGATTTAGTGGCGGGATTCCGGCAAATGCATGGCATATCCGTCCAGCTAAGGCCAACGTTCAGAACCCCAGCCGCGCCTGGGATGAGCGTCAGCGCGCAATTGATCTCAGGAACCGGCAATGCGGGCCTTGGCGAATTCACTCTTACCAATGTCCCGTTTGGCACTTATGTGCTGTATATCAAGCGTCCTGGTTACCTGGTCAGGTGCTTGAGCGTAACGATATCGGCGTCCAGCCCGCCCACAGTGGAGCTAGTGCCGCCGGGAACCGACGATGGAGGAATATTCAATCTCATACCTGGCGATTGTACTGACGACTTACGGGTTGACAACGAGGATCAGTTGGCGATCCAGTATTTCATTGATCGCTCAGGCAGTATTTACAACGGGTATTATCTCCCTGAATGCGATCTCAATGCCGATGGATATATAACAAACGGTGTTGGAGATACGCTGATAGTTTTCGCGAACTGGAACAAAAGCGTTTTAGATTATGCAGGAGGGGATACAGTTAACTACAATTATTAGTTAACGCGTGGTTTAGCATTTGCTAACAAATGAAAGAACACGGAATGTAAGGAATACTCAAAACGATAATATTAAGTTATAGTATAAACTGACAAGAGCCGCGTTTGAGAATAATAACTCAACGCGGCTCTTCTCCCCTCAACAGTAACATGTAACGTAACTGTTCAGTGGGCATCCAAAAACACAGGTTGGTTACAGGCAACGCACTGGTACTGCGGTGGAAACTTGTACAATTGTCAAAACTTTTGTGCGGAGCCTGTAACCATTGCGAGTTTTTGGACACCCACTGAACAGTAGCCATGTAACATTAATATAATATTATTCAAAGATAAAAAGGCTTGAAATGGCGACGGGACTATACTATAATGGTCGTCGGTGCGCCGGTGTGATGGAATGGTAGACGTGCGTGACTCAAAATCACGTGTCCTCTGGACGTGTCGGTTCGAGTCCGACCACCGGCACCATGAATTTTCATTCATACACAAACCCAAATGGGGCGCCGTTTTATGCGCCCATTTGGGGGCGGTACACAGTGGACGCCATGGAAAAACTGAAAAATATTAACAAAATTCATCAAGATTAGTTTTTCAACGATGTGAGCTAAGTGTAGATTATCACTATAAAAGTGCGAGAAAATCGGATTGGAAAGCAAAAAGTATTACAATGTAAATGAATTAGCGCAAAAAATTGCATAATCAAATGTGTAATGACAGGACCAACAAAATGTATTAATATACCGTGTAAAAGGGGGAGTGTGGTTTTAGGTTTTTTTTGGGAGCTTACCTAGCCAACACGCCGACAGGGGGTCATTTTTCTGATCCTGGGGATTTTTATTTGTCGAATACAGTAATGGTTGCTGATATGAATATAAATATCGTATAAGTTAAAAATATACAAAATAGACCCACTTAACATTGCAAAACCATCATGGAGGATATATCGGTTCAATATCTAGGAGTTATCGCAAATTCCTTACCAGTTATGAAGTAGCGTTTTGGTGAGTCAGAACCCGCCGGAAGTCAAAGCTCGAATATAATTAGTACGTTGCGAAATGGAAAAGCAAAATTGGGCGTAAGGAAAACAAGGAAGGATAGCAAACGATAAGAAATGGACTGAAATAACAGGAAATCAGCAGTATACAAGATGGAAAAAACATGATGTCATTATTATCAGAGGTTCCCCAACGAATTCCAAACGATATAAGGATGTCCAGAAAATGCGCAACCACAGTCTTCTGGCCATAAACAGCTTAACAACCGGGTCAAAGAATGGAATTGAAGGCAGAAACGAATAAAACGAATAATTTATAAACATTATGTAGACTAAAATAGTCGAAAAAAACGTGTAAAACGTAATGCCAAAAGATCCGGAACTACAAACCAGCAGGCTTTGGGAACTGACTCAACCTTTATAATGGAGGCGATAAGTATAAGATAACCGGAAATGATAGAGAAATATAACGCAAGACCCAGAAAGAAAGTGAAAGAAATGCCGAAACAAACAGGAGAACTGATATCAATGAAAAAACGCATTAACGTGACGATATCGGAGTTCAACCCGGCCACAGTTGAGCTTGTGCCGCCGGGAACCACAGATGACGGAATATTCAATCTTACACCTGGCGATTTTAATGACGACTAACGGGTTGACAACGAGGAGTAGTTGTTAATCCAATATTTCATTGATCGCTCAGGTAGCGTTTATTGAAGGTTATATGTCCCAAAATGAAAACTTGATGCCAGCAGATATATAACCAATACGTTGGCGATACTAATTAAAGCGTTCATGAATTGAAATAAAAGCGTCAATGATTATCCCAGAGGTAATAAAGTCACTACAGTATATAACCGGCGCACGGCGATTATATAAAAAAGTATCTAAAAATAATAAAAATAGGAGTGAAATTAAATGCAAATGTTCAAGAAGTATAAGAAAGCTATGGTAGCCTTAGTATTGGCAGTTCTAATGATACTGGGTACAATTCCATTAGCGGAAGCAGCGCAGACATATTTCCCATTGTACGATGATACACATCTGGTCGCCAACGATAACACATTGTACATTACCGAATTATCGCAAGACCCAGTTTCGAAAATGATCACAGCCACATTGAAAGTATTCAATGGAAATCCAGCCGGCGGAGAGACTCTATATATAGGCGGCTTCGGATTTGAAGTAGCATTTGACGGAGCTAGAGTCGCGCCCTATAGATATGACCCTAGCAACACGTCGGATCCTCACGAATTTGACGTGAGCAGAATGTATCTCAATCAAGGCCCAAACGCGAATCTTGCTGATAACAGTCGGTACCTACACGCTTTTGGCGGACCGCTGAATAACTTCAATAACATAGGATCCGCCGTCATGTGCAACAATACGGCAAACGGATCATTTTTCGGCGGAAAGATTACCGCTTTCGTTGGTCAAAACAGCAACCCAGCCAATTCATCAATTCTGGTCGCCCCCGGCGCTACAGAACCAGTTCTAGAAATGTTCTTTATGCCGATTAGCACAGCAGACAACATATTGGACATAAATATGTTTAGGTACCAATTCGTAACTACGGTTAATTTCATTGAGATAAACACTTGGTTAGCAAACAATAAGTCAATGGTATACGCGAGTAATAAAGCTGTAGCGCTAAATTCGTACACATACGTAATCTCAGCCCCCACCTTTAAAATGCATTTCGTCAGGCCAGTACCAACAGGCGTAACAGCAGACCTGACTAACAGGGCTGTGGTCGGATATAACGCCACCCAAATGGAGTGGTCGTATGACGGCGTCACATATAGGAGCGACGTGCCGCCTATAGTGCTAGACGACGCGCACACCATCTATGTAAGGATGAGAGAAAGCGGATACAGCGGGATTGACGATGAATACGTTAACTACAAGAAGGAAATTGCCAGCGATCCGGTGGAGCTTGATTTCCCGCCGAACTTCTATCCATGCCTCGGCCTAACGGTTGTAACAAAGACATCGACACCGCTCGCGCCGTTACATCCGGACGGTAAAGTCCGCGTTGGCGACACTATTGAGTATACAATTATCGCCAGAAACGACGGGCATCCCAATTCAACATGGACAGACGCCGTCGTGACGGATACGATGCCCGTTGGCGTCACATTTGCCAACAATGTAAGGATTGACGGATTTTTACAGACACAGAATGTTGGATTCACGTTCCTTAGCGGCATATTGACAGTGCCTCTTGGCGATATTCCGGGCGGAACGCAAAAAAGAGTAACCTTCAACGCGACAGTGAATGAAAGCGCGTACGGGATAAAGATTGTCAACACCGCCAGAGTAGCGGGCAAAGATGGCAATACAAGCACCGACGTCATAGTGGACGCGGATGATGGCGACGGCCAAGGCGGCGGCGGTTTGGATATAGTGGATCGCTCGGCTGCCCCAACGATTGATCCCGTCACTGAAGGCGACGCGACCATCACCGGAACCGGTGTTATTGGAGCGGATGTAGTCGTCAATCCCGGCGACGGCGGAGCGAGCATTACAGTCGTAGTTGTCGACGACGGCAGTGGTAACGGTGTTTGGAGCGCTGATGTGTCAGGCAGAAGGCCTATTACTGGGCGGACGATCACAGCAGTACAGACAGAGCCAAACAAAGACCCAAGCCCACAAGCGTCAACTGTCACAGTTGCCAGACCACCTGTAATCAAGAATTCGGCAAAAACCTCGGAAAACCTTACACGGAGCGACGGAAGTAGGCGCGTGGGCGATATGCTCAGGTATACGATAACCGTAAAGAACGACGGTCTTCCTAAATCGCTTTGGCAAAACGTGATAATAATCGATACGGTTCCAACCGAGGTGAACTACGTTCCAGGCAGCGTGACCATCGACACACTTCCGGCAGGCTCGGCGGCAAACTACTCAAGTGGAGTGCTGACTGTGAACCTCGGTGATATCCCTGGCGGCGTCACCAAAGTAGTAACTTTCGACGCGGAAATCAATAATACCGCGTATGGTAAAACGTTTGTTAACACCGCTTTGATCGACGGAGATTCGATAATTGAAGGGCCCACAGTTCCGCCACCTGTTTATGGACAGACAGCTCAACCGGTTGTTGATGAAGTAAACGAAGGCGACAAGATAGTCGAAGGCGACGGGATCAATGGAGCGACGGTCACAGTCACGTTCCCGGACGGCGTCACAACGAGGACGGCTACTGTCTCTGGCGGCAGATGGAGCGTTACGGTTCCAAACAGCATCAACCTCATTGAAGGTAATATAATTAACGTAACCCAGGTGCTGGCCCCTGATAGCGCCAGCGACCCAGTTGTAGTGACAGTGAATGGCAAAAAACCTGTGATCTCAGATGTTGTTAAGGTTTCGCAGAACCTGACGAGTACTGACGGCAACTTCCGTACGGGCGACAGAATCCGATATACGATAACCTTATATAACAATGGCTCGCCAAAATCTTTCTGGACTGGCGCGGTTGTAACAGATGTTATTCCGCAGGGTATGACATTAGATCTTTCTTCAGTATTGCTCGACGGCACGCAACCGACGTTCTCGGATTACAATGCGACGACAAGAACACTGCGTGTGCAGGTGTGGCGCGGCCCGACCGACCAAGGGATACAAGGAGGCTTATCAGCTACGGTTGTATTCGAAGCTACTATTAATCCTAACGCGAATGGTACGCACATTATGAACTCCGTTACTGTAGCCGGCTTTGAAAATGGCGATTCAACAAAACCGGTTAATGACGGAGCTGATGAGGATGGCGGCGGATTTAACGTCGTTAACAAGTCCGCAGATCCGATCATCGACCCAATAACCAGGGGCGACAGAGCGATCACCGGTGAAGGAGAACCCGGAGCTACGGTAATCGTGACGCTTCCGGACAATACGCAGATTCCGGCAACAGTCGCGAATGATGGAACGTGGAGAGCGGATTTGCCAGTCGGCAAAGAAGTCACCACTGGTGATGTGATCAGTGCCGTTCAGACCGAAGTCGGTAAAGACCCCAGTGACGTGGTGTATGGGACGGCTGGGGATAAAACCGGCAGAGGGATCCATGGCCTCGTAAATCCGATAGTCACCGTTAATCCAGTACCAGGCTTTGCAAATATGCATGCAATAACTGTCGAACTGAGAACCACATTCCGGACGCCGGCGCCTTCCAGCCTGAGAGTAACTGCTACTCCGGCTGTAGGCGGATTGGGTGAATTCACATTTGAAAACGTCCCGTTTGGAGATTATGTATTGGTAATCCAGCGGCCCGGATTCTTGACAAGGTGCATGAATATCACCATTTCACCAACAGACCTGGATATGAGAGATATCGCGCCTCCCAATACGCAGAACGAAAATGGAGTGTTCGAACTCTGGGGCGGCGACTGTAACGGCGACTTCAGAATAGATAACGAGGATCAGTTGATGGTTCAGTACTACATGAACAGAGGAACCAGCGCATATGATTCCGACTATGATCCCGCCGCCGATGTTCTCACCGAAGGAGTAATAGATAACGAAGACTTGATGAGGATAATGTCAAACTGGAATCTAGACGCAAGCATGTACGCAGGCGCGGAAACCGTGAATTTCACTATTTGATATCCAGCGTCGAAGACGCAAAAACCGGGGGAGTCGATCCTCTAAAAAGGATCGACGCCCCTACCGGGTAACTACGGAAAGGATATACAAATGATGAAAACAAAAAAACGGATACCTGCTTTATTGCTGGCAATCCTTCTGGCGTGGTTGACGTTGCCTACTGCGGCGGCGTGGGTCTCGATAAAGATAGATAATTTTCCTATTGTTGTAGGAGACAGCAAGATTTTGCTAGCCGACGCGGATACAAGGGTTGTTACCGTCATCAAGCAGGATCCCACCACCAAACTTATTACCGCGACGGTACAAGCGCAAAATAACGGCGTCGGCACCGATAAACTGGAGATTGAAGGGTTTGGCGTTGAGATATCGTTCAACGGATCAGTCGCTCCGTATGCGTATAACCCACTCGAAACGACATTTGATCCAGCAAAACTGTGGTTTGGAGAGATTAGAAACGGATACCTCAATGGCATTGTCACCATTGATCCCCTCGACTATCTTTTCACAAATTACTGTAATACGTTATACAGTTCGGGTGGCTATGACTTTAGCTATCTTGGAAACGAGTGTATCAGCTCTGTCGCGGGATATGGAGGCTTGATCTCCACGCGGATTGCCAGTCCCGATCCTACTCATTTACAGTCTGTAGTAGTGCAACCTGGGGAATCAGTCAACATAGCAGAGTTCTACTTCATGCCTGTAGACGGTAGTTCTGAACTGAGTTTGGAGATGTTCACATTCAAGTACGAGTACATGATCCCTGGGTTTTACCGGTTTACAAATTACATTGCGAACGGTATGTACTTTGTTGAGTCTGTTGACGAGAATATGCCAGATAGCAGATACTACATAGTCAGCCCAAACACATTCAAGATGCATGTACAGCGAGCAAAGCCAAACGTATCCGCGAATAACAACGCCAAAACTGTTACAAACTATAACAGCGCCACGATGGAGTGGTCGTATGACGGTATCACTTACAGGAGCGACGTGTCGCCGATTATAAACGGCGGAGAGACAATATACGTCAGAGAAAAGGGCGACGCGGAATACAGCGGGAACGATGCTCTGTACGGCAATTACAAGAAATATATAGCCAGCGAGCCTGCAATCTTAGTCTTTGACGGCAATGGCAGTACCACATACATAGTCACGTTTTACGGCAACGGCGGAACACCCAACCAACAGACACGCAATGTCCTGGAAGGATCTGCTGTAGGGGCGAGCAATATGCCTCCCGTACCAAGTTGGGACGGCCATGACTTCGTTGAGTGGAATACGAAGCAGGACGGCACGGGCACAACATTTTCAGCAACAACGGTAGTAAATAGCAACATACAAGTATACGCCCAGTGGATTGATTCAACCAAGACGTCGGTAGAAGTAACGTTTGACCAGAATTGTGATGACGCGACTTTTAACGGCGCGACGAAAAAAATCGTCTACGTAGGCGAAGAATATGGCACTTTACCAAGGGACAATGGCGCTTGGAGTATAACTAGACCTGGAGGCTTTGGCTACAGGTACGAACTATACGGTTGGGACTTATTTGATGGTATTGGACCAATTAACCTAGTAATGGAAAATACGGTCGTGACTAAAACAACCGACCACTATCTCTACGCCAAATGGCAGCTCATTAATGTATTTAAGGTTTACACTGTCACTTTTGACGGCAACGGAGGTATTCCTGATGTACAGATTTGCAACGTAGAGGAAGGAAAAACGGTAGCGGCCGGTGGTGAAACGCAACCCGACGAAGACCTAAAACGCGCTGATTTAGCTACATTCGTAGGATGGAACACGCGTAGGGATGGATCGGGTATGGTATTCCAGGTTTCCACGACTACTGTGGATGATAATAAGAGGGTTTACGCTCAATACATACCGCCAATTGACTGTTGTACAGTGACGTTTGACAGCAACGGCGGCGAACCCCAGACGCCACAGGAGGTCATCGTAGAGAAAGGCTTAGCTGTAGGAGACGAGATGCCTGCCAATCCGACGTTTACAAACCGAACATTTTTGGGATGGAATACAGAGCAGGATGGCTCAGGCACACCATTTGACGAGACGACGCCTGTTTCAGTGAACATAACAGTTTACGCGCAATGGTCCGATGAACCGCCAGAAATGTGTATAGTTACATTTCACGGAAATCAAGGAATTCCCGAAACGCCGGTACAACGTGATGTCCAGAAAGGAAGCGCACTAGGATCTGCAATGCCACCAGATCCAGCTTCCGTGGACGACAGGTATGAATTTTGGGGATGGTGTACGACGCCGGACGGCAATGTTGCTGATTTTGACGCAGCGACAGCCGTTAACGAAGACATGGACGTTTATGCTCTGTGGGGCGAACGGCAGATCGAAAAGTGGATCGTTACGTTTGATGGAAATCAAGGAACACCTGATATACAAACACGCGAAGTAGTGGATGGAAACGCAATAGGAAACAACTATATGCCCGCCCAGCCTACACGTAGCGGATACAAATTTGTTCGTTGGGATACAAAACAAGACGGTACGGGAACAGCATTCCTAGCTTCGACAACTGTTAGCCATGATTATACTGTTTACGCTCAGTGGGAAGACGACATACCGCAGCCTGGGAAATATCGAGTAACGTTCGATTACAATTACGCTGGTAGCCCACCTCAATATTCGATCGATGTCGACGCGAATACATCAATTGGCGTGGACCGTATGCCAGCCATTCCGACTACTCGTACCGGGTATGATTTTGTACGTTGGGATACAATACAAGACGGTACGGGCTCAGAGTTGACAATTACGACACCTGTTACAAGTGATATTACAGTTTACGCGCAGTGGATAGAAATGTGTACTGTTACATTTGACGGGAATCAAGGAACTCCTGACGATATACAGACACGCAAAGTACAGAAAGGAAGCTCGATAGGAAACAACAATATGCCTGACCCGCCTACGCGTAGCGGATACAAATTTGTTCGTTGGGATACAAAACAAGATGGCACAGGATTTGAGTTTAAAGCTACGACAACTGTTGAAGTTGATTATACTGTTTACGCACAGTGGGATGAAGACACAACACAGAAGTATACAGTAACGTTCAATTACAATTTTGCTGGCGGGCCTAATGACGAAAAAGTTGAGGTAAATTCGAATTTAGCAATGGTAGGCGCCGCGAATATGCCGCCCCTGCCCACGCGCAGCGGGTACACATTTTCTGAGTGGAATACAAGTCAGTACGGCAATGGAACAACATTCAGAGCTACGACAGTTGTTGAGAAAGATATTACTGTTTACGCCATCTGGCAAACATCAGGAGTCGTCAATCCTCCTCCTGGCGGTGGCGGTCCGACGTACTACATAGTTACCTTTAACAACAATGACGGAACAACAGGATCGACGACACGAACAGTAGAAAGTGGTAGTATAGTTGGCAATAGCGCTATGCCGACTGATCCTACACGCAGCGGATACATATTCACAGGTTGGAACACCAATTCAGGTGGAACAGGTTCGCCATTTACAGGCGCCACTACCGTTAACGCAAATATTGTGGTCTACGCACAGTGGGCTACAGATAACACGGTTGTACCTGGGTTCATCACCGATCATATCCCATACATATTCGGTTACCCGGATAACACAGTAAGACCTGACAGCGCCATTACAAGGGCTGAGGCAGCGGCTATATTCTTCAGGCTGCTGAGCGACAGCAACAAGGACGCAGCGATGCCAGCCATTTTCAATGACGTAGCCGAAGGCCTATGGTATACGCAGGCTGTCAACTATCTAGCAAGTATAGGCATCATCACCGGATATCCAGACAGAACCTTCAAGCCGAACCAACCAATAACAAGAGCGGAATTCGCTACAATAGCTTCCAGATTTGATCACCTGGAAGTAACGGAAAGTAATGCGTTCTCGGATGTTGGAAATCACTGGGCAAAAGATTACATCAATTCAGCGGCAGTTAAAGGGTGGATTAACGGATACCCAGACGGGACTTTCATGCCACAACAAAGCATTACGCGAGCTGAAGTCGTGAAGATTGTTAACACCATGCTGGACAGAAGGGTAGCGCTGGAAGATATCCCACCAATAGGTACACCAGGTATAAGACAATATAGCGATATTGGTGAAGGTCATTGGGCTTACACCCATATCATGGAGGCTTCAACATATCATGATTTCATGAAAAAAGCCGATGGAAATGAAATTTGGACACTAAAGTGAGTGATAGAATAAGACATCGTACATAGCTGGATACGTCCCGAAAGCTCTGGAATATGCTTTCCATACACTGATCATCCTGGCCAGATGTGAATGTAAGTAAAGTATATGTGATGAGGAGCGGCGTATACTGGACAAAAAAGAACAACATTAAATAATGGTACAATTGTAATATAATAGCGCGTGGGGTTGGGCGGCGTCGAACGAGCTGCTCCCGCCTAACCTCACAACCTACTAAAACAACTGAACAACAACAAAAACACCATCCAACGAAACACAGGGAACCTTAGAAACGCACACACTCTCAATCTGGAATGACATTATGCATTTATAGGTATTGAGTTGTTCTGCTTGTCAGATTGAGAAGCAAAGCGAACAAGGAATACCTGGTATGTAAGGAAACACAAAATCACTAGCTGTTACTAATGCTTAAGATGATATTTGTATGGATTGCGCGAAAGTATTCTGTATGCGTGTAGCTGGAGATTGAGGATTTGTCGCCGCAAACGTTTTAATGGCGCTACAAAACGTTTGATATTGTAAAAGGTATGCGTAAATTCAGGCAAATCCACAACACCAGCTATGCGTGTACGGCAATGGGGTAGGTGTTGATGACGTCTGCTTTTTTTTGTTTGCTTTTAAAAGATGATACGTTGAGAACTTTGCACAAAACATGAAGATAAGTTTTCTGCAGGGGTAACTGAATAGTTACAAAAAAATTAATAAATTAATGTATAGATAGAGTAATGACATATGGAGAAAACAATGTATAAAATAGTCGGGTAAAATGCCCATTGACGGCTCATAGAGCAAATATTATGAATAAATAGTGTATCGTATATAAGAATAAGTAGTTTCAAATGTGTAATGACAATACTGTTAATTTATATTACACTAAATAGCGGGCATAAGTAGAATAAGTTTAATCTGTGTAAACATAGTGTCTATTGAAAGAAGATAGTAACCTTTATATCACAGAAATGATTGTTTAGTGCTTAAGCTCAGATTGAGATATTAATGTTAAGTGTTGGATGTGTAAGTTGAAAAACATGAGAAACTACTTTTCAGTAAAGCAAATTTGAAAAGAAGAAGTGTAGAAGCTAGTTAGAAGAATACTAAATAAGTCCAGATTAGATTGTTCTCGCGGAAAAAGGATCCTACGCGTAAGTAGGAAACATTACTTGATTTCGGAAGTGATTATTTTATAAGCCAATATATAGAAAGTAGGGATTATCGTGAGTCTAGGTGAGAAATTAAGGAGCTTGCGATTAAAAACAAAGAAGACGTTATATGAGCAAAGCCTGATTTTGGGAGTGTCGATGAATTCTGTGTACAGATGGGAGCACAACCTGGCTATTCCAAGGAAAGCGATGTTAAGGACGATGGCTGATTATTATGCCGTACCACTTGACTGGCTTTTATCAGAAAGCGCATCAGCCTCTCTGGTGAGCGACAATGAGCAAAAGCTGCTTGGAATGTTCAGAAAGCTGTCTGATAACAACAGATACAAAGTTTTGGGTTATATGGAGCACATGTGTGTTGAGGAATACAGATTTGACAGTCCGCAGTAAAACGCGAGTGAATGTCAATAGTGGCTCATAGGTTATTTTGGTTTTTAAGCGACAACAGATAAGAGTACAATAAACGTAACTGTTCAGGTGATACCGCAAATATCACAGTTTCGTCTTTGCAAGAAGCGCAGCGACGAGGCAATCCAGAAGAAAACATTGCGATCGACGCAAATCGACGCAATATAAACTGGATTGCCACGCCCACGGCTTGCAATGATGAGAGTACTGAACAGTCGCAAATAAACAGACATTGTGGAAAACGACCAACCATGAAAGGTAACAGGTCTGTTTTTCCGCATTGTTGAGCGCTACAGGCTATTGCGTATGCTAATGGATTGTGATATTATTGCGGGGCATTTATTAACACTATAACTATAATACAGCGTTCACATTTTAAATTTAAGGAGGAGAATAGTTTTGAGTCTGTTGAGCCTGAAAAAATTTAAATTTTCAGATGATATCTCACGTGTTATCGACAATTGCAAATCCGTTACCGTCCCTACAAGTAGGGAAGAACTTGTCTCCATGACGCTATACCCGCCTGGAGCGAACAGTTTTGACGTCCGATATGACGTGAACGGCAAGTTCGTCAAGGAGGCGACCGTCGTCCGATGCAAAAACGGCGTTGCCGTCAACTACATGGAAGACTATATGAGAAGAAGGGATCCGGACTGCACTATTGTCGCTGACGATATGCCAACCGATAAGCCCAGATTCATCGATCAGTTCAAGGAACCGTTCACATCACTAAGGCAGGATACTTTCGATTGGCTGATAAACCAGGAGTTGACGATAGTCCCGTTTTTGGCTGGAGGGACATTTGGAGGGTATCACTCGATCCTAATATCGCCTAAGAACGCTACCTTCTTTGCGTGCGGCCTTGCGGGGCTGCAGTATTTTATCAATATCGATGAATTCGAGGGTGTGTTTGAACCAAAGCTTGCGGTTTTTCTAGCGCCGCCTTTCAGGCACACATATTTCGATGGCAAGCAAATAATCGTGCATAACCGTACCCCGAATATCTACGAAATGTTTTCGTACAACCTATATCCAGGGCCGAGCGCCAAAAAGGGAGTTTACGGTTTTTTACTGGATGTCGGGGAGAGGGAAGGTTGGGTTACCGCGCACGCTTCAGCCGTCAAAATAACCACGCCATACGAAAACGAGATCATTCTTATGCATGAGGGCGCATCAGGCGGCGGTAAAAGCGAGATGGGTGAAAATATCCACCGCGAAATAGATAGGAAGATTCTTTACGCTCAACACCTTGAGACAAAAGAAAAATTCTATATCAACATTGAAGAAGAATGTCAGTTGGGCCCGATCGCGGACGACATGGTATTGTGTCATCCGAGCATCCAAAACGATAGCGGGAAACTTGTTATACGCGACGCGGAAGACGGCTGGTTCCTCAGACTCGACCATGTGAAGGAATATGGGACAGAACCGCTACGCGAGAAAATATTCACGCAACCTTCCGAACCATTAGTGTTTTTGAATATCCAGGCGGTGCCGACGGCGACATGCCTGGTATGGGAGCATACGATAGATTCGGATGGCAAGCCATGCCCAAACCCGAGGGTGATATTGCCGCGTAGGATGGTTCCGGACATTATATCAGACCCAATAGAGGTGGACGTGCGGAGCTTTGGGATACGCACCCCGCCTTGCACAAAAGAGCGCCCAAGCTACGGTATCCTGGGCATGCTACATGTGCTTCCGCCCGCGCTCGCGTGGCTTTGGAGGCTTGTCGCGCCAAGGGGCCACAACAATCCTAGCATCATCGAGACGAAGGGTATAACGAGCGAAGGCATAGGATCATACGGGCCGTTTCTGACAGGGAAAAGCGTGAACCACGCAAACCTGCTGCTCAAGCAAATACTCAATTCGCTCAATACAAGGTATGTCTTGATTCCGAACCAGCATATCGGTTGCTATAAAGTTGGGTTTATGCCGCAGTGGTTGATGCGCGAGTATCTGGCGCGGCGAGGCAGCGCGAACTTCAAGCCGAGCTGCTTATCGCCGGCGCGGCTACCTTTACTTGGGTATGGCCTTGAAAGCCTGAAAATCGATGGGCAATATATTAACAAAGCGTTCCTCAGGCCTGAGATGCAGCCGGAAGTCGGTTTAAGCGGCTATGACGATGGGGCTAAACAGCTCAGTGATTTCTGCAAGAGCGAGTTGTCCAAGTATAACGTTCCTGAACTGGAGCCGTTGGGTAAGGAAATCATTGAGTGCTGCATGAACGAAGCTCCACTGGAAGAGTACGTCAAGCTTATTCAGGTGAAATATTAATGCGCTCTGCGGAGCGCAAGGAGTCAGAAGTCAGGAGTCAGAAGTCAGAATACGGGATTAGACGAGGGGATTTTCTTGTTTTTATTTACTCTGATAATCCATAAGTGGCTAGAAAGCAGGCTCAAGCATAAGTTCGGGGCCTGGCCGACACAGGGCGTATTGCGCAAAATTACCGTCATTTAACCAATATTCGAGTTCGTCAGGCGCCAGTATAACCGGCATACGGTTGTGTATTGGCGCCACCGAACTGTTCGCGCAGGTGGTAAGTATGACAAACGCGCTGTAGTCACAACCAGAGGCGTCCAGAAACACGTCAACCACACCCGCCATGTAAACAGCCCGCTCGCCCGGGCGGCGTAGTAGGTGTTTGTCCTTCTTTTTCTTTCCGTCGACATGGCGCCACTCAAAAAAGCCACTCGACGTCACTACGCACCGCCGCTCTGCCAGCGGTTTGCGGAACAATGTTTTTTCCCGCGCGGTTTCGGCGCGAGCGTTAATGATGACGCCCGCGCCTTTCCAATGCGGGAATCCCCACTTTATGGTTTCCACTCCGCCGACAGTGACGACTGGCGCTATGTTTGTCGGGAAAACCTCTCCATGGACAAAGCCAGCGCTTAGCGCAGCGTACGGCGGTGCGTCAATTCTCGGCGATGCGCCAATACTCGGCAAATTCAGCGTTTCCCACATGTCGGAGTATGATTCTTCGTCAATAAGATAACGGCCGCACATATCAGCGCCTCCTATGATTTGTTGCTATTTGAGGGCAAAGCTAGCTTTAGGATACGATTTTGCCTATGGCTTTAAATCCGAAGTCTTCTTTTATCTCTATATCGCTGTATTTAGGGTTGAGCGACCTCAAGTACGCTTTGCCGCTCTCGACAACCAGCTTTTTAAGGTATACGTCGTCAAAATAAATGAAAATCCCTATTTCGCCGCCGCCCAAGGTTTCCTGTTCTTTTATCCAGATTACCTGCCCGTCCTGGAACAGCGGCTCCATGCTGTCGCCGCTGACGCGTAGCGCGAAGTCTGCGGAGGCCGGCACATATTCGGGCGCCTCTATCATTTCATATCCGCTGTCGTCGAGAAAAATACCGCTCCCTGCCGATACTGGGATGTCATACAGGCGCAAGAGGCGCGGGGGATCGTCGCTTTCTTTCGGGTCGTCTCTGTATTTGTCGATTTGAAACAATAGGTCAATAAGCTCGCGGGCTTTTTGACGTCCGGCCTGGTTCAAACCTGCGTATGGCCCTTTGTGGATGCCGGCAAAACGCCACAGCGCGTCGTCCACGCCCAAAATATCACATAATGCCAGGAAATATGGGATGTTGGGTTGGGAAAGCTCCTTTTCCCAATTGTATATAGTTTTGGCGTTTACAGAAAAGCCGTATCCGGACAATCTGGACGCCACTTCTTTTTGCGTGTGGTTTTTGGCCCGGCGAAGTTCGGCAAGCGTATTTCCGATAGATAAGTTCATATAGTTACCCCCAAATACGTGTATACCCATATAATAACCCATTTAATAACGCAATGCAAGTATAAAACACAAAAAATCTTAAAAATTAGTTATTTTAACATATTGAAATCTTAAAAACTAGTGATATAATAGTGAGAGTAGTGGAGGGGAAGTCCCGTGTTGAAGGAGGAGCCCGCAACGGAGACATGGATAGGCAGATACTTTTGAGCGACTTGAACGCTTGCTACGCGTCGATCGAAATAGCGCGCCGCCCGGAGCTGAGGGGGAAACCCGTGGCCGTTTGTGGGTCGGTCGAGCACAGGCACGGTATTATCCTCGCGAAATCCGAGCAGGCGAAAAAAGCCGGGGTCAAGACCGGCATGGCGAGGTGGCAGGCGCTCCAGCGCTGTCCGAACCTCATCACCGTCCCGCCAAATATAGACCTTTATATAAAGGTGACCGACAGGGTGCGAAAAATCTATTCGGAATATAGCGATTTGAGGGACGATTTTTCGATAGACGAATCCTGGCTCGACCTCACCGGAATCTATCGCGCCGACAGAGGAGCCTCCGTCGCCAACGAGATAAAAGAAAGGCTTAAAGCGGAAACCGGTTTGACCGCCAGCATCGGCGTGAGTTGGAACAAGATTTTTGCCAAAATCGGCAGCGATATCGCACCGCCTGACTCCGTCGTCGAAATCACCAGAGGCAACATGAAGGAAACTGTCTGGCCGCTTCCGGCGGAGACCTTGATGGGCGTGGGGTACGCAACGAAACGGAAACTCAACGACATGGGAATAGGCACAGTCGGGGAACTCGCGGCTGTGGCGCCGGACATTTTAAAACGCTGTTTCGGAAAAATCGGGCTTGTGCTATACGCTTTCGCCAATGGCCTTGACAGCACACCGGTAAGGAGCGAGAGCATGCAAGCGCCGGTGAAATCGATCGGGAATTCGACGACGGCGGCGCGGGACATGGTCTGCGACGAGGATGTGAGGATCGTTCTGACGACTTTGGCGGAAAGCGTAGGCTCGCGGCTCCGGGAGCATGGCTTCAAAAGTTTTGTTTTGGAGGTTTCGTTACGCTCAACGGACTTGCGGTGGATGAGCCATCAGCGAAAGCTGGAGCGGGCCACTGATATCACGCGGGAGATATTGGACTTGAGCTTTGAGCTGTACAGGGAGGCTAGGATGCTTCCGCTACGAAGCATAGGCGTGAGAGCGTCTGCGCTTGTACGCTCGGACGCGCCCGAGCAGCTCGATCTTTTCGTGAATGAAAGAATGCTTAATTGTCAAAGGGCGATCGACAGGGCGGTCGACGACATACGGCGGCAATATGGATTTCATAGCATATGGCGCGGGCTTACGGGGCTTGATGGCAAGCTGGGGAGGCTAAACGCGCGCGAGGAACACGTCGTCAATCCGGTAGGATATTACTAAATAGAAAGGCAAGATGGAGATGCATCCGCGAAGGGTTTATGTTGAGGCGCGCGTCAGTTTCAGCGCGGACGGGGATATGAGGCCGATCGAAATCACATGGGAAGACGGCCGGGTTTTTGAGATCGACAGGGTTGTCGACGCGCGTCGCGCCGCGTCGGCCGCAGGCAGCATGGGAGTGCGGTACACCGTGAAAATAATGGGGCAAACGAGGCTTCTGTTTTTCGAGGATACCTGGAGCGACACAGGGCAGCCACGCTGGTTTGTCGAGAGCGGGAGATGACGGCTTGTGTTCAGGGGGTATCAAAAAACACAGGCTGGTTACAGACAACGCACTGGTCCTGCGGCGGAAACTTGTACAATTGCTCAAACTTGTGTGCGGAGTCTGTAACCATTGCGAGTTTTTGGATACCCTCTGAACAGGTATACACCTTGGCTACATAAAATAATGATGATAAATATGTAGAAATACGGCGAGTGATGATGTATAATGTAGATATATTACTATAATTGGGAGCGATAAGTATGACTAAGACTTTTAAAAAAATCTATATTGTATTTCTTGCTGTAACGATGCTCTTCGGGATGATAAGCGTCGGCGAGTTAGCGAGCGCGGCTGATTTGGCTGCGGATATCAGCGCCCGGCCCGGCCTCGTTGCCACCGCCGACGGAAATACTGTAACCGTAACTAACGAAATTGTCGGCGACATCGCTTCCACAACGTCAAAACTCGAATTAGATATCACCGGGGTAACGGTCGAGTGGCAGGCGAACCTGTCAGGCGCAGTAGGGCCGGCGAGCGATTACCTCATAAAACTTCACGGGAACGGCGCATTCAATGTTAGCTCTTGTACTGTCAGCAACACCGGAACCGGCGGAGTCATTTGCGTCGCCGACGCCGGGACTTCTGTTTCCGTTGGAGACGCCGCGATCATTTCCGATAGAAGCGGTTGCGGGATCGTTATTGATGCGCCTGACGTCACTGTGGATATCATGCCGGGTGGGACTGTCATAAGCATGACCAACAATTCGAATGCGGCGATCCAGGTAAACAATTATTTGGGCGCCCAGATCAATCTGACCGGAGATGGCGCGATTATTTCATACAATAGCGGCTATGCCATAAACGACGGCGCCGGGGTAGGAACACGGGAGAACAATACCCGCATAGTGATAGACGGTGGCGTCATTATGTCCGGGAGCGCGTGTGCTATTAATTCAACGGGCATAAATTCGACCGTTGAGATAAGGGGCGGAGAAGTTTCGAATACCGCCAACAGCAACGCGAATCCGACAATATATATGAATGGGGGATTGGGCGACAACGTGATCATCAGCGGCGGGAGCGTCCAAAACCTGGCGACTAAATCCACAAGTTATACGATCCAGACTACAGGGAATGTAATAGTCAGCGGCGGTACAGTCTCCACGGTGGCAGGGCGGGCTATCAATCTGGTCGGAGAAAACTCGAACGTCACAGTCAGAGGCGACGGGGTTGTTCAAGCTTCGAATTTTGACGCATCTAGCGGCACAGCGATTTGCACGGCGACCGCCAATCCAGCAACGGTACAAAACGCCTCTGTGACAATCGAAGGGGGCGTGGTTTCCGCCACCAGCGGAAATGCGATCAGGATCACCGGCAGCAATTCCAAAGTAGCGGTAAGCGGCGGTATAGTTTCAGCCACCAGTGGCGTCGCGATCATAGCCGACGCCGGGATATCAGCGCTCAACGCGGCCGCAAAATACGAAATAATCGTCAGCGGCGGTTCGGTCATGGCGGACGACGGGCTGGCGATACAAAGCAGGGGCGTAGACTCCGTTGTCATAGTGAGCGACAAACCCGACGGTTCGGGCTACGGCGGCGGACGCGGCGGCCAGGTTTCGGTTTTGAATAATGGCGCCGCTATCAAATCCGATGGCGCCGTCACGGTTAACGGCGGCCTTGTATTCGCTTACGGCAGCGAAACAACGACGGTCATATCTGCCCCGGCGGAGCGGATCGTCTGGCCTACCAGTTTAGGCGGCATAGTAGGGGTGTGGAATGAGGCGGCAGGCGAAACGCTGTATCCGCAGACCACGACTCCAAATACGCATGACTTGAATTACTCGATCGGTAGCAACACGCTGTACTGGTATTTCGACCCAATGCTGGGTAGCGGGATCCAATACATCAGTGGCGTGACGGCCGGTTTTTTCCTGCTGACTCCAGTAACGGTTACTAATGAATATGGGCTTATTTTCGACGCATCCAGCGGCATGATGTATATTGACGTCGATCAAACGGGCGGACTTTCCGACATCAATCTGGCGGAGCCATATGCCGTTGGGATATTTGACGGATACTGGTCGGGGGAACCTGGAAAGCTTACGCTCAGAGGATTTTCATGGATAACGTCCGCACGAACCTCTCTGACAGTCGTAGGAGCGGATGTAGAGATCATTCTTGACGGGGACAGCACGTTTGAATCAACATCCAAGTCAGGCTATTCATGCGGGATCAGGTCAAACAGCTACAATCTGACCGTCAACGGTTCAGGGACGCTGACAGCCAAAGGGAGGAACGATACTGGTTCGGGAACATACTGCTATGGAATCGATATTGGTATAATGGATCTCACGATCAACGGCGGCGCGTTTATTGCCCAGGGAGGCAAGGCAGTCAACTTCGAAGGGCCTGACGATTCAGTCGGTCCGGGTACGACGTCCCAGTACTACAGATGGTCGTGGAGCATTGATTACGACGGCGGCGGCGGCTATGACGGCGGCGATTCGGACTCGGGGTACAGCCCGGAGGATCCATTTAAGTACTTTGTCAAGGATCAGTTTATAATGTTCCAGGCGCTAAAACCAATCAGTTTTAGTGCGGTTGAAAAAGGCGGCGTCCCAGGTATGGTCGATACGGCGGGCATCGCGCTGGTTTTCGACCAACCAGTAGACGGCTTATATATTGACAATATTGATATAACAGATGACACTGGAGCAGTGACGGTCGCGCCCGTTGGCGCGCTTACGGGATACGGCGACACATGGATGGTAGCGCTTGAGGGCGTGGTCGCGGAGGGGACGGTCAATGTCGAAATAGGGCATTTTGGAGACTTCTACGTTTTGCAACCAAGTAGCGTACCCGTGAATGTGTACAAAGCAATACTCTACAAACTGATTATTGGTTCCAGCGAAGGCGGCGGGACGTCCGGCACGGTTGCGGGCGATTATTTGGCGGGGACGCCTATCAACGTGACGGCTGTTGCCAACGTCGGCTATGAATTCAATCAATGGAACGTGGCGGGTGGCGTTGTGATTTCGGGCGGCAATGAAGAAAACCCGGCGGAGTTTGACATGCCGGATTGTGACGTAATATTAACACCTGAATTTACTGCTCTCAATGCCGACGTGCGCGGAGATTGCGGTCTGGTTTTTAACGCGGCGGAAGGAAAACTGTATTATGACATCGATGAAAGCGGAACACTGTCTGGCACTAATCTAGACGCTCCGTTCGATCCCTCCAACGACTGGCAGGGGACATTATGGGACGGGGAACCTGGAAAGCTGACATTGTATGAATTCTTTTGGACTACGAACGCGTCTACGGCGCTGACGCTTGTAGGCGACACGACGGTCATATCCTATGGCAACAGCGTCTTCGAAGGCAGAACAAACGGGCTGAAATCAGACAGTAATATCATAATTGAGGGCAGTGGCGAGCTGGCAGCAAAAGGCGAATTTGGCGTCGATCTCGGGAATTCGGGACGTTTGTCAATAATCGGCGGCTCGATCACAGCCCAAGGTAGCCAAACGGCGATACGCTGGATCGGCGGCGCTGGCGAAGGCCCGGCAAACGAATACTACCGCTGGGAGTACAGCGGCAGTTATGATGGCGACGACGCCACTACCGGCACATCAGACATACAGTTCGAATACTATGACGAGGATCGATTTATCAAACTCCAGGCGCTCAAGCCAATAAGTTTTACTGCCGAACAGACAGGAGGAATACCCGGAAAGGCTGACTCTGAGGGAATCGCGATCTCATTTGTCGAGCAAGACTCTAGCGCGCCGGTGATGATATCGGGCTTGACTGTTTATGACGTCACGATCCGCGATATGACAGGGACGGCGGAGAAAAGCGCGCTATCCCCTGGCTACGAAGCCGCCAGCAACGCTTGGACATTAGGCCTTAGCAGCGTGGGGACGGAGGGGACGGTTGAAGTTGAAATAAAACCGTTTGGAGAGTTCTTCGTAAGCCCCAGCAAACAAGTTATTGCTGTTTATAAAGCGGATACGTCGACCATAGAACCGCCGGAAGACCAAAACAAAAACCAGGGCAGGATATATGATCCTGGAAAAAATGATGTCGGCAACGGTAAAGAAACCAGAGAAACAAGCAGCGCATTAAACTTGCTGACAGTCGATGAGCATATACAATATATACGCGGGGTCGGCGGGGGTATCTTTGCGCCGGATAGGGATATGAAACGGGCGGAGGTTGCGCAGATGTTCTTCAACCTGCTTAGCAAACAAAACGTGGAGATATCGAAGCGGTTTCCAGACGTTCTGGTAGGCGCGTGGTACGAAAGGGCGGTACACACGCTAGCTTCAATAGGCATAGTCGAAGGATACCCAGACGGGCGCTTCCATCCTGAAGACAGCATCAGCCGCGCGGAATTTGTCGCTGTTCTGACGCGTTTCGCGAAATACGCGCCGGATACTTTGCCGGATGGTTCGTTCGACGACGTATCCGTGGAGCACTGGGCGTTTGAGCACATCGACGTAGCGATCCGGTTCGGATGGATTATCGGGTACAACGACGGGAGTTTCAAACCTGATCAACAGATCAGCCGCGCGGAAGTCGTAACGATCATGAACAGGGCGCTTGATCGTTTGGCGGACAAAGTGTACATTGACACTCATCTGGAACAGGAGCGTTTTTCTGACGTCGCGTCGTCGCATTGGGCGTTTTATGACATAATGGAAGCATATCACGCCCACGATTACTCAAGGCCAAATGGCGCCGGCTCCGAAGTATGGGCCGGCGAATGAAGCCACAATGGCTAGCGGCTTGATATACAGCCGCTAGCCATTCGTCAGTTCCGAAGCTGCCGACTCATTAAGTCCGGGTTTGAAGCGTTTCTCAAGGCTGTTTCAGCGGTGATATCGCCCTTGCGGTACAGCCTAAGTATGTACGCGTCCATACCAATCATACCGTCTTGCGCCGAAGTCTGGATAACGCTGTCGATCTGATGCGTTTTTGCTTCACGGATAATATTACTGATCGCGTTATTGACCCGCATGATCTCAAACGCTGGGATGGATTCGCCGTTTATGTTTGGCAGTAGTCGCTGTGAAACCACCATGCGCAGTACCATAGAGAGCTGGACGCGTATCTGCTGTTGCTGCTCCGACGGGAATATGTCGATGACGCGGTCAATTGTATTCGAAGCGCCAACTGTGTGTAGCGTCGAAATAACGAGATGTCCTGTTTCAGCGGCTGTTATCGCCGTCCTTATCGTATCATAGTCGCGCATTTCACCAAGCAGGATAATATCCGGCGCCTGCCTTAGGCAAGCTCGTAGCGCGACCTTGTACGATTCGGTGTCAGTGGACACCTCGCGTTGGCTGACAAGGCTCTGGTTGTCCCGGTGAAGAAATTCGATGGGGTCTTCCAAAGTTATGATATGGCAATTCCGGGATTTGTTAATCGCGTCGATGACGCAAGCGAGAGTCGTCGATTTCCCGCCACCGGCAGGTCCTGTAACAAGCACCAGTCCGTTATTCTCTCCTGCCACTGCCATAACTTCGTCGGGGATGAGCAGCGCCTTATAATCAGGGATGTTGAACATAACGACCCGTATAATAGCAGCCATCGTGCTACGCTGTTTGTACGTATTCACCCTGAAGCGGGCGAGGCCGGGGACGGTAACAGGGAAGTCGTCGTCCCCGCTTTCTATATATCTTTTTGTCGGTCTTTTCCCCAAAGTATACAGTTCAGTTATCAGTTCTTCCGCTTCGGCGGGGGAGATGAACCCACTGTCTTGGGAACTTATTATGCCATTCTTTTTAAACGCGACGCTGCGGCCCGCTCCAATGAAAATGTCTGAAGCGCCTTCATATACCGCCTTTTTTAGCCAATCAAGCACCATATGCCTATCCTTTCTCATTAACTCAATCCACTTTCAGTTTTGATAAAACATCCGTTGGGTCTCCGGTCTCGGATTCGTCCGGTCCTTGCCACACGTTCAGCTTGTCGTCGACGGCCCACTGCCCAATATCAAACATCCGCCAACTGAGTATGTCGTATGATTCCCCGCTTAGAGCTACGCTAACGTACAGTTCCTTCCGGCTGGAGATTGGGCATACAAAACTCGCTATTTTTTCGCCTGTCGAAAAATCCTGCTCATACGTTATGTCAATGCCGCCGACACTGTCAGGTATATCGTCGTCTCCAACGATTTCCGCGACGATGTTTTCGGCAAAGGCATCCGCTTCGTAGTAACCGGCCACCAGTTTCGCTTCGGCGTCAGTCAGAGCTTTGTCGTTTCCGGCAACCACGAACGTGATGAGGGAAAACACCGTCAGGCACAGTACCGCGAAAACAAGAACAAGCGAAGCGCTGCCGACGCCAATCCCACCATTTTTCATAGACGATCACCCCTATGCTACTGTTCAGACCGCGAGTATAATTACGGTGGGTTAGCGGCGACATTGAAGGTTATTAAGGTCTCGCCAGTGAGCTTTTCGACAAGGATTTTGTCTGTTATCAAAGACGTGGGCCGATTTTCAGGCCCATTGCGAATTATGCGGAAAGCATAGAACGCTTCATCTATTGCGCAGATATGCCACTGCCTGTCATAGTATATGATCGCTTCATATGCGCCGTCTGAGTTGCTGATAGCGCCGCCGCCCAGCATTTCTACTGCTTTGATCATATCGCCGCCAGTCGCCTTGTAACTTTCTGCGCCACTTTCGGCGACCGAAATCGCGTTTACTATGTCCTTGGAGTCCCTTGCCGTAAGATATGCAGAAGTTAGGATACTGACGCAAGCTGCCCCGCAAATCGCGAACACAGCGACGACGATCAACTGTTCTATCAAAAATAGAGTGGATCTCGAACGCTGGTTCATCCTGACGGCCCCCCTCCGATGGAAGCATCGCGAGCGTTAGCGCCGGTTACGTTGCCGCGTGGGAATATTAGCAGGTCTTTTGCGTAGGAAGATACCTTTATCAGCCCGTTTTCATACATATCAAACGTTAAGCTGCCATGCTCCGCTATCTGTACGCCGTCCTCCGGGAGAAAGTCAAGGCCAATTTCGCAAAACAGCTCGTAGATCCAGCCATTATACTCATAAATAGTTGTAATATACTGTATCTGACCATATTGCTCCTCAATAAAAAGAGCGGGCAATCCGGAGAATTCCCCGATATAGATACGCCCAGCGTCGTCGCTGTTTTTTATTTTAGTCCAAATATAAGAAAGTATCGAATGGTCAGCGTATCCGTCACGCGACATTGCAGTTACATTTTCATAAATCTTCGCGCCAAGCATCAACACCATAAGCACAGATACGGCGAATACACAGAATATTATCATAACGAAAATAGTATCAATACGACGTCGGCGGTTTTTATATTCCATATGGAACTCCCAAAGTTGTATCTACCCACAACTTAAGCTATACTAGCTCTATTACCGTTATGTCAGGGAAGAGATTTGAGGCGAAAATGCTGTAGTGTACGGCATATTTAGACCAATCTATACGTATCCCATAATTCTCTTCGAGGTATTTAATAGTATCAGGATATCGCCCCTCGACAGCGTAGCACATAACTGTGGCGCGGCGTATGCTGTCCTCAAGTATCCGCAAGCCTTCAACCCTGCTTGACCGCTCCGTCTGCGACAAACCATAGACGATCATAAGCATCACGGCGACTGTGAAGAGGATGGGGACTATCGCGCCACGAAGAAAATCCCAAGCGTTTGCTTTGTATATCCTTTTTCGCATATTAATCAATCAACCATCCAACCAACCAATCAACCAATCAACCAATCAACCAATAAATCAATCAACCTATAGCGGTCATAATACCCATTAGAGGCAACATGACCGAAAGCAAGATAACGCCAACTATTGCTGACGATATTATAACAAGCGTGGGCTCGATCTTACCGACGAGCCGGCCCACTCTGTCTTGTACATCAAGGTCGCTTCTACGCGCGATCTCAGCCATTGCGGCGTCCGCCTTGCCGCTACGGCTCCCGATAGACAGCATCTTGCCATCTTGTGGCGAGAGTATGCCAGCGCCGCACAACGCTTCGGAAAGCGTGCTGCCAGAGCTCAGCAAGCCCGAACACCGCTTGTGCTTATTGTCTATGGCTTTTGAACCGCCGCTGACAGCGGCCGCGATATCGATGGCTTCAGCCGTGTCCAGCCCGCTTGCCATCCCAAGCGTCATGGCAAATACGAATCGGGACGACGCTATTTTGCCAAAAACGCCTCTATCGCCCCACCTATCGGAAAACCCTTTTGTGAGACTTTTGCGAATGCTTGGCACAGCCCAAACGATAATAGCCAATATAAATATCGCGCCGAAAATAACCGCGATAACCGCTGAGGCGTTTCCAAGCCACCCACCGAACCGCATTAAGCTGTCGGCCAAGGGGGACATCTGCGCGCCGAGCCGGTTAAACACATCGTTGAATATTGGCAAGACCTGTACAATAAGGATCAATACCACAACTACCATCAGTGCGAGCAGCACCGCAGGGTACAGAACGGAACTCCTGATGGTAGACGATAGTCTGACTTGCCTTTCGTAGTATTCGGAAAGAGCGCCCAGCGTCTGTACTAAGCGACCTGTTTTTTCGCCGATTTCCACCATATGCGCCATATAACGGGGGAAAAGGCCTGAGCCTTTGAGCGCGGCGGACAATGGCTCGCCCATTTCAAGCGTGTCAATCAGGATTTGCATGATCGCTTTGCCTTCTTTACCCGGCTCGTCGTCTTGCAATATCTGAACGCTATCAATAGCAGTGAGTCCGGCGTCGAGCAGCATCGCGAGTTCAGAACATAGCGCGGACAGATATGAACTAGTCAATGTTTTATTTTTCATCGCGCGACCTCATTTCAATAGAGATACCGCAAGATATACTTTCGACCGCGAGTATAGATACTGTGCTATGCGTCAATAGAGGAATTTCGATGTATAGTTAGTACCGTCGCCTATGTAGTTCATTACGGTCGAGCTTTGTTTACCTGTGGACGCGAATGTGGGATCCATAAGCTTCCACGTTTTGCCATCGAAAAATATAACATTGTTTATCCAGCCTGTTTCGTCGGAATATACGTTTATCCACGCATGGTAGGCTTGACCGGCATATCCCACCACAAGTTTTGTTGGGATTCCCTGGCTGCGTAGCATCGACGTCATAACAGCCGCGTAGTCGAAACATATGCCTTTGCCCTTTTCCAAGATGACGTCTACGTCGGGCAGATAGCCGCTTTGGACGGTCGCGGCTAGTTCTCTGTCGTATGTCAAGTTTTTAATGACAAAATTGTAAATCGCGGAAATCTTTCCGGGTAAATCATCGACGTTCCCTATGAGTTCGGCAGCCTTCGCGACTGTTTTGCTGTCGGGTTTATAGTTTACGTATTGGTTTGGGCGTATGAACGGCGCGAATTCGTCATTTAGGGTCACGTCGAACGAAGCGGAGTTTGCTGTTGAGTACCTTGTACCTTCTATTTGCTCGTAAACAGTAGCCATGTAGCTCCCGTTGCCGTCAGAAAGTGGGTATACTTCGTAGTCCCCGTTAGTTTTCAAGGTGTACGTGTACTGTACCGCGCTTGGTCCCTTGATAATCACACGCAATTGTTTGCTGGTGCTTTGCAGAAACCTAACCATGATATATCCATCTTTTGTATTGGAATAGTCGATTTCCGCTTTGTTGTTTTTCTTTGTGTTGGTTCCCGGGGCTGTTGGCATTGATATGGTGAACATAGGAGGCGAGGACGATAACGGGATCATTTCCTGCTCCAAATCCGCTATGTCGCCTTCATATATGGGAGGAACCAGGTCTTCGGGGTTGTGGATATCAACTACTTCGTTTTGGGCGCACCCGACAAGCGCGCAAAGAAGCGAGCCGATAATCACGAGTGCCGCAAGCAATAGTAATGTTGTTTTAATGTTTGTTTTCATATCGTTCCTCCATACTATATATACATATTTTCGTTCTTTTTGGCAGATAACTTAACATTTAGAAAAACAAAAAGAGCGTGACAGTTACAGGTCTACAGTTCACGCCCTTACGTTTTGAAAGCTATTTCTATGCCTCTATCGTTCCACCTTCCTCCTTCTCATATCCCAAAGATGTTTCTCAGTCGATAAACTACTGCTAAACTATCCTCAACGTGATACTGTCCAGTAACTTATTCTCGGAGCTATAGAGCATCAATACCAATTGCCCTGTATATTTGTTTTTATTGACGCTGACTAACCCATAAGTGTTGACAGTAGCAAGTCGCGAATCCGCGATAACCCATTTGATACCACTTATAGTCAATGCTCCGTCTAACGTCGCGTAAAATTGCGCGGTACTACCTACGGACAGCGTTATGTTGTTTGGCGCGGGCTGGAAGTTTGAATCGTAAATTTTAAAACTACTAGGCCTGTGGATCGTAACCGTTCCGGGAGTCAAGCCAATAGTAAGCGGCTGCTCCGCAAGATTAACTGGAGCGCGCGGCCCTTGAGCGCCTTCAAAGGCAATATCTATCACATTTGCGCCAACAATAGCATCTTGTGTCACTTGAAAAGTAACTTCAAATAATGTAGCGGAAGCTGTATAATTGAATGAACGCCCCCATACCAAGTAAAATTTATCGGGAATAGGCGCGGGTAAAGCTCCGCTTCCGGAAACCCAGCCATCGGGTAACGTCAGCCCACTTATCAAATCCATCATTTCCCCCATATCTTGAGGATTTGAGCCAATCGGGCGAATGTGGGTCGCCTCAATACCTCTAGGGTAGCTGATTTTTAGTGCCATCCCTGCGAAGCCTGGATTATCGCTCATAACAATGTCGGCAGTGAAAGTCTCACCTGGAGCGTACAGCCCTGAATCGACTTGCAAAGTGAGCATCGCACCAGCGGCGTAAACGGACATAATAGTAGGGTATAGAGTTAATACAAGTAAACACGTAAGCACTGATGCAAGCATCCTACGAGCCCTAAATAGCTTGTTAATCTCCACTATTGACTACCTCCTGTATCTGGTCTTGTTCGTAATTCTTCAAGAGTCATATCGCCAAAATGTCCAGCTATCCATCGCGCAAGCCTAACGAGATCGGCAGGCCCAATTTCGCCGCGCCCTGTGATGTCAGCGGCAAATTCGTTGATATACACACCCTGATGACCGGCTATCCATCGCGCTAGTCTTACCAAGTCTGCCGGCCCAACTTCACCACTATCGGTTACGTTACCGAGAATGCACCGCAATGCGATAATCGTTCCGTCCATGATGTAAATATCGAGAGGGGTTTCTTGGAGATTAACAGGTGTTCGAGGACCGTTATGCTGTTCAAATGTGACAAGAACAGGGTATTCACCCGGTTGCGCGTCATTCGCTATTGAGAATGTCAGCGTTACAATCGTTCCATCCTGCGTGTAGTTTGAAGTTCGTCCCCAAACTAAGTAGAGTTGGTCTGATATGTCGCAAGCTGCGCCTGGCAAAACACCATCGGGACCAGTGAATCCGAAAATCAAGTCCATATCCCCAAGATCATATCGGGTTAAAGTCAATTCTTTCGGGAAACTCACCTTGAGTGTCATTCCGGCAAACCCCGGATTGTTTTCAATGTCAATATTTACTGTAACTGTTTTGTCACGTAAAGCCGTAGCGGAGGATACTGTGATGAGCGACGAGGTTTCCAAAACAACGTCTATCCTACAACTCGCGGAGAAGTCTCCTTCTATAGTTGTTGCTGTGATAATCGCCGTTCCTTCCGCCAATGCAGTTACAACACCAAATTCATCAACCGACGCAACCGTAAGATCATCACTGCTCCACGTCACCTTTTTATCAGCCGCGTTATCTGGAAGGACTGTCTCAAGTATTATCCCTGAGTATCCAACGAACAACGTGAGAGCTGTTCTGTTTAGCGTCACTCCAGTAGGCTTGACTGGCGTAACGGTGATAGGGATGTTAGTTGACTCCCCGCCATATGAAATAATAACTTCCGTATCCTCAACAATAAGCGGGCGATCTGGGTAGTAGTCGTAACCCATTACATTATAATCTATATACCCATTGTCATATGTTCCCTGAACCACCATTCCAGCTGGGTCGAAATATTCACCTTCTTCATATTCGGTTTTAGTGGGTAGTTGGGTGTATTCAAGCGTAGTTACGCGCTTTTCTCTAACAAACACTGGAATAAATTCTTCAAACCCATTATCTGTTATTGTGATGAAACTATCATTTAAACTTAATACACCGTGGGAAAGACCGTATCCAGAAATACCACTTTCCCGGTTTCCATTGTTAAACACACGGTCTACAATCATTCCTTCTGAGTCAAATGAATCCCCCTCAATATAGTTTTGCTTTGTGGGCATCTGAGAAATTTCAATGCCAATTTGTACAACAGGGCTAACGGTTATCGGCTCATGCAGAGTTATAAAATTTCCACCTATAGCATCGAAGTAAATGAAGGTGAGTTCATTGTCCGATTGCAGTAAGGTTCTATCCGGTTGGACGTCAATATCACTCCACGGCAAGACGGTTTTTCGCGAACTTTCACGCACAGCGCTGATAGTTAAGCCTACAGGATTAAAGATATCTCCAGCATATAAGCTTGGAACTAGAGTAGGACTAAGTTCGAGTCTAATTATTGGATCTCTCAAAACTTCTACTGTAAACGTACAACTGACAATTACCGATGTGCTATAAGTAGCTGTAATCGGGAAATTCGGGTTTGGAGAACTTAGCAAGCCATGAGAAAAAGTCAAGCTGGATGGGTAAATTGTATCTATAGCACCGCTCATATACTCGACCCTAAAGCTCATACCTGTTGAGTTAAATACATTGCCTTCCATCTGAATAACAGTAGGCTTGTTAATAACCTCAAGTTTAACCGGAAAATCATTTTCAACGGTTATTTGATACGAACTGGAAAACTCCGAAATGCCTGGATGGTTAAAGGTACCCTCATATGCCGGACGTGAAACAGAAACTGTTTTCGTACCTGCTGTAGATGTAACATCTTCTGGAGGAGTGACTGTAATCCCATCCGTAAGAATTATTGTGTGACCATCGCTATAATTTATATCTATCGCAATCCCTTGGGAATCAAAGTCTTGTCCTATATAGAATTGTGTTCTGGCGGGCTTAAACAGTTCTATGCTATCCACTGTGGGGCGCTCTACCTTAACAGGTATATACCGGACAATGGCAACGGAACCCACATAGTAGGTTGCAGTTACAAGGGTCTGCCCAAAACTAGAAAAATCATATTTGAAATCTATTGAGCTGTACGGTATTGTTGAACCGTTTTTATTCATAAATACAAAGCCCGAAGGATCAAATATGTCTCCAGGATAGTACGACAGTTTCACAAAGTTAGGACTACCGATGCCAATGGTGAACTGATTAAGTATTGTCGTCCACAAAGCGGTATTTAGGGTTATAGTTGACTTTTGCCCTAGTGTTTTCGTCAAGTAGGTAGCTTCATTAGTAAGCAGGGTGGATGCGCCAGAACTCGCGCGGGTCGAGGTATATGATATTCCATTAGGGAATCCGCCGCTTCCGCCATAACCGCCAGTACCACCAGCCGCTGTATAGTAATAACCAGTAGTTTCATTTATACCCCCGACAATATCAAGGAGACCATGGTATCCGCCCACGCCACCCGCGCCACCTCTGCCACCATCTCCACCTGAATTCCTTCTTAACACTGTCAAATAAAAATTAAGGGTAGCTCCACCTTGACCACCATAACCACCATAACCACCTGAACCGCCTACGCCTCCTTTGCCTACATTTAGGTTTAAATAGTATTGGAGAGGTGGTTCATTAAGGTTATGGCTTTCTGCTACTAGCGGAGTGCCGCCTTTACCTCCACGACCTCCTGTGCCGCCATAGCCACCAGCACCTCCAATACCACCATTTCCGGCCACCATTGCATCGCCACCTCTTCCTCCTTTTCCTCCAGTTCCTCCGTCTCCCCCGTTTCCAGCGTCCCCACCAGTAGCAATTATACTAGAGTTATTTAATATGTTGAGTTTATTCGTAGATATTCCATTTCCGCCATTTCCGCCACTGGAGCCATCGTATCCAGGCTTACCTGCTTCTCCATCTTTCCATCCATTGAAATTATCCGCTCCAGGACTGCCATTACTGCCATTAGAACCTCCACGACCATCACCGCCTTTAGCTGTCAATGCAGCTCCAAGAGCAATGTCCAATGTTTCGACAACACCAATAGCATTTTTCCCAAAGTCACCTGATGTTGAAGACGAATAAGTATTATCATGGACAACGGTAAAATCCGCGTTTCCACAAATATACAAATTGCCGTTAGCTTCGACTACAGAGCGAGAACCATTGCTGTTAGCATATCTTCCATACCCTGTTATCGTGTTACTTGTTCCGCGTAAAATTAATCCCGGATTGGAACCGGTAAAGTATAAGGCTGCTGTAGCCGTGCTGGAAGATGTACCTCTAAAGTTGAAATTCTCAAAAACGACATCAGTGTTATTACCTTGAATAGCAACGTTTAGTGATGTATATATTATCCCAACTCCGCGAAAAATCACTGTCTGCACCGTACTTGGAACTATTATCGACATATCGCTAAAACCTGATGTTGTTCTGTTTGTAAAATCTAATAAAACGGTGCTGTTTGCGACAGTTGCGAATGTCGGCATGATTGTTGTTGTATTTGTTATCTCAATAGTCTGTGTAGGTGATTTATGGGCAAACTCCGCATAGCAATCTGTGATAGTTCCGTTACTGGCACCTGCGACGCCTCCATATCGAGAGCTGTAGATTACGCTAAGATACCTAATAGTTCCGTTGTTATATCCAAATAATCCTGGAGCCGGACTATTCGGGGCAACTTGGACTCCACTTACTGTACACCCATTCCCTTCAAATCTTCCCGTAAATGGATCGCTCTGTGAACCGATGGGCGTCCAAAAAGCGCTGCCTGATAAGTCAATATCGTTTGTCAGAATGTAATTTCGCGAAAGCGTAGTGGCGTTAGAACCGATAGCAGCCAACTCTGCCGCAGTTGATATTGGATAGTAGCTGCTGTCGTACTGCGGCTTTTCCATGTCTTTTATGATATTCGCCACATTGTAAATGTAATTCTCGAAAAAGTTCATGTCATAGCTGCGGTATTTATCAAGGAAGGCTTTTTGAATTTCCGCTTGTCGAGCTTCGTTTCCAGGAGGAAGCAATTCCCATATTCCCACTAATTCAAGCTTATCATCAACAAATACTTCTGTTGTGTTTACGGGATCTGCTGGACTTATTGAGTTTAGCCAATTATCGAAATCCACAGGATCTGATTTTGGGTCAAGCGCGCTACCCAAGCTCATGTTGCCTCCGAAAACATAGCTTTTGACACTATATTCGTATCTCCCAGTAGCTGCGAGAGTTTCAGCCGTTTCGATGGTGGTTTTGTTTTTATCGACGCTTGCTTGCAGCCCTAAAATGTTTATTCCGCCTGAAGAACCGTTACCTGTGAGACTCATTATGCTTTCTTCGGACTGTGAAGCTGTTCTTATTATGGATGTGTAATGTTCCGTGCGACCCCCAAAGTTATATGAAGTAATAATGTGTGTACCATATGTGCTAAACAGCAGATCCATATTTGAACCACTAACACCTACACCCAATAAGGCATCTTTGGCGTCTTGTGAAAGCGCGTTCCAATATAACGCGTTGTTTGTACGTAAACTGTTAACGTCAATGATGTGGTTTCGCCCAAGTTCTCTACGGATTTCCATGACAGAAAAGAAGTTTTCGTATGAATTAGCATACGAGTAATTAGAGGTGTTTTGATTAGTTTGTGTGAATCCTGCTTTGGCGGAAGCTTTCAAAACCTGTTCGGCTGTGAATTTCGCTGGCCCATATTTCACTTCAGCCCCAACTTTGACTTCATTTTCATAACCAATCCCTCTTGAGACGCTTTCGAAAATATCCAGACCTTTACTTTTTGCCAAATATTCCATGTTACTCGCAGCGTAAAATTGATAAGACGCTCTGTTACCTCCTGTAAAATTCATAAATCCAACGTTATTGTTTACTTGCTCTAACGTTGCTCGTCCTACGGGAGTAACAAGCGCAATCGTATTATTTCGACAGAATTCTGTTCCACCAAACATATTATACCCAGCAAGCAAAAGGTCTAAGCCGGGATCCGCGCCTGACGATGATGCTTGAATACCAATAAAGCCTGTTTCCGCAAGACTTGGAGTTATCTCCACGTCAGAGGTTATTTCCGTATCAGACAAATCCGACTGCGACTCCATCGTATCCGGAAGCGGCTCGATAGCAATAGTCTCGCCCCCCAAGTATTCTGACTCGCCTTCCGCGACTGCCGCAAGCGGCGCCATACTGAGAATCATGATGAGTGATAGTAGCATCGCCAAAGATTTTTTGAACATCCTGTTTGTTTTCATGTTGCCCTCCTGATTCATATTTTTTTTGATTGAAAGATTTTGTGACACCGTTTACCCCTCCTGATTCCATTATTGCGCTTTGAGTTGTTCCATATATTAACTGACCAGAACACTAATCAGATTGTAAAGGATTTGGGCCATCTCGGCCCGGGTGGTTTCACCTTTCGGACTAAAGAGGTTGTTGCCCACTCCCGCTAGGGTTCCATAAGTACGCATATTGCGAATTGAGGAACGCGACCACTCACTGGCTTGCTCAATATCGGAAAACTCCAGAGCGTTACCTGTAACTTCCGGCACAGTCAAGTCTTTATATGTAATATAGTTATCGAGCAACACGGCTAGCTGCTCCCGCGTCATAAAACCGTTCGGATCAAACGTCCCGGGTTCGGTTCCGACAAGTATTCCGCCGTCAAGCAAACCATTTTCCATTGCCCACGTAACCTTTGTACCGTACCACGATTCGATATTTACATCAGTAAACGGTGAGTTTGTATACTTCGATACATCCTCACCGTCAAAATTCGCAAGTACTGTTATAAACATTGCCCTCGTCATCGTCCCTTGAGGCGCAAAGAGGTTGTTTCCTACTCCCTCAAACAATTTACGCGCAGCTCCAAATGAAACAGCGCGATAATACCAAGCGTTTTCAGCGACATCTGTGAAGCTAATTTTGCTTTCCCCTATCATGTATCTTTCTCCGACAGAGCCGATCATCTTCAGTCTCGAATCAGCTTCATCATATAGACACAGCTTTACAATACTTAAAGAATCAGACGAATCTATATGATAAACGAGTAGACTTTCAGGCATTTGCCCTACTTTTAAGGTGTAGGGTATGGATACTTTTGCAAGACTTCCGGTAGCATCCGCCTGTATTGAAAATACCGGACGGTCAGCAATCAACGCTCGGAAGTTGTCTGGCAGTGTTTTCACATCCTCAAATTGCACAACGGCATTTTCGATCAACTTGCTGAATTGTTCAATCGGCGTATTCGCGACTGGAGGCGGAGGTGTAGGTGGCGTGTTTTTTTGGGGGTCAGAAGTATCTCCACTGCCAGACGAAACATTCACGCTGCCTTGCATTATTGAAATCGGGATTTGTTCTTCATAAAGGTCTAATACATCGCCTGAATCGCAGTTAGCTCTAACATACGCCAAGCCACTTGGCGCATTAGCCAATACGGTGAATGTTACGTTCAGTAGTGTCCCTGTTGACGTCTCATTCATTGCGCCATACCATATGGCAGAAAATGGATTGTTGCCATAAGTAACTTCGTTTGCCCCAACAAACGTAAGAAATCCAAGCGCCGGCCCTCTTGCGATTGCGTTTTGGTTGTCTATGCGCAATCTTGTTGAGTCATACTCAATTTTGATATTCAATGCCGCAATTCCAGGGTTGCTGTCAAGAGATATTGAAATCGTTATACTTTCGCCGGGTTTAGCGGACGCTTGCCCCACGCTAATAGAGGCTGTATCCGCTGCTAAACTGAAAGGTCCGCAAAGCGAAGATAATACAGCTACGCAAAGTATGATCATAAGCGTTTTAGTAAACGACCAGTTTTCTTTCTTTTGACTCTGAAGCATGTATCTGCTTGTCATTCTCGTGATCCTCCTGTTTTATAATTTTATAAAGAATGCTCTCAGCTCTTCCCGCTGGCTTTGTCATGAACGTACGCTACGCCGCGCGCCGATCTCCCAATTGAAGCGAGTTGGATCAACTGGGGAGGGCACTATGTAACATGTTTCCTATTATGTTACATATGCAAATAATTCGCATATGTAACATAATAGGAACTATGTTACATGCAATAAATTACTAAAGGAGGAAATAGACAATGGCAACCACTCAACCAATTAGGAACAGGCAGGAAGTCCGCGCGCTAGCGGGGTTTTATCTACAGAAAGGGCAACGGCGAAACCATGTCCTCATCGTGCTCGGAGTCCACACCGCTCTCAGAATCAGCGACCTTCTTCGCTTGACTTGGGACGATGTATACGACTTCGATCTCAACCGTATCCGCAAAAGTATCAGCGTTACCGAGGTAAAAACACACAAGCAAAAAATCATAGCGCTCAACAGTGCTGCCAAACAGTCGCTCGCCGCGTTCGCCGAAGAAGCGGCGCTCAGTGGGCGTTTTCTGATTGAAAACCGTCAAACGGAAAAGGCTATCAGCAGAATCCAAGCTTACCGGCTTATACGCGCAGCTGCGGAAGCGCTGCAGCTTCAGTATCCGGTTTCTTGCCACTCATTGCGAAAGACTTTCGGCTACCACGCTTGGAAAAGCGGCGTGTCCCCGGCAGTCATTATGGAAATTTACAACCACAGCTCATTTGAGGTTACACGTAGATACTTGGGAGTGACGCAAGACGATAAAGACGCAGTATATTTAGGTCTGCAACTGACCATATAAGTTGAGACAGAACATCCAATTCCTGCTAACTATACTACAGTTTTAAACTTTGTCAAGTGTAAAAATACCAATATTTTATATTTTTGGTTCTTTTTTGCTAATTGTTGTGTAATTGAGTTGACATAATAAGGATTATCTTGTGCAATAAGGTCAGTATTACTTAAAAATGATAACCATATAACTATTTAGTTTTTGCTTTTTCAACTATTTTTACTCTTGTTTTTTATCAGTTTTTCCGACGCGCATTTTAGTGTCGAGACGAAGCATTCAGATTCTTCAACGGTGTTGAAACGCGAGAAGCTCACGCGCAGCGCCCCGTCGATCACTTCGTTTTTCAGGCACATAGCCTCAAGAACGCGGCTGCGCGCGCCCTTCTTGCACGCCGAGCTTTTTGATACGCAAATCCCCTCGCTATCCAGAAAACTCATCAAAACCTCGCTTTTATAGCCCGGAAGCGAAAGGTTAAGCAAAAACGGGGAGTCCCCGGCGCCAATTATCACGGCTTCGGGCAGTTGTTCGGATAGCAGGGTGATAGCGTGATCGCGGACTTTGCGTACGGCTTCCGACGTATCATGAAACTCAAGGCGACCGAGCCGCGCAGCCTCGCCGAAGCCCGCAATGGCCGGCAATGCTTCCGTGCCGGGACGTTTTCCTTTTTCCTGGCTTCCGCCAAAGATAAGAGGAGACAGTTTGACTCCTTCTTTGACATACAAAGCACCAACGCCTTTGGGGCCGTGTATCTTGTGGGCGCTAACGCTGACGATGTCGGCTCCGAGCGTCTTTACGTTAAGGGGAATTTTGCAAAAACCCTGCACCGCGTCGGTATGCAGCACGGTACGCAGTCCCCGGCGCTTGATCTCACGCGAATACTCGCTTACCGGGTTTATCGCGCCGGTTTCGTTATTGACTAGCATGACAGTCGCAAATACAGTGTCCTCACGAAGCGCGGCGGCAAAAGCATCAGCAGTGACGCGTCCAGCGCCATCGGGCGCGAGGTATGTCACGTCCCACCCCATGTTCCCAAGTTTTTTTAAGGGTTCCATGACCGCATCGTGCTCAATAGCGGAAGCCAGTATGTGTTTACCCGCGCGCGCGCGGGTTTCTGAGGCGTTAAGAACCGCCCAGTTGTCGGACTCAGTTCCCCCTGACGTAAAATACACATCGCGGGGCTGGGCGCCAAACGCGCCGGCGACGTTTTCGCGCGCAACCTCCAGTTCAGCAGCCGCTTGGCGACCCAAATGGTGGATAGACGAAGGGTTGCCGTAATTTTCGCGCATTACCCGGAGCATTACGTCCGCAACCTCGTCGCGAACCATAGTCGTCGCCGCGTTGTCAAAATAAATACTTTTCATAAGGGGTATATTACATTATAATTAAGCATATTTCAAGGAAAAAGGTTACTGTTCAGTTGGCATCCAAAATCACAGGTTAGTTACAGGCAACGCACTGGTACAGCGGTGAAAACTTGTATTATTGTCCAAAACTTGTGTGCGGAGCCTGTAACCATTGCGAGTTTTTGGATA
>WRNV01000003.1 GCA_009776445.1 Oscillospiraceae bacterium | reverse complement strand
ATTTTTAAATTATTACCATAAGTCGACGACATGCTATACTCACTACCCATCCATAAATTATTATCCGCTAACTAATATCCGCTAGCCACTAGCCACTTTAACGATTTCAATCTCGCCGCCCAATGAATCGCAAAAGTCTTCAAAAAATCCCTGATACGATTTTCTAACTGCCTCTGCGCCTCTGATCACAACAGGCTCGTCGCACCTGGCGGATACGATTGCCGCCGACATTGCAATGCGGTGATCACCGTATGACCACGTTTCACCGCCTTTTAACGTCTTTTTCCCAATAATGGTCAACCCGTCACTGGTTTCTGAAATATCCGCGCCCAAATCGGTTAGAAACGAGGCAATGGCGCGGAGTCTGTCGCTTTCCTTGCTCCTTAGCCGTCCGGCGTTTCGAATAACGGTTTTGCCCTCCGCTATTGAAGCCACGGCGGCAAGCGCCGGTGCCAAGTCGGGTGTGTCTCCAACTTCGACGTCTATGCCGCGCAACGCGCCGGGGCTTACCGTTAAATAATCAACACCCCACAATACCCGAGCTCCGAAACGGGACAATAGTTCGGCTATAGCGCGGTCGCCTTGTCTCGAAGCTGGGTCAAGGTTGGTACAGGTCACGCTGTTTTGCCCAATCGCCCCGGCTGAAAGCCAGAAAGCGGCGTTAGACCAATCGCCACCAACCCGGGCGTTTTGGGGAGAACAGAATGTTTGGTTACCGGCTATACTGAAAACATTCTGCTCTTCTTCGATAATTTCAACCCCATACAATTGCAACGCGTCCAGGGTCATATCCACATAAGGCCGTGACTCCAGAACACCGGTTACGCAAATCCGGCTATCGCCCGAAAGCAGTGGCAGCGCGAACAGCAGCCCACTAACGAATTGTGATGATACATTTCCCGGTAATGTAAACGTTCCGCTCTCCAGCCGACCCATACACACCAGAGGTGAACTACCCTGGTTTGAGAACGAGCAGCCATGCGCGGCCATTTCGTCGCACAGCTCTGACAACGGGCGCTTAGGCAACCGTCCGCCCATATTAAAAACTGTTTTCGAAAATAGCGAACCGCAAACCGGTAGCAAAAAGCGCAGAGTAGAGCCGCTTTCACCACAATCCAGCGCATATTCCGGCTGGTTTTCCGCGTCCCGGTCGATAGGTGTTATAATAAACCCGTTTCCGTAATATCTCGATCCCGCTCCCAGCGCACGCAAACAGCGTGCAGTGGCGTCAATGTCTTCGGAACGCTCCGGACAAGATATATGTGTCGCGGAATCCGCCAGCGCGGCGCATATCAACAGCCGATGAGCTTCAGATTTGGAAGCGATCGCGCATACCGAACCGCCCAGTATTGGTTTTGTAATTCGAACAGTCATACTTGCTCCAATCCAAGTTGTATCACGGTTATTAGCTCTTTGATCGGAATTTTTCTCAATACACATCTCCCGATTTCCACCGGAAAAACCATTGTAACGCTCTCCCCTGCCCTCTTTTTGTCGGATAAACACGCGTCGGCGATCTGACTGGCTTCGTATGTTAAATTGTCAGGCAACCCGTATTTGTTAATAACGCGCAAAATGCTATCCGCGCATTTAGCGTCGCACACGCCCATACGCACGGCGGCGCGGGCTACAGTCGCCATTCCAGCGGCTACGGCGAAACCGTGGGATGTTTTGTACCCGCTTAGCAACTCAATCGCGTGGCCGATCGTATGCCCAAAATTCAGTAATTTCCGCGTCCCTGTTTCATGTTCGTCTTGAGCAACGATGTCGCTCTTGATGTTCACACAACGTGAAACCACCTTCTCTAGTTGTTCTTCGATTGGCCTGTCGAGCGATTCAAACAACTCTTTGTCGGCTATAACGCCATATTTTATTACCTCAGCGCAACCGTCCCGAAAGAATTCCGGCGGCAACGTGGATAGCGTTGAAATGTCAGTCAAGACGACGTTCGGCTGATAAAACGCGCCTACCAGGTTCTTTCCGGTCGATAGATTGATCGCGGTTTTTCCTCCAACAGAAGAATCCACCATAGCTAGCAGAGTAGTAGGGATTTGCGCGAAAGATATCCCTCTCATGTAACAGGACGCCGCAAATCCAGCTAGATCGCCGACAACGCCTCCGCCAAGCGCGACAACAACATCAGCGCGGCTGAACTTCTCCGCCGCGAGAAAATTCAGTATTCCCAGGAATGTCTCGGCGTTTTTTGAAGATTCTCCATGAGGGAACGTAAACCGCGCTACCCGATACCCATTTTTCAATAGAGTATCCGACAATTGTTTCCCGTAGAGCGCCGCGACGTTGTCGTCCGTGACGATGGCGGCCGCTTGCCCCCCAACCGCGCTTCTTAATGTAGATCCGGCTTGCGCGAGGATGCCAGCGCCTATAAATACATCATATATTCTTGACGCGTTTACTGTTACCGTTTTCATCAGCGATCCAACTCCGCTTTCAAATTACTTCCTTCTTCCAGCAGTTTTTTCAATTCATCAATATCCCGCGCTGCTAGCGCGTCTTTATATTTTGTAACGGCTTCAATGAATCCGCCTAGTTCGCTAATTAGAAAATCGCTGTTCTCCAAGAGCAGTTCAGACCACATGTCCGCATCAAGCCGCGCTACGCGAGTTAAGTCCTTATAGCTCCCAGCGGAAAAGCCTTTGTGTCCGCGAGCTGACGGGCTTTTGATGTAAGCGTTTGATACTACGTGCGCCATTTGTGAGCTGTAGGCGATCATTTCATCGTGCTTTTCCGCAGTCGTTACGGTCAAGCGCCCAAATCCGACAGGCTTGAGCAATTCTTCGATCCGACCAATCAGTATCGCGTCGTCATAGACGGGCGGCACGAGGATCATCGATACGCCACGAAATAGATTCGATCTGCTGTTTTTGAAGCCCGCGTTGTGGCTCCCGGCCATCGGATGCCCGCCCACGAAAATAAACCCATATTGCTTTGCTATCTGGAAACACCGTGAGCATACAAAACGTTTGACGCCGCAGCAATCTATGACCATCGTGTTGTTTGCGATGTTTGGGGCGGCGTGTTCCAAATACGCTACCGCGTCCCCTGGGTTGATAGCGATGAATATCGCCTCGCACTGGGCTATGGAGTTTTCGTCCAATACTCCGCCTATTGCTTTGGAAAGCCGCGCGAAACTTAAAATCGATTCGTCTATATCATAACCATATACGCAATGGCCGCTTTCCGAATATGATTTAGCTAATGATCCGCCGATTAGCCCCATTCCAACTATACCTATATTCATATCGCTATCGCCTCGCGTATTTTTTTGATTTTTCCGGATAGCTCCGCGAATTGTTCCGGCCTCAACGACTGAGCGCCGTCGCATAGCGCGTGGGCTGGGTCGTTGTGCACTTCAATCATTATTCCATGCGCCCCAGCAGCAGCCGCCGCGAGTGCCATTGGCTGGACCAGGCGCGCCAGCCCCGTCGCGTGGCTGGGGTCAACAATGATCGGCAAATGGGATAGCTCTTGGAGCAAAGGCACTGCCGAAAGGTCGAGCGTGTTTCGCGTATAGGTCTCAAATGTGCGTATGCCACGCTCGCATAGAATGACGTTATGGTTTCCGCCAGCCATTATATACTCGGCGCTCATGAGTAGTTCCTGTAGGGTGTTGGCTAAACCCCGCTTGAGCAGAACCGGTTTGTTGGTTTTTCCTAATTCTTTGAGAAGTTCGAAATTTTGCATATTGCGCGCTCCAACCTGGATAATATCAACTTGCTCAAACATCGGGAGGTGGTTCGCGTTCATGATTTCGGTTACGATTGGCATACCGGTTTGCTTTTTCACCTCAAGAAGCAATTCTATGCCATCCGCGCGCATTCCTTGAAAATCATAGGGGGAGGTCCGAGGTTTGAACGCGCCGCCGCGCAGAATTGTCGCGCCGGAAGATTTGACGCTTTGCGCGACAGCGAGTATCTGTTCCGGCGATTCAACCGAGCATGGCCCGGCAATCATTTGAAAGTTCGGCCCACCTATTCTCAGGTCGCCTATTTCGATAATACTGTCATCCGGGTGAAACTTGCGGTTCGCGCTTTTGAATGGCTCGGATATCCGCTTGACTTTATCGACCATTTCAAGGCTTTCCAACAGTTCCGTGTCGATTTGGCTTGTGTCGCCGATTAGACCAAGGATAGTATAGAACTCTCCCTTTGAGATATGGACTGTCAAGCCGCGTTCTTTCAGCCATTGGGTCAGGTTTTCGATCTGTTCGCTCGTTGCGCTTGGTTTTAGTACTGCTACCATTTTGTTTCCCTCCATATTGACGTTATATAGGATGTTGCTTGCCGCCCAGGTTGCTGGGACTTGTGAGCTGACCCAAACAAAAAACCCCTGAGCAAGAATTGTCATGCTCAGGGACGAGAAGAATCGAATTCCCGCGGTACCACCCTGATTGCGGCCTTATGCGGGCCGCCTCTCTACAGGATCAAAAAATCCTCGCCCATATAACGGCGGGCTTCCGTATGCTCCTACTTAAGCGGGCTTTTCAAAGCATCGGCTCAGGAGTGTATTTATATACCCGTCAGCATCTGCTTTCACCAAACGCAGCATCTCTGATCGCCGACGTCACGTCGGCATGCCAAGTGAGGATATTTTTCTCTCCGTCATAGCTTTTGCGCAAGTCTAACATATCGATGTTTCAATGTCAAGGTCTAAGCAAGAAAATGATCTGTTACAAACCATTAACGGAAACTGTTCTGTGGGTGTCCAAAAACTCGCAATGGTTACAGGCTCCGCACACAAGTTTGTCGAATTATACAAGTTTTCACCGCAGTACCAGTGCGTTGCCTGTAACTAACCTGTGTTTTTGGATGCCCACTGAACAGTTTCCATTAAACGTAAACAAATAAAAGTTGGAGTTCAGTGGGTATCAAAAACACTGTTTTCAGATACCCACTGAAAAGTTGCACAGTAGTACACGTACAGTTGTGTTCCTTCCGTCCTAGACGAACTCCCTGATGCTTGTCTGCTGAAGTTCTTTGATCAATTTCTCCTGGATTCGCATAAGTTCATGATGCACTCCACATGGCGACGACTTTGGATTGCGGGAACAGGGCCGGTCATCCCTAAGGCACTCATTAAGGTACAAGTACTCATCAATCGTTTCTATAATGTCATGAATCGAAATTTCGTCCAAAGATCTGACTAGCCAGTACCCACCGTCTCTGCCCCGGCAGCTCTGTAAAAAGCCGCCACGTTCCATCTTCTTAAGAATCTTATAAGCGAATTGTCCCGGGATGCTCTCGATAGCGCAGATTTCTTCAGCAGTTCTCTTTTGCCCGTCGGCAAGCGCGCGGATTATCCGAATACCATAGTCACATTCCTTTGTTAAAAACATCAAAAATCAACTCCATAGTTACTGTAATATAACTGATGAAAGTTGTCAAGTAACTTTTGAAAAAAACTTGAAAATTATTACACAAATATGTTATGAAAAAAAAGAATAATATTGTGAATTTCTACATTGCATTACACATAATGATATTATTATAGAGAATTATTCAATTAACATTATACTTATACAAAAATTAGGTTAGTTTTTTAGAATTGTTTAAAAGATAGTTATTAAAAATCTGCGCTTCCGGTCGTTCGAGGGAAAGGAATGATATCGCGTATATTTTGTACGCCTGTGAGATACATAAGCAACCGCTCAAAGCCCATTCCGAATCCAGCGTGCTTGACTCCGCCGAACCTACGCAGCTCCATATACCACCAATAAGCATCCTTATCAAGGCCCATCTCATCCATTCGCGCCTCAAGGATTTCGTACCGCTCCTCACGCTGGCTGCCGCCGATTATCTCGCCGATGCCAGGTACGAGCAAATCCATTGCAGCTACCGTATTCCCATCTTCATTGAGCCGCATATAAAATGCCTTTATATCCTTTGGATAATCTATCACAAAGATCGGCTTTCTAAAATGCTTTTCTGTAAGATAGCGTTCATGTTCGGTTTGCAGGTCGCAGCCCCAAAGCGCGGGATATATGAATGTTTCCCTGCTTTTTGAAAGAATATCGATAGCTTGAGTATAAGTGATAGCGGCAAAATCGGCTTGTGAAGCTTCGCGCAAACGGTTAAGCAACTCTTTATCCACAAAGCTATTTAGAAATTCAAATTCGTACCGACAGTTATCCAGCGCATAGCATATCACGTATTTAAACATTTCTTCCGCTAGTCGCATATCGTCTCCAATGTCCGCAAACGCTATTTCAGGCTCGATCATCCAAAATTCAGCGGCATGTCTCGGAGTATTGGAATTCTCTGCCCTGAATGTCGGGCCGAATGTATAGACATCCCCAAACGCAAGAGCGTACGCCTCAGCGTTCAGCTGCCCGGATACAGTAAGCCCTGCCTTTTTGCGGAAAAAGTCCTCGCTATAATTGACCGTGCCGTCCGAGTTCATTGGCGGCGAAGGTAGATCGAGTGTTGTCACCGTGAACATTTCCCCCGCGCCCTCCGCGTCGCTACACGTTATCACTGGGGTATGCACATATACGAATCCCCGATCCTGAAAAAACCGATGTATTGCGTACGCAACGACGGAACGTATCCTGAACACCGCAGAAAACAAATTCGTTCGTGGTCGCAAATGCGCAATAGTTCGCAAAAACTCAGGTGAATGCCTTTTCTTTTGAAGGGGATAGTCTGGCGCCGATTCTCCGGCTATAGAAATATCAGCCGCTGTTATTTCAAACGGCTGTTTTGCTCCTCCAGTCTGTTTAAACACCCCGGTCACAATAAGCGCAGCGCCCACGTTTTGCTTAACGACGCTTCTGTAATTGCACAGTTTGTCTTCCTCAAGCACTATCTGGATGCCCTTAAAACAACTGCCATCGTTGAGTTCGACGAACCCAAAGGATTTGAGGTCGCGGATAGTCCTGACCCATCCGCAGACAGTGATCTCCTTTCCTTCGAAGTTTGGCGCGTTTGCATATAGTTCGTTAATTTTCACTATTCGCATTTTTCATCAAACTCTTTCTATAGGAATTAAGAGTCAGCCAATTCAATCGCTTTTCCGGCAGCAATGCTTTTTTGCGTATCAATGGCGCGCTGATTCTTGCTACCCCGCCATTTTAGAGACAAAGCGCGCTGCGCTAGTATGAAAGGCCCGTCGATTAGGACGTCTGTGAGACTTAGCAACTCTTTTGTCGAGTGATCCGACTGTGCACGGATGAGCAACTCCTCAAAAGTATACCCTGTATAAGCCCAAACATTCAACCCCTTTTCACGCGCGGCTGAAGCAATTTTTACGCAATCAGCCGCTTGTAAAAACGGTTCGCCGCCTGAGAGCGTCAGTCCGTTCGTCAAAGGGTTTTCAAGCATGTCCTTTATTATTTCGCCGACAGTCATTTCCGTCCCTTCGTCTAGGCACCATGTTCCTGAGTTATGGCAGCCTTCGCACCGCTTCTGGCATCCTTGCGTAAACACGACAAAACGCAATCCCGGGCCATCGACTATAGAATCTTGTATCAATCCGGCAATACGCACAGTCTCAAGCGCGCCCCCTCTCACCTCAGCCAGTAGGCAGTAGTACTCGTCGGCTTAACACCCGTCGCGTGACATGTTGTGCTTAAGTCTGTCCGCTTCCTCGGCGCGCTTGCCGTTATTAAAACGATCCAGTGTGCCAACAAGGTAGCCTGTTATGCGCCTTACGCGCTCAAAATTGAGATTTCCGTCGTCCTCTATCCTCCCGCAGTTGGGACACTCGTCGTCTATAATGCCGGTAAAACCGCAGACTGGGTCTCTGTCAACCGGGTGATTTATCGATCCATAACCAATGCCGGATTCTTGCATGAAATGTATAATTTTCTCAAAAGCTTCGAGGTTGTCAAGCGGGTTGCCATCCATTTCTACATAGCTTATATGCCCCGCGTTAGTCAAAGCATGATATGGCGCTTCAATTCTGATCTTGTCATAAGCGTTTATTTTGTGGTAAACCGGAATATGGAAGCTGTTTGTGTAATAATCTCTGTCTGTAATTCCGGCAAGAGTTCCGAAACGTTCCCTGTCCAGTCTTACAAACCGGCCCGATAATCCCTCGGCGGGCGTCGCAATCAGGGTGAAATTAAGGTTACGGTCGAGCGTTTCCTTGTCGCACCTTGCCCTCATATATCCTATTATCTCCAAGCCAAGCCGCTGAGCCCGCTCGCTTTGCCCGTGGTGTTCGCCAATTAGTGCGGTCAGTGTTTCGGCAAGCCCGATAAAACCAATAGACAGTGTGCCATGCTTTAGTATCTCCCGCACCTCGTCGTAAGGCCCAAGCTTTTCGGAATCAAGCCAGACTCCCTGCCCCATCAGAAACGGGTAATTGTATACATGTTTGCGGCACTGTATCTCGAACCGCTCAAGGAGCTGCTCCACAACGAGGTCGAGCTTGTGGTCGAGGTCTTCAAAGAAACGGTTAATATCTCCGGCGGCTTTTATCGCTAGGCGCGGCAGGTTGATCGACGTAAACGAGAGGTTGCCACGTCCATTGCATATTTCTTTTTCCGGATCGTGCGCATTGGCAATAACGCGCGTACGGCAGCCCATATACGCAATCTCTGTTTCCGGGACGCCTTCCTTATAGTATTTTATGTTGAAAGGAGCGTCGACAAACGCGAAATTGGGGAATAGGCGTTTCGCGGAGCAGCGGCAGGCGAGTTGGAACAGGTCATAGTTGGGGTCGCCAGGGTCGAGGCTAACACCCTTCTTCACGCGGAATACCTGGATTGGGAATATTGGCGTTTCACCATTGCCAAGACCCGCTTCAGTCGCGAGCATGACCTTCTCCATGACCATCCGCCCTTCAGGAGATGTGTCCATTCCGTAGTTGATGGTGGAAAACGGCGTCTGCGCCCCCGCGCGCGAGTGCATGGTGTTGAGGTTGTGTATGAACGCTTCCATCGCTTGATACGTGGCTCGGCCTGTTTCCTTCCTCGCGAAATAGAGCGCTGTTTTCTGGATGTCTTTCATATCATTTTCGTCGCCAAACATCGTAACAAGCCGCGGCAACTCGGCGGCTTGATAGTCTTCGTTATTTTCAAGCGTTGGGAATAAGCCGGTCTCAGATTTAATATTTTCTATCATACGTATAATGTCGGGCTCTGGGTCGTCGATCTTTTTTGCCAGCATCAGCGCCTTCGCCAGGTTTTGCCGATAAAGCCTGATGAAAGTTTTTTTGACGCCATCCGCCATTCCGTAGTCGAAGTTTACTATGCTCTGCCCGCCGTGCTGGTCGTTCTGGTTGGATTGTATCGCTATGCACGCAAGCGCGGCGTAGGAAGATATGTCGTTTGGTTCGCGGAGATTCCCGTGTCCAGTTGAAAACCCTCCTTTAAACAGTTTTATTATATCTATCTGCGTACAGGTTGTGGTCAGAGTGAGAAAATCAAGGTCATGTATATGGATGTCGCCTTCAGAATGCGCTTTTGAGTGGTCAGGTTTCAAGACAAACATGTTGTAGAACTGCTTTGCGCCTTCAGAGCCATATTTGAGCATCACGCCCATTGCCGTATCGCCGTCAATATTCGCGTTTTCGCGTTTTACGTCGCTGTCCCGCGCGTCGGCAAAAGTTATCTCGTCATATGTCCGCATCAGCCGTGAATTCATTTGTCGGCGGCGGCTGCGTTCGTTTCTGTAGAGTATGTATGCTTTTGCGGCTGTTATGTAACCGTTGTCCATCAGAACTTTTTCTACTATGTCCTGAATATCTTCAACAAAGGGCGTTTCGTCGCCGTCAAGTTCAAGTATAGACAACACTTCGGCGGAAAGTTTTTCAGCCACATCTTCATTGCCAGGCCTGTATGTCGCGTTAAACGCTTTATTTATCGCGTCCGATATTTTACTTATATCGAACGTCGTGGTCCTTCCATCTCTTTTTCTTATACTCATTATAGGCAAAACTCTCATCCTTCCGTAATTTTTTTGTATTTCCCTGGCGCCGAACTCATTATTGAATCGGTCCAATTTCTTTGAATACAATATATTGTATCAAATTCTTCAGGCGTATCCATCATTATACAATCAATAGATTTAGGTGTCAATACTCTTAGATAATATTTTATCTAGTTTTCATCCACTTTGTCCCTGTTCAGACGGCATCCAAAAACACAGGTTGGTTACAGGCAACGCACTGGTACACTGATGAAAACTAGTAATAATGACCAAAACTTGTGTGCGGAGCCTGTAACCATTGCGAGTTTTTGGATGCCCACTGAACAGTTAGTCCACTTTGTTCCTGTTCGATTTAGGTTGCGGGCATAGTTAGTCGTATGTTATAATACGGATTATTGCTGTGGGAGGATGCCTTATGCTTTATCTCGCGCTAAAAGCTGAATCGCGCAAATTAATGAAAAAAAACGCGCCGATGCTCTTTGTCGTATGTATTATATATATTGCGATTATTTCTGTCCTGTCAGAACTAAGCTTCCGTTTCTCCGGATCTAGCAAGATGCTTAGTTCATTGCTGAGCCTCGTTGAAAAAAACGAACCCCCAATGCTTGATATATTATATTCAAACATCAGCACTTTTGGGGTGACCATAGCCGCTATAGTCTTGCTGGTGAATAAGATTATCGAAGTCGGGTTTATGCAATACTGCATGAAGATCTCCCGTGCTCAAAGCGCCGACTATAAGAATTTGGTAGATGGTTTTTTCTTTTTTACCAAAACCTTGCTAATTTGGATTATCTCCTCCTTTTTCGTTTTCCTATGGTCTTTGCTGCTCATCGTTCCCGGCGTTATAGCGTCCTACAGATACAGCCAAGCTTACTACATTTTACTTGACGCGCCTGAAAAAAGCGCGCTCCAATGTATCAGAGAATCTAAACAAATAACGCACGGCAAAAAGCTGGATTTATTCCTGCTCAATTTGTCCTTCTTCGGCTGGCTAGCTCTTCATGTCCTGGTCACGATGCTGCTACCACTCCCCTTCACGGTCCCTATCGTCTTGGTCTGGCTCACTCCGTATCAGAGCTTAGCTCAGGTCGCTTTTTACAACCGACTAATAAACTATAATCATCAGGACAACTCAATAGAAGCGTAATTAGGGGCGCGACTTTATGCATTTTAGTTTCTTTGCGTTCATTTCAAGAATGAAAAATATTTTCCGTTGGTCGCTTATGCGCAACAACGCCGTTGAGAACGTGCAGGAACATTCGCATATGGTTGCCGTCATCGCGCACGCGCTCGCCGTCATACGGCGGGATGTTTTCAAACTCGACGCCGATCCCGGCGCTGCCGCTGAAATCGCTTTATTCCATGACTCGTCTGAAATATTCACCGGAGATTTGCCGACTCCCATTAAATATTTTGATCCTGACATCATGAAAGCCTACAAAAGAGTTGAATCCATAGCCTCACACCGATTGCTTGCCGCACTCCCCCAGCAAATGCGCCCCGCTTATGAAACGCTTCTGTCGCCTGACAGCGACAACCCTGATATTTTACTGGTCAAAGCGGCGGATACTCTGGCGGCATATATCAAATGCCTAGAGGAGCTAAAGGCTGGAAATCACGAATTTCAACTTGCCGCCGACCAAACACTAAAAAAGCTTGCTGCGATGGAAATGCCGGAAGTTGAGTATTTCATGGAGCATTTCATTCCTTCCTTTAAGCTGACGCTCGATGAATTGGATTTTTTAAACGATAAGTGCTAAGGCAAATATTATGCGTAAAGTGGCGACTGCGGCTTTAGCGTTCACAGCCGCGATATTTTTTTCAAGATATATAATACCGTATGATTGGCTGCTTATTGCAAGCGCTATAGCAGCAGCGGTTTCCCTTGTAGGTTTGCTGTTTCATGGCAACATGCGCCTGCGTGTTTTAATTGCGCTAATTTCCGCCGCCATCGGTTTAGGCTGGAGTTGGGGATATACCGCGCTATTTCTTCCCTCAACAATAGATGATGATGATTTAGCCGCGAGTGTGACCGCCGTAGTTACGGACCATCCCTATGAAAGGACCCGCGGCTACCGCGTCGACTGCTTGGTATATAGGGATAACAAGCCTTCAGTCGGGGCGCGTTTATACTACTACGACGATTTAGCGCTATCCCCAGGCGACATAATAGAGTTTTCTGCGCGGTTTCAGCGCACTGACGGTATGGACGATAGCGGCCGTATCGACGCTTTGAGCGCTCGTGGCGCTTTTCTGACTGGTTATGTCTCTGGCGGCATTACGGTTACTGGTTCAAATAATAGCTTGCTGTTTTTTCCAAAAAGGCTCGCGAATTCTGTAGCAGACATGATCGATACGATATTTGAGAAGGACGTATCGCCGCTTATCCAAGCTGTCACTGTGGGAAAACGCGACGGTCTCAACCAGGACGCAGCCCTCAGCTCGGCGCTCTCAGCGTCGGGTATTGCCCACTTTTTCTCTATATCGGGAATGCATATATCGTTTCTAATGGGTTTTTTGAGTCTTGTCATAAAGAATAAACGGTATTTTGCGATTGCTGGCATACCAATATTGTTGTTTTTTATGGCGATGACCGGATTCACCCCGTCTATAAGCCGTGCCGGAATAATGCAGTTTTTCCTCATTTGCGCTCCGTTATTTAATCGTGAAAGCGACAGTCTGACCTCGCTTTCCGCTTCGCTTGTGGTTCTGCTTGCTGCTAATCCATACTCATGCGCTTCAGTCGGCCTTCAACTTTCGTTTGCCACGACGGTTGGAATAATAGTGTTTACCACCAGGATTAATTCATCTGTTTCCGATCTTCTTCGCGGCAAGAAGTTCAATAAGAACAAAATAATCAAAAAAATAGTCGCCTTTATAACCTCTTCCTTGTCCGCAACCGTTGGAGCGCTCGTATTTTCGCTCCCTCTCACAGCTTTACATTTCGGTTATGTATCTCTTATCGGACCGTTAACGAATCTGTTGACGCTCTGGGCTTTGACGATCGTTTTTCCGCTTGGTATCCTCGCGTCCATCCTAGGTTTTGTTTATATCCCGCTTGCGGCAATCGTCGCATACCCGGCGTCCCTTGCGGCGCGCTATATAATTGCGGTAGCCCGAGCGTTCGCCTCTATCCCGTATGCCTCCATTTATCCTTCCAGCGCTCATATCATCTTTTGGATCGCGTATGTCTACGTGCTTTTCATAACGCTGCCTTTATTAAAAGCCCGTGCGCGTCAGTATCTGTACCCTGCTTGTATCGCGGTCGTTTTGCTATGCGCTGTACTACTCGTATCCCATCTGCTTCCCAATGCCGGCGACAGTTCTATGACGGTATTGGACGTCGGGCAGGGATTATGCGTTGTGCTTAATTCCGACGGCAATACCGCTGTAGTAGACTGCGGGAGCAGTAGCGGCGAGGATGCCGGCGCTATAGCGCATGCGTTTCTTCAAAACCACGCGACAACTTCGATTGATTTGCTTGTTCTAACCCATTTGCACTCAGATCATGCCAATGGAGTTCTCCCGCTTCTGAGTAGAGTGAATATTTCCGCGATCGCTATACCGGATCCCGAGGGTTCCTATATCGCTGATGATATAATTGAGCTTGCAAGAAAGCGAGGAACTGATATAATATATGTCACTGAGACGCTTGGCATCTCGCTTGGAGGTATTGATCTCGTCATGTATCCGCCCGTCGGGTTTGGAGATGATAATGAGCGCGGTTTGACGATACTATGCAAAGGTGAAATAAGCGCTTTAATAACCGGCGACATGAATTCTAGCATCGAAAGAAGCCTCCTGCGCTTCGCCCAGTTGCCGTATGTTGACACACTTGTCGTTGGTCATCACGGTTCAAAGTATTCCACTTCAGAGGAACTGCTCTACGCCATCAGGCCGAAGCTTGCTATAATATCGGTTGGGAAGAACAGTTATGGCCACCCATCAGAAGAAACGCTTGACCGTCTCAATGATTATTCCGTCGCGGTATTCCGTACGGATACTACGGGGCATGTCACAGTAGGCGCGGGGAATAGAAAGGTTGCCATTCAAGAGTAACCGGAAACCGCGAGTCTGTATCCGCCAGTGCGCGATTACTCAGGGACTGACCTTAAGAGCTGCAAATTGTATACTTTGTAGAATGCGCGTGGGGAGGATAGCGATACAATGGCCAAATCCGCAAAAGAGGGCGTAAGTTATAAAGAACTAAGCGAATTATTAGCAAACGGGCAAATTGGCAACTTTTATATCTTCCACGGCGAAGAACGTTACTTACTTGAGCGCTGTCTAGCTATGATACGCAAATCTATATGCCCGACTGGGCTTGACGGCTTCAACTATAAACGCTTTGGGGATAAGAACGTTAAGGCTGACGAACTCGCTGAAGCTATCGATACATTCCCTGCCTTTGCTGATAGAACTCTAATCGAGATCAATGATTTTGACATTTTCAAAAGCGAGCAAAAACCGGCGTTTAGCGAAATGCTGTCAAACCTTCCGGATTATGTGTGCATAGTAATTGTATATGACACGATCATATACAAGCCGGACGGGAGAGTGAAGCTGGATAAGGAGATATTGAAATCCGCGCAAGTAGTTGAGTTCGCGGTCCAGGACCAGGTCAGTTTGACAAAATGGATCAAGAGGCATTGCAAAGATGCCGGAAAACTCATCAGTTCTGCCGACGCCGGCTATCTTGTCGCTATTACCGGCGGATATATGTCGTCCCTTCACAGCGAGATTGAAAAAGTAACCGCGTACGCCTTGGGAGAAGCAGTGACTCGCGCGGACATAGACGCTGTAGTCACACCTATCCTCGATACTGTCGCGTATAAGCTGACCGACGCGCTTATGCGTCGCGACCATATCTCCGCTATGCGGATACTCGACGAGCTATTTCAAATGCGTGAGGCGCCGCACAAGCTTATTTACAGTATTTCCTTGAAAATGCGCCAGCTTCTCGCGGCGCGCGTCTGCATAGAAAGCAAATTGGATAAAAAAGCGTTGATTGATATGTGCGACATTCGATATGAGTTTCAAGCTAAGGCGCTTATGGACACTGCCCGTAATGCGACGCTCAACTATTGTTTTCAGGCTGTGTTGTTCTGTGCTAACACGGCTTACGAACTAAACAGTTCATCCGAACCGGAATCCAGGTTGGTGGAATTGCTCTTGAAACTTGCGTTTGGATTATGAAAAATATACACGAGGTCATCGTAGTCGAGGGAAAATACGACAAAAACACGGTCGCCCAAGTCGTTAGTGGTACTATTATCGAAACATCCGGTTTTGGAGTGTTTTCGGATAAAAAAAAGATAACGCTCCTAAGAAAACTTGCGGAAAAAAGGGGACTCATCATCCTCACCGATAGTGATAAAGCAGGGTTTTTCATTCGTGGAAGGCTTATTGGAATGCTCGGCGCCGAGAAGGTCAAGCATGCCTACATTCCAGACATGAGCGGTCGGGAAAGGCGTAAGTCGTCCGCCTCAAAAGAAGGCAAGCTTGGAGTCGAAGGCATGAAACCCGACATAATAATCAAGGCGCTAGAGCGCGCGGGCGCGACAATCGTTGATGAACCTACACATTCAGGCGACGCATCGCGGATAACGAAAGCGGACATGTTTGCAGTTGGTCTATCAGGAATCGACGGCAGTGCGCGGAAACGGGCGGAGTTGTTAAACCGCCTTGATCTTCCAGAAAGGCTGTCTGCAAACGCTCTCCTTGATGTGCTAAATGTACTGTTTACACGGGATGAATTTCTAGCTTTGTAACTGTTCAGAGGGTATCCAAAAACTCGCAATGGTTACAGGCTCCGCATACAAGTTTTGGCCATTATTACTAGTTTTCACAAGTGTACCAGTGCATTGCCTGTAACCGACCTGTGTTTTTGGATGCCGTCTGAATAGTAACCTAGCTTTTGATTTTTAACTCTTTATACGCAATTTTGGTTGCGGATACGGCCTACAATGTGCTATATTTGACAAAACCTGTATGATTATTAATATGGAGGGTATATAATATGAAGTGTCCCTATTGCAATTATTCCGAAAGCAAGGTCGTCGATTCGCGCCCTGCGGAAGAGGGCGCGACAATTAGGCGGAGGCGCGAATGCCTTAAATGCCAGAAGCGTTTCACAACATATGAGATAATGGAACGTTTGCCGCTCATAGTCGTTAAGAAAGATGGAAGCAGACAGACGTTCGACAAACAAAAGTTGATAAACGGCATGCTCAGAGCTTGCGAAAAACGGCCTGTCCCACTTGCCGATCTAGAAGCTTTCGTCGACGACATCGAGCAGGAACTTCAGAATTCGCTTGAGAGGGAAATAACGTCGGTAGCGATTGGCGAAATGATCATGAATGGGCTTAAATCCCTCGACGAAGTCGCGTATGTGAGATTTGCTTCAGTTTATCGCCAATTTCGGGATATTATCACATTTAAAGAAGAACTTAATAAACTTCTGGAAGAAGAAAGGGACTAAATGGGGTGAACCGTTTCATGGGATTGCATGAGGAATGCGGCATTTTTGGCATTTATAACGCAGAGGGCAACTGCGCGAGAAGCGCGTATTACGGTTTGTACGCGCTCCAGCATCGTGGGCAGGAGGATTGCGGAATCGTCGCTATGAACGATGTGAAACTCTCATGCCACAAAGGCGCGGGGCTTGTCGGCGACGTGTTTGGCGAGAAGATACTCAACGAACTTGGCGGCACAATGGCTATCGGCCACGTACAGTATGGCGGTAGAAACGGCTCGCTCGGCGGGTCCATACAACCGCTTACCCTCACGTATATAAAAGGCTCGCTTGCTATCGCGCACAATGGCAACCTCATAAACAGCGACGCGCTAAAACGCGAGTTCGAATTCAAAGGCGCTGTTTTCCATACAAATACCGATTCCGAGATAATTGCGTATATAATCGCGCAAGCGCGTCCTCATTGTAATAGCGTCGAGGAGGCTGTAAATCAGGCGATGAAACGGATCAAAGGCGCGTGTTCGCTTGTCGTCATGTCGTCTCGCAAATTGATTGCAGCCCGCGATCCGTGGGGTTTCCGACCGTTATGCATAGGGCGTAAAGGCGACTCGATAGTTTTCGCGTCGGAATCATGCGCCCTTGACAGCGTCGAAGCGGAATTCATCCGGGATGTCGATCCTGGTGAAATCGTCTGGGTAGACGACGGTGTATTGCACAGCAACCGCGAAAACTGCGTGTCAAAATCCAGTCTCTGTATTTTCGAGCTATTGTATTTTGCGCGCCCTGACAGCGTTATAGACGGTCAAAGCGTATACGAGGCGCGTATAAACGCCGGCCGCTGTCTTGCCGATGAATACCCCATTAATTCAGACGTGGTCATTGGGGTTCCCGATTCCGGACTTGTTGCCGCAAAAGGTTATTCCATAGCTACTGGGATACCAAATGACGACGGGTTTATTAAGAACCGGTATATTGGGCGAACGTTTATCACCCCACTGCAAACAGGCCGCGAAGAAGCGGTTAAGATCAAACTTAACCCCTTGCGCGCGACTGTTAATGGGAAACGCGTAATAATGATCGACGATTCCATAGTGAGAGGAACTACCGTCGTCCCAATTATAAGCCTTTTGCGTGACGCCGGAGCAAAGGAAGTCCACGTTTTGTCTTCGTCGCCAAAATTCATCGCCCCGTGCTATTTTGGGACCGACATACCAACCAGGCATGAACTGTTCGCATTCAATCATTCGACTGAGGACATGCGCAAAATAATCGGCGCCGACAGCCTGGGTTTTCTTAGTCTTGAAAGCCTGTCAAAAATAGCGCCGGATTCGAAATGCGGTTTCTGCGACGGGTGCTTTTCAGAAAACTACCCCGTAACGAAATAAATAATCAGTTTAATACATTTACTATTCAACATCCTCAACCACTTCTATCGGGGGCGTTTCAAGAAGCTCAGGCTGCCGCAAGACGCTTTTGAGCATTTTAAATGCCTGTGAAAAATAGAAACCGTCGCATATACGCTCATCCACTACTATTTTATAGTCGACGTATTTCCTCAACTTTACCGTGCCATCCTGTCTCGTTTCACAAACTTTTTGTTTAGACCCAAGCGCGACGAACACAGGAATGTTTCCAAAATCATAAAGATGATGGTAAATTGCCGGTAGCCCAATAGAGCCTAGATCAGTTATTACAATAGATCCATGAAATGGACTTGCTTTTATAAGCGCTTCCGGCAACATGCCAAAATAGTCTAGTTTCGTAAAAAAGAATACCGCGAACTTAAGTATTAGCCTTGGTAACTTCATGAATGATTTGGCTACATCGTCAGTATTAGTGTTTTCACCTTCGCGCCTGACTTTATCGATTTCTACGTTGATCTTGTTAAATACGTCAAATATAGTATCGCTGGCGTCAAACGCTACTTGAATTGAAGTCTCGCTTGCTGATGTTTTCATTTGTGTCTTGATAGTCATGATAAACTCAATATCATTTCTGGCAAATATCCTTTGGCCTGATACAAACCTGTTAACTCCTGGATATTGTGATATCACCCTAATATAGGCGGCAACAAATAAATGTAATATCCCAATCCCTTGATAGCCCTGCTGCCTTTTTTCCTGTAGGAATTTTTCTATGTAGGCGACGTCTATTAACCCGGAGAAGTAATTACTCGCGTCGCTTTTATATTTCATTATAAACGGCGACATGGAGTTATATGGGTCAAGCGTACGAAGACGTCTTCCATCCCTCCTGTCTCCCCACCGTCTTTTTCTTTTCTTATCCATACTTCTCCCCTTTTCCGGCTTTTATCTTATCTTTATTAGCGAGTATATTTTACAATACGGTTTAATACTTGTCAAATTTACTAATATTTAGTATATTAGCATAGCAGCAAAACGCATATAACGGTCGGAGGTGTTTCCGGTGTCACATGAAGAGATCGAGGCCATCTGCCTTGCGGAAGATGAGGCTCTTCAAAAAATACTACTCGCGACAAAAAAAGCCGACGAAGTAATCGAAGCGGCGCAAAACGAAGGAAAAGAGACTATCGCTTCGACATTATTGCGCGCTGAAACAGAAATCGCTTATTTTACTCACACGATTGATCAAAAAGCCATGGGAGAAGCCATGGAACTCGCCTCGACGACGGCTAACAGGCAAGCCACGCTCAGAGCACGCGCTGAAAGGCGGATCGAGGCAGCCGCGTCCCTTATTGTCGAAAGGATCGTGAATCTCTGATGTTGACAGTAAAAATGAAAAAGCTGCTGCTGGTGATCGCGCGCACGGATTTTGAAAATGTTTTGCGCGTCCTGATTGATATGAGTTGTGTAGAGGTAACTCCGCCCGGCGAGCTTCTTGGGTTCGATGTCAACAACACGGATAACCGGCTCGCTTTGGAAACGGCTGAACTCGGAATGTATGGCGCAAACATTGAGAATATACCGCTTCTTGGTACGCGAAAGGTATTGATTCTTACAGGTTGGATGCCCGCTCCGTCAGAACAGAGGCTCATTTCTTCGTTGTCGGAATATATTTGCGCATGGGAAATCGAAAACCCGTCGCCGGACGAAAATGAGGATATCCCCCTAAAACTCAGATGGCCAAAGCTTTTGAAAATATTCTTCAAGAATGCGGGAAAGCTGTTCAATCCCCTGGCAAGCGCCCGCGCTTCCAGTGATCGCGATCAGAAAACTGAGGAACCGAAGGGAGATGGTTGATATTCTTATAGGTTTGGATAAAATTCTGGAACATATAAAAAATGAAGCCGACGCGGAATGTGATGAAATTTCGCGCAAGGCCTCCAACAAGCGCGAGCAGATCCGTAAAGACTATGCTCATCTTGAGCAAGATGAGTATTGGAAGTACATCAACTCGGGTACAAAAGAAACTGAACTGAGGCAAGAGCAACTGAAGAATTTAGCCGCAATGGAAGCAAAAAAAAAGCTGCTGGCTACTCAGCAGGAAATGGTCGACGCAGCATTTGCCCTCGCGGCGGATAAGCTACGCGAACTTCCAAAGAGTGATTACACCGCGCTTTGCAAGAGGCTGAATACTAAAGCGAGCGCAACTCCAGAAGAAATAGTCGAACGATACAGAGGAGAACTATCTCAAGTAGTTCTTTCCGCCCTGTTTGATTGATTCACGCCTTATCGCAAAAGGGCTGCTCCGGCAGCCCTTTGACATTATAAATATTATGTAATAGCGACGCGTGTCTAACGTTTCTCTCTTAAGCTAAATGCCCAACGCGTGGTTGTTTCAACCTCCGCGAGGCCTTCTGTCCAAGTCTGATAATCACTTTCGCGAAGATCGTTTTTCGCGGTAACATCACAAGACTTGTCTCCGTAGCCCATGAAGAACACTAGATGGTAGCCGTACGCAGCCGACTTAATAAGCGAGTTATCTCCGTACTTTCTGACGGGATCGAAAAGCCAGTCTTCGATCTCGGTGACGAGGGTTCCCTTTTGGATGTCTTCGTAGAGGCCGCCTTCAGTGCTGTCGTCAGAATAATCGGACATCAACTCAAGGAGCATTTCCTCCGTCGCTCCGCCGGCGTTGAACAGACTTTGCACCTCATCCGCGCGTCCTTTCACCGCAATCTCCGCTTGCCGCAGAGCTTCAAGGTATTCAGGATCTTCCAAGCCTTCCTCGTAGATCGACGAATCGACGGTATCCATGAGTAAAAGGATTTGGCGCATCTTGACCGTTTGATAATCGTTTTTATCCCGTCTTATGAAGAAAATTACATATGTACCGCTGTACGCGTCAATAGTTCCGACATCTCCGGACACGCGCGCACCGTCTTTCAGCCACCCATCATATTCCATGTAGGTCAAATCCGATCCAGGAGTCTCCATTAGCGTCGAATCGCTATCACCGTAGTATATACTGTCGTATTCTTTGGCGGCATCAATAAAATCTTCCTCACTTTCGATACCGGACGCTATCAGCTCCGCCTGCTCCCTAGCCGCTTCCAGAGCCGCGGCGTTAGCCGCTTCGGTTTCTTCGTCAGTTTCAAACGTCTCTTCGACAGTTTCCTGAGCGACAAGGAATGTCCTGAAAATGAAATTATCGAAATTGTCCGCGTTCTCGGAATAATACGTAGCCAGTTGATCGGCGGTATATGTAAACGAATCGCTGATATACGTGCTATACGAAGACGCAAGCATGGCTCGTTCCAAAATTCTGCGCAAGGCGCGCTCATTAATATTGTTGCCAAAAATCTGCCGGAGATAGCTGTTAAGATTTGGGTATGCCGACCCATACATTTCAGCTTGTTCCTTATATGTCGAGATTTGGGTATCGATCTCTTCGGCAATATTGGCGGGCATTTCATATCCAGCGGCTTTCGCGGTGTCATATATCCGCGCGATCTCCGTCATGTTCTCAATAGCCATAGCCGAAAGATAGTCCTCCCAAGTCTCGCCCGTTTCCTCATTTTGGATTTGAGTTGACAGCGCGGCGTCGTTGGAAGGCAGGTATGAACTCGCCCCCTCTTCGCCGAGCATCGAGGTATAATAGTAGCTAAGTTGGTTTAGCGAATATACAAAATAGTAATCATACTCCGCCGCTGAAAAATCGACGTTTCCGATAGTAAGAGCCGGCAAAACGCGGCGTATAAGCGGTGAGTTTATGAACATAGCGGCGGAAAAAAATACCACCACAGCCAAAACGACGGACACCGCTACTATCCGCGTCTTTCTTCGGCTCTTGAGCTCTTTGTCAATCCGTGATTTCCGTCTGGTGGCTCCATCGAGCCTTTTTTCAAATGTGTCGCCCATAATGCAGTCATTCCTTTTTTATTCATGTTAAATAAAATACATAGCGTCCGTTATTATACTTTATAACAACGACATATGCAAGCAAAAAATAACCCCGCCGTACCGTGTAAGCCCATTTATAACCTGCACCGCGTGGCAGGTGGGTCGCCTCCTCCCACTTTCGCTGCTTCCAACATCCAAGCTACGTCGCGCGCAACCCGGGAGGCCTGCAATTCACCAGGAGAGATCAGCATCCCTTATTATAAATGTGGGTTTAAAAAGGCCTATCACGAGCAAAGCAGGGATTTTTATATAATACAGAGGTTTAGCTTTCTTCCGCATCCGAAAGACGCTCCAGAAAATGTGTGTAAACAGCGCTAAGCTCGTCTTCGTCGTCTACAGTGATCAGCGTTTCCTCGTTATCCATAACAACGACCTTCAGAATGACTATGCCGTAGTCCTCATCGTCTTCGTCCATGTCCGCCGGGAGAAAAGCCATATAAAACTCTCCGCCATGCTCAATGCTGTCCAGATGTTCCAGTTCCAGCTCATTCCCGTCGTCGTCCTGTACAGTAATAAAATCGTTACCGAATCCACCGTCCACAGCGCTAATCCCCCTTCTGTCGCAAAGCTGACCACCGCGACACCCGTACATAATACATTAACGATAAAAATAAATCAAGAATAATATAAAATTCTGCAATATCTTTATAAAATATGCTATAATAATAGACAGCTAAACGTAGGGGGTGTCGCTGTGACTGTGAAAACAAAAAGGATCGCGAAGAAAGTCGTGAAAACCGGCGCTTGGGCGCTTAGCGACATTTTCTTTCTCGCTTTAAAATCCATTGGAACGCTGTTGATGATACTATTAACGACAGGCGTGGTATTCACTTCTATTTTTCTTGTATATCTGAGAAACAACCTGACTACCGACCTCGATATCGACCCAAAGGAATTCTCGATGAGCCTATCGAGCGTAATATGCTGTATCGATCCTGATACGGGGCGAGAAACGGAACTTGTCACACTGCAAAGCTCTGAATTTCGAAGATGGGCGGATTACGACGAAATACCAGAGCATCTGATAAATGCCCTTGTATCCATAGAAGATCATCGTTTTTACACACACCATGGCGTCGACTGGTACCGCACGGCAGGCGCATTCATGAACATGTTCCTGAGCATGCGGGATACATTCGGCGGTTCGACGATTACTCAGCAGCTTATCAAAAACCTGACCCAGGAGGATGATATAACCGTTCAAAGAAAGCTGCTGGAGATTTTTAGGGCGCTGGAATATGAAAACAAATATGAAAAAAAGGATATTCTGGAATTATATCTCAATCTTGTCTATTTCGGTCATGGTTGTTACGGTATTGGGGCGGCAGCGCACTATTATTTCAATAAAGAAGTCTCAGAGCTAACGCTTCCGGAAAGCGCGACGATAATCGCGATAACAAACAATCCGTCAAGATTTAGCCCATACGCCAACCGTGAAGCAAATAACGAGAGAAAGGAAACTATTCTAGGCCGAATGTATCAGTTAGGGTACATTGCAACCGAGCAAGAATACAGAGAAGCACTCGACGAGCCGGTTAGTTTTCAACGTGGCGAAGACGAATCCTATGAACAGATTATTTATACATGGTTTGAGGAAGCGGTCATTAGGGACGTAATAAATGATCTCGTCAACGAAAAAGGTTATTCCGAGCAGGCGGCGAGAAGGATCCTCTATACCAGCGGTTTGAGAATAATTGCGACTATCGATCTAGATATGCAGGAGATAGTCGACAACGTATATCAAAACCCCGAATCGCTGCCGCGTGTCACAGGATCAGCCCAGCAATTGCAGTCCGGCATTATAATCGCCGACCCATACACCGGCGAAATTAAAGCTCTTTCCGGCAGCGTCGGCGTTAAGACGAGAAATATGCTGCTAAACCGTGCAACTATGACCCGTAGGCCGCCCGGTTCGTCCATCAAGCCGATATCTGCCTACGCGCCCGCCATGGACGATGGGATTCTGACTCCGGATACAAAGTATGACGACAGTGATTATGTGTCCTTGTCCGGAACAACATGGATGCCAAAAAACGCCGACCGTTCATACAGCGGGATCGTAACTGTAAGAAACGCCATCATCCGTTCGCTCAATACTATCCCAGCTGTTGTGGTTGACGAGCTTGGCGTATCCAGATCATTCCATTTTTTAAGAGACGAACTTGGCTTTAACTTACATCCTTCCGATGAAGCATACGCGCCGTTGGCTGCCGGACAGCTCACATATGGCGCTACTGTGCGGGAAATGGCGTCGGCGTTCACGATGTTCCCGAATGGCGGCGAGCGCGTACAGTTGCGTACATATTCAAAGGTTTACGACAATACGGGCGCCATCTTGCTTGACAACGCCAAAAAAGGTAATAGGGCGGTCAGTGCTTGGACTGCGTACTGGATGACTGACATGCTCCACGACGCCGCCACCAGAGGAACAGGCAGCTCGGCGAATTTGGGTAGCCATATGCCGACTGCGGGCAAAACAGGGACTTCGACAGACAGTAAGGACCGCTGGTTTGTGGGGTTCACACCATACTACGTCGCTGCGGTATGGACAGGATACGATACTCCAGCAACGATGAGATCAAGCGGGAATCCGGCTGCTCAGATTTGGAAGTCGATAATGGCGCCCATTCATGAAAATCTTGAAAAAAGGGACTTCAACGCTGCGCCTAGCGGCAGCAGACCCCATTCAGTAGAGGGCGTAGTGACAGCCAACTACATAATAAGGTGCGTCGACCCGTATGGAAGCATTCTATATGAAGAATCAAAACTATCTGTCATTGATAAAGAAGTCACTATAAACGCGCCGACTTTTGAGGGTTACGTCAGAATCAGCGAGCCTACGGCAACCCTTATGGTGACCAGCGACGAATCAAGGAACATCATTTTGTTCACTTATGAATCTGAAACACCAGAAGAGTCTGACGATCCGGACGAGTCTGACGATATTTACGATCCGGATGACCAGCATTACTGGGATTATCAGTATAGCCCGGATAATCAATATATACCAGATAATAATGATGATCGGCAAAACCCAAATAATAACGATAATCAAGATAATTCCGGGAATTCCGAAAACCAAGGCAACGAACCGACAGATTCCCAGACTGGTCAGGAAACTGATGAAGAACCATACAACCCGCCGTACGCGGCGCCCGATCCGGACCCCAATGGCTAACGCTCTTGTGCAAAGCTCGCTATAGTATTTTAGCGAGAAAACCTTGGAGCCTTTCGCTTTTCGGATGAGAAAACAGGTTTTCAGGGGTATTTTCCTCAACGATTTTACCCTCGTCCATAAACAAGACGCGGGTACCGACCTCTCTGGCAAATCCCATCTCATGCGTAACTACGACCATAGTCATACCGTCTTGCGCAAGTTGCTTTATTACATCAAGCACCTCGCCTACCATTTCCGGGTCGAGAGAGCTTGTAGGTTCGTCAAAAAGCATCACGTCTGGATCCATGCACAGAGCGCGAACGATGGCGACGCGCTGCTTCTGTCCGCCCGATAGTTGACTGGGATACGCGTCCGCCCTATCCGGCAGCCCAACGCGGTTAAGCAGAGACATAGCCTTTTCCTCTGCTTCCTCCTTCGTTTTCTTGAGCAGCGTTATCGGCGCGATAGTCATGTTCTTGAGCACCGTCATATTTGGGAAAAGATTAAAGTTCTGGAAAACCATGCCCATCTTTTGCCTGTGGACATTGATATTCGTTCCAGAGTCGGTGATGTCTACCCCCTCGAATGTGACTGTTCCGCCAGTTGGGATTTCAAGCAAGTTGAGGCAACGTAAAAAGGTGGACTTTCCGCTACCGGACGGTCCGATAATAACGACTACTTCACCTTTGTCCACCTTCGTCGTTATACCGTCAAGAGCTTTTATCACGCCCGAAAGATAATATTTCTCCAAACCATTTGTCTGGATAAGGACATCAGCGCTCACTTGCCCTAAGCCTCCTCTCCAGCTTGCCGACAAGCCATGTAATGAACATGACAAAGACAAGATAAATCAGAGCAACCGCAACAAGTGGGAAAAGCGCCTGATATGTGACTCCACGAATGATATTTGCGCCGCGTGTGAGGTCTGTGACGCCAACATATCCAGCTATCGCCGTTTCTTTTAGCAATACGATAAACTCGTTTGCCAAAGAAGGCAGAATGTTTTTAAGTGCTTGAGGCAACACGATAAAGCGCATGGTTTGAATATAATTGAAGCCCAAAGAGCGACCGGCTTCGGACTGTCCGGCGTCAACTGACATTATCCCGCCGCGTATGATCTCAGCGACGTACGCTCCGGAATTAATGCCGAACGCTATTATGCCGCATAGCATCTTGTTGGTGGATGTGGCCATAATCACAAAGAAGATGATCAATATCTGAACCATGACCGGCGTCCCGCGTATAACGGTCAGGTACACCTTGCATACGCCGTTGGCAACCTGGAACAGGTATTTCAACGGCCCTTTTTTCATTGTGGGTCCCACCTTGTCCCAAGACGACCGGACAGCCGCCACAACTACGCCTAGGACAATTCCCAAAATAAGGGCGAAAAAAGTGAGAATCAGCGTATTGCCAATGCCTTGCGTGATAAAACGCCATCTATCTTGGGCAACAAACGCCGTATTGAACTGAGAACTGAAGCTTTGCCATAAGTCAGACATACAGGGCATTCCCCTTTTAATCGGCGTTTATATACTTGTCGATAATACTCTGTACTGTTCCGTCGGCTATAAGTACACGCAGGGCGCTATCGATTTTTTCATACAATTCTGTTTCATTTTTATTCACTGCGATAGCATAGTCTTCCACTGTGTATTCCGTGTCAAGTATTTTAAGCCCCGGATTCTGGCTGACAAAAACCTTCGCTGGCTCGTTGTCGATTATTACGCAATCAATTTTCCCTGTATTTAAGGCCATCACTGCATCGGCGCCTTTTTGATAGCGTTCTATGACCGCGAGATCCTCGTCTTCAAGATCCCATGTCGCGTACAGGTCGCCGGTCGTCGACAACTGAACGCCGATCCTGTACTTCGCACCCTCATTGAAAAGATCATCATTGCTTGTAATCGGGCTGCCATCGGGGACGATTATTGCCTGGACGCCTTTCGCGTAGCTCGTTGTGAAATTAACTTGCTCCATGCGATCCTCAGTTACGGTAAGCCCAGCCATCGCCATATTGTATTTTCCAGTTTCAATAGACATCACTACAGAATCGAAGTCTATGTCCTCGATGCTTAGTTCCATACCCAACTTCTTCGCTATAGCTTCAGCGATTTCCGCGTCGATCCCAACGATCTTGCCATCTTGGTAGAACTCATATGGTGGGAAATCAGCGTTAGTCGCCATTGTGAGCGCTTCTTTCTTCACACAGCTCACCGCCACCGTAAATAGCAGAGAGAGCGCGAGAACTGCCATTAGTATTCTAATTGACTTTTTCATAGTTCATCCTCCGTATTCTTAATTTTTGCGTATCTATTTGGATACGCTGAGTAATTATACAGTTTTGTAGCTCCAATTACAAGCAAAATGTTATTATTTAGTGGATAGCCTGAGATATGAGTTAAAATTATTTTTCCAACTTTTGTGTTTTATAAGTTGACATTTATCACTTTTTATTGTAGATTTACCTAGTAATATAAATAACGAGGAGTATAAAAATGTTTGGGAATAAGAAAAAAAACACTATTGTAATCGCTTCACCGCTTGACGGAGACGTTACGCCTGTATCGCAATTAAGCGATCCCGTCTTCAGCGATGATGTTTTAGGACGTGGAATAGCGATCAAACCTAGTTCCGGCGACGTTCTTGCGCCTGCCGGCGCTACAATAAGCTTGATGTTCAATACCGGTCACGCTGTAAGTCTAATAACCGATGATGGCGTCGAGCTGCTCATTCACATTGGAATAGATACTGTGAAACTTAAAGGCCGCCACTTCAAGATTCATAAGAACAACAATGATCAAGTTAAGGCGGGAGATATTCTCATAGAGTTCGATATAGCTTCTATAATAGGCGAAGGCTATGATATTTCAACACCGGTAGTTATCTGCAATCCCGACGAGTATAAAAAAATCAGTTTTGCCCCCCAAGGCCCGATAAAAGCGGGAGAACCGCTGATTACACTTATGCCACAATGAAAAGAACAAAGATAGAGAAGGGATGCTTAAAAAATGCAAGAAATAAAGTACATCATTCAGGATGAATTGGGCATCCATGCCCGCCCGGCTGGCTTGTTAGTAAAAAAATGCACCGAGTTCCCGTGCGATATCCGCATCGGCAAACCCGGGAAAATGGTCGACGCAAAGCGTGTGATCGGCGTTATGGGTTTGGGGATGAAACATGGTGAAGAACTCTGCTTCACGTTCGACGGAGCGGACGAAGAAAAAGCGGCGATCGAAGTAGAGACTTTCTTGAGCGAGAATTTATAGAGGCTATGTTAACATACAAAACAATGATAATTGATTCGCCGGATATGATATGCTCATGCCCTGTTTTCAAGATCAATAACGCGCAATGGACCTGCAAAAGGAAACCTTCCGCGCAAGGACGTATGGCTTACATCCCCGGCCAAGGCTTATTTATCAGCATGAGCTGCGACGAAACAGATCCGCTTCGGACTGTATCAGAAAACATGGGACGGGTCTGCGGCGACAGCGCGCTCGAGGCATTTTTCGCGTTCCCTGACGCTGATGCGCCGCTTGACGGCGAAGGCTGCCCCAGCAACGACGGCTTATATTTTAATTTCGAGATAAACGCAAACGGCGCCCTTTACGCCAAAACCGGGCGAGGACGGAAAAACCGTTTCCCGCTGACAGCGGAAGAAATGATTGAAGCCTCACCGTCGGCTTGGGTAAGCCACGACGGGTGGGGCGCGGAGTTCCTGGTGCCGTCCGATCTTCTACTTCGCAGCGCTGGAATTGAAGAGCTTGATATCGGTAGTGTTTTTTTCTGCAACTTTTATAAAATATCAGAAAACCCCAATATCGAGCATTATTTTAGTTTCAGCCCCGTACAGAGTGATACTCCGAATTTCCATCTACCGCGTTATTTTGCCAAGTCAATTGTTGGAGGGAGACTATTATGATCATAAGCAACGGACTGGTATATGGCCAGGATTATACCTTTGGAAAGGCGGATATCGCCTTCGAAGGTTCGACAATTACCCAGATAGCGCCACCTGGCAGCCTGTTGGGAGATGGAGTCGACGCGGATGGCGCCTACGTACTTCCTGGATTCGTCGACATACATACTCACGGCTGCATGAACAGCGACTTTTGCGACGCGGACCCGTCCGGACTTGAAAAGATGCTTTCCTGCTACGGCAAAAGCGGGGTAACGAGCGTCGTACCGGCGACTATGGCTTATGGCGAGGAAGTTTTGACCGGCATCGTCAAAGCCGCGTTGCCGTATATTGACAAATATGGCTTTGGCGCCGCGCTACGCGGGATAAATATGGAAGGGCCGTTTCTGAACGTTGAAAAACGCGGAGCGCAAAACGCGGAGAATATTATAGCTCCGGATATAGGCATTTTCGATCGCTTATACGCGTTGTCAGGCGGGAGTATACGCCTTTTGGATATTGCCCCGGAAACCCCCGGCGCCATGGAACTTATTCGCCATGCATCCAGGAAATGTGCAGTGAGCATAGCCCATACTAGCGCGAATTACAACACCGCGATAATCGCTTTTGACGCAGGCGCCAGCCACGTGACGCATTTGTTTAACGCGATGCCTCCCTTTTACCACCGCGAACCTGGCGTAATCGGAGCGGCAGCCGATCTTGCGGCTTATGTTGAAATCATATCAGACGGAGTACATCTGCATCCATCTGTCGTACGCGCATCGTTTAAACTTTTTGGGGTTTCCAGGATATGCCTTGTAAGCGATTCCATGCGCGGCGCTGGCATGCCAAACGGTGAATATGACCTAGGGGGGCAACCGGTAATACTCAAAGACGGTCGCGCCAACCTTAAGCATGGCGGCGCCATCGCCGGAAGCGCCATGAATCTGGCGGACTGCTGCCGTAGCGCGGTGGATTTTGGTATTCCATTAGAGGACGCAATTCGGGCGTCTTCCACAAATCCGGCGAAAGCGGTCGGCCTCGACAGCAAAGTTGGCAGTCTGGAAGTCGGCAAAAACGCGGATATTTTAATATGGAACAATGATTTAAGCGCGCGCGCCGTCTTTTCCGGCGGCGAGCGTCTGTAAGGCGCATGGGAGTTAACGATATGTTGATTATTAAAAGCGAAAGTGTCTTTTCCGGTATAGCGATCGGCCCGTTGAGGTTCTTTAAAAAAGATCTTGCGGCTGTTTCGCATATAACGGTGTCTAATACCGAGGAAGAAGCGCGGCGTTTTGAAAGCGCTCGGGCGTTAGCTATTGAGCAGATAGGGGAATTATATAAAAAAGCGTTGAATGAAGCCGGAGAAAAAGCTGCGGCGCTCTTTGAAGTTCATCAAATGATGCTTGACGATCCAGACTTCTACGAGTCTGTTATAAGCATGATTCGTGAAAAGAGAACAAACGCCGAATATGCTGTAAGTATGGTGGCAAAGAATTTGTCCGAGGTTTTTTCGTCGATGGACGACGATTATATGAAAGAACGCGCAGCTGATATATTGGATATTTCGCAGCGCGTACAAAAGATGCTCAACCCCGAACGATACCAACCGTTTACAATGACAGTCCCTTCCATCGTGGCGGCAGACGATCTTGCGCCCAGCGAAACGGTGCAGCTCGACCGCAAGAAGATCCTGGGTTTTGTGATGTCAAAAGGCTCCTCTAACTCGCACATGTCCATACTGGCCCGATCGATGGGGATTCCCGCGATTATTGGCGCTGGGGACGAACTCAGCGAAGACCTGGAAGGGACGCTCGCCATATTGGACGGTTCCACCGGCACTGTCTATATCGACCCTGACGTCGTAACCATCGAAGTAATGCAGCGCAAACAGCGCGCAGCCCGCCAAAACATCGAGAGACTTGAAACATTAAAAGGCCAACCTAACGTTACGGTAGACGGTCAGAAAATCGATGTTTTCGCGAATGTACTCGATTTATCCGGCATCGACGCAGCTCTTAAAAACGACGCTGGAGGCATCGGTCTTTTTAGAAGCGAGTTTATATACATGGAAAGCCAGGATTATCCAACGGAAGAGGAGCAATTTGCGGTTTATAAACAAGCCGCCGAGCAAATGGGCGGCAGAAAAGTAATAATACGAACATTAGATATAGGCGCGGATAAACAGGCGCCATATTTCGACTTGCCTCAGGAGGAAAACCCGGCCTTAGGACTTCGCGCTATTAGAATTTGCCTCACGAGGCCGGAAATATTCAAGACGCAGCTTCGCGCCCTTTATCGAGCGTCAGCTTTCGGAAACATATCTATAATGCTACCGATGATCATTTCCCTCAAAGAAATCAAAGAAATCAGGCATATTGTCGAGGAAGTTAAGATCGAACTTAAGCATGTAAAAGCGATTTTTAATGAGGACGTTGAAATCGGCATCATGCTGGAAACTCCCGCTTCAATAATAATCAGCGACGAACTGGCGAAAGTGGTGGATTTCTTCAGCATTGGCACAAATGATCTCACGCAATACACTCTGGCGATCGACAGGCAAAATCGCCAACTTGAGCAGTTTTGCGACACTCACCATCCGGCAATATTGAAAATGATCGAGATGGCTACAATCGCCGCTCACAACGCGGGTATTTGGTGCGGCATTTGTGGCGAGCTGGCTGGGGACCTTTCCCTCACAGAAACGTTTTTACGTATTGGTATCGACGAATTGTCCGTGTCAGCCGGTATGGTTTTGCCACTAAGGGAAAAAATAAGGTCGATAGATTTAAAAGCCTAATCCAACTGAATCAATCCCTGGTTTTGTTCCTCCAATGCTGTTTGTCGCTGCCAAAGATACTTCGCCGTGAACTGTCTGGGATTTGGAACCGACTCGGTTGAAGGCGGTTCAAATGGGATCTCTCGCGCCAATGCCAAAAACTCCCGTTCAGAGATTTTTCGTACTCGGATCGGTTTTGCGATATGCCTCATGAGCCTGGTGAAATCGGTGATCAACACATCTTTAGGGGCGTTGCTTGGATAACCATTCGATATTAGCGAGATATTATGATCGAAAAATGGCGCCAACGACAAAACTCTGCCCGTATTACAATCTCGCAAGACTCCAAAGTTATTTTCATGTCTATCCATATTATAAATCAGCCCATCAAAGTAACACATAAGAACATATTTTTCCGCTACATCGGGATCAATAGCCAACAACGTCACAAATATCTTGATATAATCGGATGAATCTCCAATAATGCCAACTGCGGGCTCAAAATCAACATGGGCGTTATCCGTGAAGTCACGGCTCTTGATGTAGTCGCCTGACGATTGATACTGAGCCATAGGGAACGCTAAGAGTTTGCCAACACGAAAAGCCAGGAGTTCAGAAAATAGCTCTTCCTGTTTGCCCGCCTTATACATCCACCATTCACCATTTTCAAGCCGCCAGCACTTCTCAAAACTTCCTGTGTTGGTTACTTCAGGAGTCCGGCTTGGCGGCTGGTCAAAAGAATTGACATCGCCAGTTAAAGCCAGCTTGTCAAAAAGGTTCATTTTAAATCGGATGTCCTTATATTGCAAAGTAGTGTTGGTAATTGGCTTTACCCAATAATTATCTGTAATAGTAGCGGCATTGACAGAAAGAACTGTTGTTAAGTCGTCTTTGTGTTCTAGCCTCAAAGCGCGTTTAAGGAGACGTGAATGAGTCCGATGCCCGTCTATGGCTCTTGATTCCAGCCAAGTCCGCGCGTCGCCGGTACGTTTCAAAAAAAGAGGAAGCCGTTCCGGTATAATTGGCGTGACATGCCCGTCCATAATTTTCGCTATCGCCGTATCTCCAGATAAAAGAAGTAAATCCAACATGCTGATGCCCCTCCCCGTTTGACGCTGTCTCCGCCACCTTTTATTCACATTGTACGGTATCGTATCACATAGGGCGGAAACAATCAACGTATACCGTTCATTTATCGTTGACATTATATCACCATGGTGATATAATAGTTGTGAAACGAGGGAATACTAAATGTCTGAAATAATTACTCTTTATCACGGCTCGACAAAAATCATAGAAAGGCCGGAATACGGAAAAGGAAACGCGCGCAATGATTACGGTCTTGGTTTTTATTGTTCGGAAGATTTGGAATTGGCGAAGGAATGGGCCTGTGGAAGCCGAATAGGCGGATTTGCCAATATCTATTCGCTGGATATTTTTGGCCTCTCCGTATTAGAGTTGACCGATCCGCAATACGGTATCCTCGACTGGCTGGCAATATTAGTGAATAATCGCGCGTTCGATATTACAAGTCAGATAGCAGCCGAAGCAAAGGATTATCTGACCGAATATTTTCTGCCGGATACCGGCGCGTTTGATGCAATAAGAGGTTATCGCGCCGATGACTCCTATTTTACTTTTGCTATGGACTTTTTAAGCAATACGATTTCACTGCGCCAGCTTAATCGCGCTATGGCGTTGGGTTCGTTGGGAAAACAGTTTATGCTAAAGAGCAAAAAATCTTTTAATTCAATACAGTTTATCCGAAACGAACCGGCTGATGGCGAAATATATTTCGCAAAAAGGCAAAAACGCGATAGACAAGCGCGTGAACAATATTTAAAACGGGAGCGTAGAACAATCCAGTTGCGGGATGATATATTTATGCTAGATATTCTCAGGGAGGAGATGAAGCAAGGCGATGCGCGCTTACATGGAGGCATACCTGAATAATGCAGTGAATAAATTTGGAAATATGATGGATTACGCCGTAAATGATTGTGAACTTGACGGCGACCAATATTTAAGTATGTTTGTTTCATCCGGTTTGGCACAGCAATTTGAACGTGGCAATCCAAAAGTGATTGCCGGTATGAGCGGCATCGATACAGCAACGCAAGCCATCCGTATCGTTACCGGACGACCGCCGGCCGCCAAACCCGCGCAGCTTGACTACCGAACTGCTGAATTTTGGGCTGGATGGGCGTTGGCGCAATATCAATGGTATACCGCGCAGAGTTTCTCTTCAATTTTACGTGTCCTGCCGTTCAACAATATCGTAGCTTTGTACCCTGCCTTGCACGAGGCGGATATTACGAAGTTTTATGCTGTTGCGGACGAAATATACTTCCGCGAATGCCCGTTGACAAACTTAAAACGCATCCGTGAAGTTTCTGGATTGTCACAGTCGCAGCTGGCAGCTCAAGCAGAGGTATCTTTGCGTTCAATCCAGATGTATGAGCAACGTAATAAGGATATCAATAAAGCGCATGCAATTACTCTGGCAAAAATCTCCCGCGCTTTAGGCTGCGAGGTAGAGGATTTATTGGAAAGAGAAACGATAGGGGGTACATCGAAGTGAGATGACGCTTATGCTCCCATTCACATCCCGTACACCCGCTCTGGTGAGAGCAACTGTATGCCATTGTCCTTCAGCGCCTTTTCGGCGACGGCGTTATCGTTTACACGAATTATGACATACGCCATATCATGGCTGTGCGCTACGAAAGCGTACGCGTATTCTACGTCGGCGCCGGCATCCGCCAGAATCCGCAGGACACTGGAAAGCCCGCCTGGCTTGTCGCTGACTGCGATAGGCAGCACTTCGCTCGACCTCACGAGATATCCTTCTTCCTGCAATACTTCCAGCGCTTTGCCCGGCTTATCCACAATCACCCTCAAAATCCCAAAATCAGCCGTATCAGCCAGCGACAAGGCGCGCAAGTCGATTTTGGCTTCGCGCAGCGTCTCCAGCGCCTCGACCAGTTTGCCGGGTTTGTTTTCCAAAAATATAGATAATTGCTCAATAGTCATGAAATGTAGCCAATCCTTTCTCTGAAAAGCGCAAAACGGCAATCAAGCTTGTTGCGCTTATTTTTTCCTTTAACCACCGCGCAGAAATAAACTTCACATCTCGCCTTTATTTGTTACTGTTCAGTTGGCATCCAAAAACACAGGTTAGTTACAGGCAACGCACTGGTACAGCGTTGAAAACTTGTATGATTGTCCAAAACTTGTGTGCGGAGCCTGTAACTATTGCGAGTTTTTGGACACCCTCTGAACAGTTACTGTCTTTTCGCAACCTGGCAGTAATCTTGTAAACCTTATTCCTGCGCGTCTTTTTTTGTCCATCGCTTTATAGCGTTATATCTTCCGGTTATCTATAATCCGGACAGCTTTGCCTTCACTTCGCGCTATCGACTTAGGCGCGACGAGCGTAACTTTCGCCGATATGCCAAGCATGTTCTTTAGCTTCTCGCGCAGTTCCCTCTCGCGGCCTTCGACGCCCTTCACCATATCGGAGAACATTTCAGGCGTCAACTCTACGCGAACCTCGAGGGTATCGGCATGCTTGACCCTGTCTATGACAAGTTGGTAATTTGCCGACAGCCCATATTCGATCAATACTGTTTCTATCTGCGACGGGAAAACATTCACCCCTCTGATGATGAGCATGTCGTCGCTACGCCCCATTAAGCGTGACATTTTAACAAGCGTCCTACCACATGAGCACTCGCTTCGACTCAATACGCAAATGTCACGTGTCCTATAGCGGATGAGCGGGAACGCCTGTTTTGTGATACACGTAAAGACGATCTCCCCTTTTTCTCCATCTTTTAAAACCTCACCAGTGTTTGGGTCTATGACTTCCGCTATAAAATGATCCTCGTTTATGTGCATACCCGTCTGCTCAGAACACTCGAACGACACGCCAGGGCCGGTGATCTCAGTCAGCCCGTAGATGTCGTATGCCTTTATGCCAAGCTTTTTCTCAAGGCGTGCGCGCATTTCCCCGCTCCACGCTTCGGCGCCGAAAATCCCGGCTTTGAGCTTTATCTTGTCCCGCAGTCCCGACTCCTCTATCGTCTCCGCAAGGAATTCCGCGTACGAAGGCGTACAACACAGGATCGTCGCTTCCAGGTCGCTCATAAACTGTAACTGCCTGTCCGTAAAACCGGACGACATCGGCAGCGTAAGGCTCCCTAGCTTATGGGATCCGCCATTGAGTCCCGGTCCACCTGTGAACAAGCCGTACCCGTACGCCACCTGGACGACGTCTTGTTTTGTGCCGCCCGCCGCAACAATCGCTCTAGCGCAACAATCCTCCCACAGGTCTATATCGTGCTGCGTATAAAAAGCTACCACGCGCCTGCCGGTCGTGCCGCTCGTCGACTGTATACGCACAGCGTCTTCGAGCGGGACCGCCAGCATCCCGTATGGGTAAGCTTCCCGCAAATCATCTTTTGTCAGGAACGGGAGCTTACTCAAATCGGCGATGGTCTCGATATCGTTCGGCGTCACGCCTTTTTGATCCATCAGATTTCTATAGTACGGCACATTCTTATACACACGCCTAACTTGGCTGGAAAGTCGCTGGTTTTGCAGCTTGATCATGTCCTCCCGGGGCATCTGTTCAATTTCTGGTTGATAATAATTCCGCACTTATGGTTATCCTTTCTATTAATTGTCTAATGCTAATTGTTAACTGTTAACTGTTAATTGTTAATTGCCTAAGCCTGCTTCGAAGGCGCGACGGTTAAGCTCCAGGTACTTAGGCGGTACTGTTTCCTCCAGCGCCTTCATCCACGTTTCTTTTGGAAATGGAAAGTACTTCGATAGCCTACCCATCATGACAATGTTGACTGACTTAGACGACCCCGCCTCATCAGCAAGGGTGAGCGCGTCGAAAGCATCTACCTTCGCTCCCGCGCTTTTCATTTTTTCCACAAGATTTTCAGGGTATGTGACGGCTCCTGTAATAACAGGTATTGGGTCGATCTGCTGGGTATTGGTCACTATCTGTCCGTTTGGTGCGAGGTGGCTCAGCCAACGCGCGGCTTCGAGCAGTTCGAACGATACTATGATATCCGCCTGTCCTTCGTCAACAATCGGCGAATAGACCTTGTCGCCATAGCGGACATAAGTGACGACAGCGCCTCCTCGCTGGCTCATACCGTGGACTTCGGAGACTTTAGCGTCGTAGCCCTCGTTGAGCAGGACGTTACCAACCAGTTTGCTGGCAAGCAGACTCCCCTGCCCGCCGACCCCGACGATCATAATATTACGAGTTTTCATGCCTTACCCCTCTCTCGCGGTTTTTACAAACGCGCCGAATTTGCACAGTTGCGAGCATAAATCGCATCCGACGCACAGCGTCTGATTTATGTCAGCCTTTTTGTCTTTTATGCTGATCGCTGGACAACCAAGTCTCATACAGATTTTACATCCAGTGCATTTTTCCTTGTCCACCGTCAGCGGCGGCTTTGTTTTTGTTGTTTTCAGAAGTGCGCAAGGTCTCCTGGCGATGATAACCGACGGCCCGGACGCCGCCATTTCTTCTTTCACGGCTTCTTCACACGCTTTGAGGTCGTACGGGTCGACTACCCGAACGCGTTTTATACCAATCGCCTCGCACAGTGCTTCAAGGTCTATCTTTCCGGCAGGCTCGCCCTTGATATTATAGCCTGTCGTTGGGTTGTCCTGGTGACCGGTCATCCCGGTCGTCGAATTATCCAATATTATGACCGTCGAATCCGATCCGTTATACGCGATATCGATCAGGCCGCCTACGCCCATGTGGATAAAAGTCGAGTCGCCGACGACACAGACGCAGTTTTTGCCGCCCGCGCGCGCAAATCCGTGCAAACTGGATATGGATGCACCCATGCATATTGTCGAGTCCATCGCCGAAAGCGGCGGGGTCGAACCTAGCGTGTAGCAGCCGATATCTCCAAGCACAGTTGCCTTTAGCTTTGAAAGTGTATAGAACAAACCCCTGTGCGAGCAGCCCGCGCACATTACGGGCGGACGTTGTGGCACCGCTTCTTCGAGCTGTGGCTTTTGTATGTCCGGCGCACCCAGCTTTTCAGCCACGAGGTTTTGCGAAAACTCCCCCTCAAGCGGGAAAATATCCTTACCCGTGACCGCAAGACCAATCTTTTTACAGTGATCTTCTATGATGCTGTCTAGTTCCTCGACTACGACAAGTTTTTTGACTTTCGACGCGAAATCAATAATGAGTTTTTCCGGCAGCGGGTGTACCATACCCAGCTTAAGTACGCTCACGCTGTCTCCAAAAGCTTCTTTTACGTATTGGTACGCCGTGCCGGATGTAACGACGCCAATTTCGGTTCCGCCCATTTCGACGCGGTTGAGCGGCGTCTCCTCCGCCATATCCACCAAATCGCGCATCCTGCTCTCCAGTATCGGATGGCGCGCTCTGGCAAATCCCGGCATCATAACATATTTCGGCGCATTCTTCACGTATTCTTTGGTCGGTTGCTCTTTGCGTTCGGACAACTCGACGATGCTCTGTGAGTGAGCTATGCGCGTACACATACGTATCAGTACAGGCGTGTCGTATTTTTCAGACAGTTCGTACGCGATCTTCGCGAACTGCAAGCACTCTGACGAGTCAGCCGGCTCAAGCATTGGGAGCTTAGCCGCCCTTGCGTAATGGCGAGAGTCCTGTTCGTTCTGCGACGAGTGCATGCCCGGGTCGTCGGCGACAGCTATGACCATCCCCGCGTTGACGCCGGTATATGAAAGGGTAAACAGCGGGTCGGCAGCGACATTCAAGCCAACGTGTTTCATTCCTGTGAAACTCCGTTTTCCGGCAAGCGACGCGCCAAAGGCTACCTCCATAGCCACTTTTTCGTTGGTCGCCCATTCAGAGTAGATTTCATCGTATTCCGATATGCTTTGCGTAATCTCTGTACTGGGCGTCCCCGGATAACTTGACGCGACTTGGCACCCCGCCTCATAGAGGCCTCGGGCGACAGCCGCGTTTCCTAGCATTAATGTTTTCACTGAAGTATCCCCACATTCAATTTGAGTTGATAACGTGGGCGCAGATTCCGCCCACGTTACGTTCTTTACTTATATCCCGCATTTTAACACACCGATATTTGACCTGTCAATTCAAGTTTTTTTGTGTAAAGGTGACATTCAAGAAGTTAATTTACGGCTTTTTAATCCCTAGGTTTACAAGGAAACCAACTGCGGCGCCCGCCGCTAATATAATGAACGCCGTTCTGAATTCGCCTGTCGCCGCCTTGATGCTTCCCGCAAGTGTCGCTGCGAACGGCGCAGGGATGAGGATCAGGTTCAAAATGCTGAAATTGAGCGGGAAATTCTTCGGTCCATAGAACTCAGCTGCGAACACGCTGCCTGTAGTCGGCGCGAAGCCGTATGAAAAAACGCAAAGGCAAACGCCGATTATCCCAACGATCATTGAAAGCGTACTTACCTGCTGACCGCTGATCGATAGAGCCAGCACAACTGTGAGCGGCGCGAGGATCGAGACAGCGGAGCTAATAAATTGTGTTTTTCTTATGCCAAGGTTGTCGAACAGCCATCCGGACGTAAGCCTCCCAAGGCCGTTGAATATGCCGAGCAACCCTACCGCCATTACAGCGAAGCTTTCCTTAGCGCCGACGTCGATTATTATGTCTTTAGCTACGCCGAGCGCCGCGCTACCGGATGCAGCTACCAACGTGATGAATATGAACGCCAGAATAAACGACGGGCGCTTTATCATCTCAAGCGCGGTATAGTCCTTGATAGCTTCGCTTTTTTGCTTCTTCTTTGACGCTTTCGGAGCCGGGAACACAGTTCCTTGCGGCGGCGGCTTTACTAAAAACGCTGCAGCGAGCAGTATGACGCCAATCGCAATCGCGAGTATAATATAAGTAGTCTTCCAGCCGATTGACGCCGCCTTGCCCAAAGCATCGGCCAAATTCCCTATTACCAACAGACTCAATCCGAAGCCCATCAGCAATATGCCGGAGCACAATCCCTTTTTATCGGGGAACCACGCGTTTGTCGCCGATATAACAGTGTTGTACGCAAACCCGATGCCTGTACCGGCAAGTATGCCATACGCGAGATATAACACCACTATGCTACCGCCACCGCCGATTATAAACGACGTGATAAAGAACCCGGCGAACAGCAACGCCGCGCTAACTATCAGTCGGAACATCGCGGAAGTCTTTTTTGAGATGAGTCCTGAGAAAAACCCGCCGAGGCAGAAGAATATTATCGTGAGCGTATAGTTGAGCGCAAGCTGACCGCTGTCCCACATGCTTACAAACGGCGCTTTTATTATGGACCACGCGTAGATGATCCCGGCAAATAGCAGAATTACTACTCCTATGACAAGCTTGGGCCAACGTACTAGTTTATTGTTTTCCATAATTATGACCTTTCCTTTCTTTATTTATATATGGTTAATGATACAACGTTAAATTTTAGCCGGATGAGGCGTCAAGCGTCGCCGGAAACGCGGCTAGACCGCATTGCGCCGCGTTATCCTTTGCTCTGAGTATCTACTATAGAATCCGCACCGTACATGCGCCTTAGTTTCGGTTTTTCTATTTTCCCCGTAGCGTTGCGCGGAACATCAGCGAAAATTAGTTTTAACGGGCGCTTGTAGCGCGGTAGGCTGTGGCAAAACTGATTTATGCTGTCCTCAGTGCATGTATGCCCCTTCTTTATCTCGATTATCGCCGCTGATATTTCGCCCAGACGCTTGTCCGGCAGGCCGATGACAGCGACGTCCTTGATGTCGGGGTGGGCCGAAAGGAAATTCTCTATCTGCACGGGATATATGTTCTCGCCGCCTGTTATTATCACGTCTTTTTTCCTATCNACAAGGAATATGAACCCATCTTCGTCCTCTTGGGCCATATCGCCTGTAAACAGCCATCCATCCTTGAGNACTTCGCTTGTAGCTTTCGGATCGTTATAGTAACANTCCATCANGCCCGGGCCCTTAACNCAAAGCTCGCCGACGCTGCCTTTTTCGACTATCTCACCCTTCTCGTCTACTATCTTCGTTTCCCAACCATATCCGGCGACGCCTATCGCCCCGACTTTATGGGTATTTTCGATGCCAAGGTGTACGCATCCCGGCCCGATCGACTCGCTNAAACCATAGTTCGTGTCATATTCATGAGTCGGGAAATAGTCNAGCCANCGCTTTACGAGGCTTTGCGGAACCGGTTGCGCCCCAATGTGCATGAGCCTCCACTGGCTAAGCTCGTAATCCTCTAGTTTTTCTTCGCCGCTGTCAAGCGCATGCAGTATATCCTGAGCCCATGGCACAAGCAGCCAAACTATCGTGCACTTCTCTTTTGAGACCGCGTCGAGTATCTGTTTTGGTTCGATCCCTTTGAGCAGCACAGATTTCGCGCCGACGAGAAAACTGCCGAACCAGTGCATTTTCGCTCCCGTGTGATACAGCGGAGGGATACACAGGAAGATGTCGTCCCTTGTCTGCCCGTGGTGCGCTTGCTCTACCGCACATGAGTGCATAAGGCTCCTATGTTTGTGCAAAATAGCTTTCGGGAAACCTGTCGTGCCGGAGGAGAAGTAGATGGCGCCTAAATCGTCGTCGTTTAGCTTAATGTCGGGCGACGTGCTGGAGCAATCGGCGGTAAGTTCGGTATAATCCTCGGCGAATGCCGGGCACTCCCCTTCGCCATAGAATAAAAGCATCCTGTTTTTATTGATGAATTGGGCGATTTCCTCGACGCGCCCGATGAATTCAGTCCCAAACAGCAATACGTCCGCTTCCGCGAGTTTTACGCAGTATTCGATTTCGTCCGCCGCGTATCTGAAATTCAGCGGAACAGCCAGCGCGCCGGTTTTCAACACGCCAAAGTAAATCGGCAGCCACTCAAGGCAGTTCATAAGCAGGATCGCTACCTTGTTTCCTTTTTTTATCCCTCTGCTCAACAGGAAGTTGGCGAACCGGTTTGCTTTTTCATTAAAAATATTCCATGTGATTTCGCGGCGGTAGTAGGGCGCGAGCGTGGGTTCGATCAAATTATACTCTTTCCATGTTACCCTCTTGGTATCTTTCCTGTTAGGGTTGATCTCGACAAGGCAAACGTCGTTCCCGTAGAGTTCGCAGTTCTTTTCAAGTATTTCCGTTATTGGCATGGTATCTCCTCCTGTGTTGTAATTTTTGTGTATGCTTTTGGTGCGCTTTAACGCTTTAAAGTCCTGCATCCCTAAAGCATACATGCATTCTAGCGGAAACCTAACCGCTTGTCAATAGTTTTTTGCCAATTTTAGGTTAGTATTTTTGAGTACTATGTAAGTTTAGCAATCGTGAATAAAATGTTGAGATATTTTGCAATATGTGTTAGGATTGCCAAAGGGCGTCTTTCTTGAAAGCCTAATGAAAGTTATAAGCCGTGCTATGAGTATAAATGCAAACTTCACATTAGAAAAATGGAGGTCGAAAATGAATAGAATCAAAGCGTCAAAACTACTTAACGCCACCAAGTCGTTTTTCGTTGTCCGCGCTATCGTCTATCTGATTATCACTCTGATTATGCTTGTGGTCAGCATCCTAACCGCGATCCTGTGTATCAATCTATTAGTAAACGAAAAAGCTTTTATCGCCATTGTTATAGCAATAATCGTATTCGGCGGTCTGCTCGGATTCCTTGCTTTCGCGAAACGTTATTGCTTGTATATGATCAAGGCAGCGCATATTTCCGCGATAACCGAATATATCAAGACCGGCCAGATCCCAGTAACTGAAAAAGGCTATAGCGGCGTTCTTTCCTACGGTAAAGAGATCGTCACAAAGAACTTTGGGGCAGCAAACATCGCTTTTGCCGCTGACACATTAATCGCGGGCGCTACCAGACAGATCATGCGTTGGCTCAATAAAGCTGAAAATCTTCTTTCCTTCATACCTGGAGCAAGCGTGGTGTTCGGTTTTGTCAATATGGTACTCTCAGTGGCGCTCAACTATATCGATGAAGCCGTGTTGAGCTTCGTATTTTTCTACAAAGAAGAGAAAAACGGGTTTAAGAAGGTTTGTGACGGCTTGGTGTATTATGCGCAAAGCTGGAAAGGAATGCTGAAAAGCGCGTTTAAGGTCGGAATACTGATTTGGCTATTCAGAATAGCTTCATACCTGCTTTTCTTCTTTATCGTCACCAGTATTGTCACCAGTACTGGCGGTATAATCGCCGGTCTCCTTGTTGCGTTCGTATTGTTGTACGCGCTTGAGAACATCCTAGTGGAACCCTTCGCTACTTGCGTCATGGTCAACGACTACCACAAAGCCATCGCGGGGCAACCGTTGAAGCACGATATGTACAATACGCTCTGCAAGGTTTCAGCAAAGTTCAAGTCACTATTCACGAAAGCCTCTGATGCGTTTACGGATTCAGCGTCGCAGCCGGATTATGCCTATGCATACGCAGGCGCGCCTCAATATGCGTCTCCGCCACCTCCTCCGCCACCTCCTCCGCCACCTCCTCCGCCACCATACGCGTCGGTGCCACCCACCCCTCCCCAATATGCGCCGTCTGCGACTCCTCCTCCGCCATATGTGCCGCCGTCGCAATATGCACCACAGCCCCCTGCTCCTCCTCCATATGCGCCGCCGCCACCTCCTCCATATGCGCCGCCGCCTGAAACAGCTCCTCCAGTAGCGCCTCCGCCAGCACAAGGTGGCTATGGAAACCCTGTGACATACTGTGGCAAATGCGGGGCGCAAATCCAACCCGGTGCCGGATTCTGCGGTCACTGTGGATATCAAATGTCATAAGAAGACGCTAAGGTCATCCGATAGGGACACCTTTACAGGTCCAAAATATTGATGAGGTTGTAACCGATGAATATTCTGATCAAAGATATACTTGCCTTGTTACCTGACGGCGTTGAGGTTTGCTCTGTGTTTATCTCTAACGGTATTATCACGTCTGTTTCGGCGGTGCCGGAAGGTTTCGTCGCTGACAAGACTATTCACGGTGCCGGGAAAATGCTTATACCGGGTTTCGTCAACGCTCATACTCATGCCTCTATGGCGATTTTTCGGAACTGCGCTGATGATTTGCCGTTTAACGACTGGCTGTTCGGTCGAATTATACCGCTTGAAGACAAGCTTACTGCCGAAGACTGTTATTGGGGCATGATGCTTTCAATTATGGAAATGCTCCGCTGCGGGACTACTGCCTTTATTGATATGTACTATTATATTGACGCGCTGGCTCAAGCAGTAGAGGATACCGGAATACGCGCCGTGTTATCGCGGGGACTTATGGGCGGCGCTGACGACCCTGCAGGGGGCGAGCAGCGTCTGCGCGAAGCTCTCGACTCGATTGAAAAGCTGAAAAACTGCGGCAACATCACATCCATGATCGCGCCACACGCGCCGTACACTTGCGACGAAGGGTATCAACGCGAAATCGCGGCGGAAGCAAAACGGCAAGGGCTCGCCATAAACACACACCTATCCGAAAGCATCGACGAAATCAAAACAATACGCGAAAAATACAACTGCTCGCCAATTGAGTTATTCGACAAAAACGGACTACTATCCGATACCACCGTCGCCGCGCATTGCGTTCACGTCAGCGACAGCGACATCGACATATTGGCCAGGCGCGGCGTCTGCGTCGCGACAAACCCAATCAGCAACCTCAAGCTTGCCAACGGCGTAGCTCCTGTCCCTAAAATGCTTAAAGCGGGTGTTAAGGTTGCGCTTGGCACTGATGGCGCCGCAAGCAACAATTCCCTCAACATGTTTCGCGAGCTATCGGCGCTGACGCTGATCCACAAGGGGGTAAACCACGATCCTCAGGCTATAAGCGCACGCGAGGGGTTTGCTATCGCTACCAAAAACGGCGCGATGGCAATAGGACGTAGCGACATTGGCGAGATACGGCAAGGCAATGTGGCGGACCTGGCGGTTCTTAGCCTTGACTACCCGAATATGCAGCCCATAAACGACCCGGTAGCTGCCTTAGCGTATTCCGCGAACGGGAGCGAGGTCGAGACAGTCATCGTCGGTGGCAAAGTACTCATGGAAAACAGGGAATTTCTCACGATCGACGCCAGGAGAGTCGCGTTTGAGGTCGCCAGGATATGCGAAAGGATCGGTACAAGATGAACGTTAAGGCAATCAATACGAATGCGGTTCGCAATATAAGCCTCGCGCCCTCGGGCGAGAAAAAAATCGCCTGGGCTTGGCGGAATATGCCGCTCCTTCGCTCGATAAGGGCTGATTTTGAAAAGACCAGGCCCTTTGACGGCGTCAAGATCACCCTGTCTGTCCACATGGAAGCTAAAACCGCCTGCCTATGCCGAACGTTTGCTGCCGGTGGCGCCAAGATGAGCGCAACAGGCTGCAACCCTTTGTCTACGCAGGACGATGTGGCAGCCGCGCTTGCAGCGGGCGGTATGTCCGTTTTCGCATGGCGCGGCGCTACGCCTGAAGAATATGAGCGGCATTTAGCTATGGCGCTGGATCATGCGCCTAATATAATAATCGACGACGGCGGCGACCTTGTCAGCATGACGCATACGAAGCTTCGGCACCTTATTCCCGGCATATATGGCGGCTGCGAGGAAACGACGACTGGTATAATGCGTCTTCTATCTATGGCTGCCGATAACACTCTAAAATTCCCGATGATTGCCGTCAACAACGCGCGGTGTAAATACCTATTCGACAATAGATATGGAACCGGACAGTCGGTTTGGGACGGCATTAATCGATCGACGAACCTAATCGTCGCGGGAAAGAACGTTGTCGTCGCGGGCTATGGCTGGTGCGGCAAAGGTATCTCAATGCGCGCGCGAGGATTCGGTGCTAAGGTCATCGTCACTGAAATAGATCCGATCAAGGCGCTTGAAGCTATGATGGACGGTTTCTCGGTCATGACTATGGACGAGGCTGCCGGGGTAGGCGATCTTTTTATAACCTCGACAGGCTGCGCCGATGTCATAACCGAGAGGCATTTTAATAGAATAAGAGACGGCGCGGTGCTATGCAACGCAGGCCACTTCAATGTCGAAGTCGATGTCGCTTGGTTGGACAATAACGCGGAGAAACAGGAGCAGAAACCGGGTATCATGGGATACACGTTGAAAAATGGGAAAACACTGTTCGTCCTCGCTGAGGGGCGGCTTGTAAACCTTGCTTCAGGCGACGGGCATCCCATCGAGATCATGGATATGAGTTTCGCCATACAAGCGCTCTCGGCGGCGTATTTGGCTCAAAACTACGGTAACCTGGCTCCACGCGTCATTCCCGTCCCGAAAGATATCGATGACGAAGTTGCGCGAAAAAAGCTCGGGTCATGCGGGCTTACGATAGACGCTCTAACGGCGGAGCAGGCGCAGTACCTGCTCAATTGGAGTATGTAATGACCCATTATTTGCTTAGGAGCGCGCGATGAAAAAAATAATGCTGGTCTTCGGTACCAGACCTGAAGCTATCAAAATGTGTCCGCTCGTCCTTGAGGCAAGGAGTCGGGACTGTTTCGAAACGATCGTGTGCGTCACTGGGCAACATCGCGAGATGCTCGATTCCGTGTTGCAAGCGTTCCATGTCACCCCCGACCATGACCTGTCAATTATGGACAGCGAACAGACGCTATATGATATTTCGCAAAAGGTCGTGACTGGCATCCGGCGTGTTATTGAGAGCGAAAAACCGGACATCACGCTTGTCCACGGAGATACCACGACCACGTTCGCGGCGGCTGTGTCATGCTTCTATTCGGGAGTACCTGTCGGTCATGTCGAAGCGGGTTTGCGTACTTATAACATACGCTCCCCCTATCCCGAAGAGTTCAACCGTCAAGCGGTCGACGCCATTGCGGATTTATGCTTCGCCCCAACCGAAACCTCCAGGGAAAACCTTCTTCGCGAAGGCAAGCGTCCGGATACCATCTTTGTCACCGGAAATACCGGTATCGATGCGCTCAGGACCACTGTTCGCGACGATTTTAAGCACCCCGATCTCGACTGGGCTTCGGATTCGCGGCTTGTCATCCTCACGGCTCACAGACGTGAAAACCTCGGTAATCCAATGCGGCGTATCTTTTCCGCGATTCGGCGGGTCGTGGACGAACACCCGGACCTAAAAGTTATTTACCCCGTACATCTCAATCCTGCGGTCGCGGAGGCTGCGGACGGCGCGTTCGCGGGTCATCCACGCATACGGCTCAGAGCGCCGCTGGATGTGCTGTCTTTCCACAATTTCATTGCCCGCTCTTACCTTATACTAACAGACAGCGGCGGAATCCAGGAAGAGGCACCGTCGCTTGGGAAACCGGTACTCGTGCTTAGGGATACAACAGAACGTCCTGAAGGTGTGGCGGCCGGTACTTTGAAGCTTGCAGGCACAGGCGAGGCGGCGGTATATGAGAGTTTTAAGGCGCTTGTGACGGACGGCGTCCTGTACAAGTCCATGAGTAACGCTTCAAATCCATATGGCGACGGTTTTTCGTCAAAGCGAATTGCTGACGTTCTTATGAAATGGCTCAATTGTAAATAATATGTTAATATTAGTTGTATTTGAATGTTTATTTGCAAACATTTACAATATTAAGTTATATTTATCCTAAAATATGTGTAAACAAACAATCATTGACAATACAACTAGCAATTGATAACATTTCTCAGATTATCACCGAGTTAGCTTCAAGTTTACTCCAATTCTACCACCTAACGGCGGTGGTAACGATCAAACGGAAAGTCATAGCATTATTGGGGAACCAATGAAAAATGAACACTTTATGTTAAAGAAAGGATGATTGAATTGCTAAACTCAAGAAAGACAACGAAAACAGTCATATCCGCCCTATTAGCGATAATGCTACTATTATCGCTCAACGCCTGGAGCTTTGTTACGGCAACCCCGGACGGCGCGGATGGAAGCGGCGGCGCGACCGCGCGGGATTTGCTACCGCTTGTTGAGCAAACCTACGAGATCACGCCCGAGGAAATTTCCAGCGAACAGCCACAAAACATGTCTGATAGGGATTACCCTGACGTCGAAGATATCCCCGGGTATGAAGAATACCTGGACAACCCGCCCGCTGATCAGCCCGCACCTGTTGCGCAAGTTCGGGCAGCAGCGGTGGACACCATCGAAATCGCTTCGGTCGAGGTCGTCAACGGCGGAGCGATCCAGTCGCAGTACAGGAGCTCGGTCTACCAAGGCCGTGGAGCTGCGTACGGCGAGGACACCGCAAAATACTATACGACGATGAGAAACGCTTCCTTTACCGACAGCCGCGTATTCAACTTCGAGATCGTAGTTCCCGCTGCGGGCTTGCCTGATCTCACAGATCCAGCCGCCGCAACTGCGTACTTAAACGGCATCGCCTGGACCTATGGCGATATCCCCCTTACTGAGTGGCGCTCGAGTTCCAGCTTCAACGGCACGTCTTCGTTCATCCAGTTGAGCAGCCAGAAGATTTCCAGTATCATCAGCGGCGATAACGCGGGCGATTACCTACTGGAAGCATCCATAGTATTTCAGACGCCATACGCCACCAGCAATAGCGTGAACGCAGCGACCAACATCCCATATGTCGGCTATTCTTCAATCAACCAGTCAGGGTTCAACAGGGCGTTTATGCTCAACGGCCGCACGGGCAACTACCCCAACGCTGGCAAAGGCATAGGCACATATACCCTGACAGCTACGAGCGCCACATCCGGAGCGCTTGGCAGTCGACAAATCAAGCTCAACCTTTACGATTCGTTCCGCAGATGGGAAGAAATAGACAGCTATTCCCAAGAACTTAAGGCGCAGGCTGGTCTTAACAATTCCATCAACGGTCGTTACGTCGAAGTCTCATCACTTGGTAAAACCCTGGATGGTCGGGATATCTGGAACGTCGTCGTAGCGCGTGACGCGGATATCGTCGACGATTACCTCAACAGGATCAAGCCTCTGATGAACTCAAACCCCGACGCGCTCATGGCCGACGCTTTAGCCGGAAATCTTACGCAGGTTCTTTATCTCAACAACGTCCACCCCGATGAGGTTCCTGGTTCTGACGCGATTATGCAAACCATAGACGAACTCATTTGGGAAGATGAACTGCATTATGGCACATATGACGAGATCGATAGAAGGTTCACTAGTTTCGCAGGCGTAACAAACTCTAGAAACTATCACATACCAACTGGCCAGATCAGGGATCAAGCGGTCAGCGTTAAGGAAATACTGGATAATTTTATCGTCGTTTCCACCATTACCTGTAACCCCGACGGTAAATTCAACATGATCAGGGGCAACCGCTACGCATTTGACATAAACAGGGACGCTTCCTTCCAAACCCAACCCGAGGGAATCGCGATAAACAGGAACACCACCAAGTGGGATCCGTTAGTAATGCTTGAGTACCATGGCTATGTGACTAACATGCTCATTGAGCCTTGTACGCTCCCCCACGATCCGAACTATGAATACGACCTGATCCAATCCAATATGCTGCAGCTCAGCTACTACATGGGCAAGGCCATCGATGGCAACACGACTCTTGGCGTCTTCCATGTGCCTTGGGATCACGAAACAGGTGGTTGGGACGACGGCGGCACCGTGTATGGGCCAATGTTCGCTATGCTCTTCGGCACGATGGGCTACACGATAGAGATCCCGTATGCCACGCAAGACTGTGTCGACGCTTGCCACACTGCTACCACATCGATGCTGTATAACCTACTCCACGGCAAGACGGCCGTATATAACGACCATCCAGCTTACAGAAACGTCACCCTCGACACGCCAAGCCATGAGAATATGCGCCAAAGCACTTTAATCAATAAGCTGGAGTGGAAAAAGCGCGGCGTGGAGAATATAGACGCTAAGGAAATAGTCGACAAATATTTCATTGAATACGCGAGCAGCACGTTCACCACAAAAGGTAGGATCCGGAAGACAGACGCTGCGGGAAATGAACTCTCCTTCTTCCCCGACTATCTGATCATACCCGGCGACCCGGACACTCAGTGGAATGTCGCCGAGGCGTTTAGGTCACTGGAGATCGCCCAGAACTTTGGCGTCAAACTTATGCGGACCACAGCGGAAATCGAAGACAACAACGGCACAAAATACCCGGTCGGCACATATGTTATCCCCATGGCGCAGGCTGGTAGGAACTACATCAACGAAGTTTTCGGAAAAGGCTTTGACGCCTCCGGTTTTGCGAGCATGTACGCTGAGATAGTCACCAACTACCCGGACTGCAGGGGCTTTGACGCCGTCGAGGTTTGGGGCAAGGACTATTCATCCAGCTTACAGGCAGTCACAAATCTCGTCAGCAAGCCAACTTCGCTTATACTCGGGGAGAAAGGCGACTATATCGCGTTTAAGAGCAACAGCGTCGACGCGGTGAGGTTCGTCAACAAACTGCTCAGCGGCTCCTCCAGCGGCAAATACAACATACCGTCCGAGCCGACAGATGTCTGGATGCTCCGCAAGAATATTACGCTAAACGAGGGGCAAGCCAACGAACTGAACTTACTTATGGGTACTTATTTGATCGCGGCTGACGACCTTGGCATTATCAATACGCTCATAGACGACGCCGATTTTGGCCTGAAAGGCTGCTACGTCGAGGGTTGGTATTTAAGCGAACTGCCTTTGGAAGCAGTCAAGCTTGTCGACCCGGTGATACATCTGACTGCTACTAGAACAGTGAACAGCGGTAATCCCGTGCATTGGGCTCTCGACGACTATATGGGGTTCAGTTCTATGAAGGGGTATGACGGCACAGGCACCGGCAGCCTGCGGCCTGGCGCGAACGTACTCTTCCTAAACAACAGTTCAGGAAGCGCGGCTCTGGCAACAGCGGTGAGAAACGCCAAGATTGGCGTTGTCGCCACAGGCGCTGCCAACGGCACAAGCTTTTTGACGAGCCAGTTCGGCCTAAGCTTCAGTTCCGGAAACGGCGGCACCACCAGTAACAGCGACGGCACATTCAATGTCAAATATAACCCGGCAAGCCTCTTTTCCGCCGCGTATGAAAAGACAGGGTCGGTCCACCTGACGTCCAGCACGGCATACTATACGGCTATGCCAAGTAACGCAAAGCCAATAGTCGCGACTGACGCCGTGAATCCTTTCATCGGTGGTTTCTACAGGAACTGGACAACCCAAATGGTTGGCCGAACCGTGGCATATAGCGTGTTCACCAAGGAAACCAGCGGTCGGAACATATCAGCGTTAGTGCTACCGAATATCTTCTCAAGGCCGCACTACCATAAACTCTACCCGATGCTTGCGACCGCTATTTACGCAAGCGCGGCGGGCATTTTGGACGACCAGAACGCGCCTGTGATTGCATCTGTCGATAAGACGTTTTCGCATGACGACTTTTCGCTTTCCGTAGCGGTCAACGCGACCGACGCGGACAGCGGCATTGAAAGCTATGCGTTTTACCTGTACAACGATAAGACCGGCGCGTATGATTTAGTTGCCAAACAGGCTTCGAATTTGTTCGTCTACGACAGGTTCGCGGTTACGAGGGAGAGCAAGTTCATGGTCGTAGTCAGCGACTATGCTGACAATGAGTCGATCGACGAGTTCGTTTTGGATGTATCGGACGAAGTGGAAGTCAAGCTGCAGATAACGAGCGCTACAGGCGCAGCGGCGCCAGCGCTTGTCACTGTCGCCCGCAACAGCAATTTGCAGTTCGACTTTAGCACAAATTCCAACGGTTATCCCGAAGACTTCACCTGGTCAGTGTTGGTTCCGTCCTTTGCGACTGTTGACCCTGCGACTGGATTGGTATTAATCGGTGCCAAAACCGGCACAGTACCTCTCGTAGTAACAGACACGCTAAATGGAGTCGAGCATACTATAGTTTTGAGGATAGTATAACGTAGTTCATACGCGCTTGTGGTGAATTGACATAGTAAATATCACAATCAGGAGGTATTTCCCCGTTTTGAGGAAATACCTCCTGAATCGTTATCGTATTTATTTCTACAACATTGTGACGCCTTGTTCAGAAACTGCAGCCAAGACTGTCTTCACTGGATGCGGCGGTGCGTCTCCGATGGACACGGCTGAGGACAGCGACTCCTTCGCGTCTCGAAACCTGCCCGATTCGGACGTGTACATCAACGCTATCGTCTCCCCTACCTCGACACGATCCCTTGTTTTCTTTTTCAAGATCAACCCTGCGCCGTAATCGATACTGTCTTCCTTACGCGCGCGCCCCGCGCCTAGGGCAAGCGACGCCATGCCGCACATTTCGGCGTTCATTCCCGTAATATATCCGCTGGTTGCAGCTGTGAAAGGAGTCATAAGCGGCGCTTTCGCCAAACCTCTTTCCAGAGCCGACACGTCTCCGCCTTGCGCTTCAACCATCGCGTGGAGCTTATTTAGCGCCTCTCCGCTTTTGATCGCGCCTTGGGACAGCTTCCTGCACTCTTTGATATCTTTGGCCACCCCAGCTAACAGAAGCATATATGAGGCTAGCTCTACGCACACGCTCGTCAGGTCGTCCGGGCCATGTCCTTGAAGCGTGTCGACTGCTTCCTCCACTTCGAGCGCGTTGCCAATAGCGTTACCAAGCGGCGCGTCCATATCAGTGATCACAGCCATCACCCGTCGGCTGGAACGCGAGCCTATGGATACCATTGCCTGCGCAAGCGCTATAGAGTCGTCGAGCGTTTTCATGAACGCTCCGCTACCAGTTTTAACATCGAGCAGTATAGCGTCGGACCCAGCCGCGAGCTTTTTGCTCATGATCGACGAGGCTATGAGCGGCAGGGATTCAATAGTTGCCGTCACGTCCCGCAGGGCGTATATTTTTTTGTCAGCGGGAGCGATGTTTCCCGATTGCCCTATTATGGCTATCCCTGTCTGGCGGACGATCGCCCGGAACCGCTCGGAGCCGATTTCCGTCCGCAACCCTGGGATGGATTCCAGTTTGTCCACCGTGCCACCAGAAAAACCGAGCCCGCGCCCGCTCATCTTTGCGACCGGCACACCGCAGGACGCGACTATAGGCCCAATTATCAGGCTGGTTTTGTCGCCAACGCCACCTGTGCTGTGTTTGTCGACCTTCACGCCCGGTATAGACGACAAATCGGCTGCGTCGCCCGAGTGCAGCATCGCGTCAGTCAGAACAGCCGTTTCATTTTCGTCCATGCCCTTGAGGCAAATCGCCATAAGCAGCGCCGATGCTTGGTAGTCCGGAATCTCAGACTTTGTGAAACCTTCGACAAAGAAGCGTATTTCATCATCAGTCAAGGCATATCCATGCTTCTTGCGGTTTATGATATCGTACATGCGCATATACGTAACCTCCTTGTATCCGCATAAACAGCGCTTATCTGCTCCCCTTATCGTATGGAATACCCGATGCCTTGGGCGCCATCGACCTGCGCGATGTAAACCCAAGCACAACCAGTGTAGCTATATACGGAATCATCTTATATATCGCGCTGGGAATCGCAAGGCCTGAAAGAAACGTGATGCTTGAGTACGCGACTGAAATAGTTTTCATAAGTCCGAAAAAGAAAGCCGCTAACAGTATGCGACCAGGCTTCCATTGGCCGAATATTAAAACCGCCAGGGCGAGAAATCCATATCCCGCGACAGTCGCGTCAAACGTGGTTGCTGTCGGTATTACAAATACCAAGCCCCCAACGCCAGCTAGCGCCCCGGATATCATTACCCCGGCATAGCGCATTTTGTATACGTCGATGCCGACAGAATCGGCTGCCTGGGGGTGTTCGCCGCAAGCGCGAAGCCTCAGCCCAAATGGAGTTTTTTGCAGCACGATCCATGACACAACCATGATCAGTATCCCCAGATATGTGGTAATATATGTCTCCTGAAACAGTAACGGCCCGATTATAGGTATGTTCCCCAAAAGCGGCACCGATTTTATTCGGAAGGTATTGTTGAATGGAATCTGCTGCACCGAACGGATCATCCTAGCTATATAGACCGCGAAAGCAGGAGCGAACATATTGATTGCGGTCCCGCTTATGACTTGGTTCGCTTTCATCTGCACCGCCGCGTACGCGTGAGGGAGCGATATAATGACCCCACATACTGCCGCGATCAGAAGGGCTATCACCAACAGCCATTGCCCCGACAACGCTCCGGGAGCCCCATCTCCTTCAACATTTTGCGTCAGGTACATAAACAGCACCCCCATGAACGCGCCCAGTATCATTATACCTTCCAGCGCGATGTTAACAACGCCGCCGCGTTCTGAAAACATCCCGCCCAGCGCGACAATCAGGAGAGGGATCGAAAAAAACATCATCTGTTGCGCCAAAAACACCAATACGCTAAAATCCATCAGACTTCGCCTCCTTCCGGTATGGTTTTATCCCCATCAGCGTTTTGGTCTGGTCCTTCCCCTTGCTGCGTTTGGGTCTCTTTTTTTTCGCGGAAGATCATTTGTATTATACTCTTGAGAAGTAGTGCCAGCGCTGAAAAATAAATAATCACCGATACAATGATGTCAATTATCTCCGGAGCAAAGTTGAGCCTTTGCAAAAGAAAGCCGCTCTGCGTCAAGTATGCTATGAGCAGCCCCGAAAACATTATGCCTATTGGGTTGTTGAGTCCCAGCAAAGCGATTGGGATACCAAGAAACCCTTCGTTGGCCAGCGTATCGACTACCGCGATGCCCCTACCCGCGCCGGCTAGCGCCACCAACGCGCCGCCCAGGCCGGAAATCGCTCCAGCTATCGCCATCGACAGTATGACCCCTCGGCTTTCGTTTATCCCAGCGTAGCGCGCAGCTTCGGGGTTAAACCCGCATGACTTGAGCTCATACCCGAATTTTGTCTTTTCCAGAACGATGTACATAAGGACGCAAACGACTATAGCGATGATTATCCCGCTGCCCACGCTTGAAGGACGCGCGCTCCCCTGCTCGGTTATTGTGGAAAACACTTTTTCAAGCCCCAGCGTAGGCAAGTTCGCGCCTGACGGAACTCTCATGGTCATATTTCTGAGCTGGTCAAAAATGCCTGTCTGCCGGATCAAGTAGTTGACGAGATACATACCGATGTAGTTCATCATAATGCATGCGATAACCTCGTGGACGTTACGCAGCGCTTTGAGTGCCCCTGGAATCAGCCCCCACAGCGCTCCAGCGGCAAGGCCGGCTACAAGTGCGACAAGGCACTGTAGCGGATTTGGAAGCGACGAGAATTTAATGGCAGCGAGGATCGACGCGTACATGCCGCTTGTAAATTGGCCTGACGCTCCGATATTGAACAATCCTGTCTTTCCGGCAAACCCTACCGAAAGCCCAGTCATAATAATCGGCGTCGCGTAGTATAGAACCTGGCCAAAATTAAACATGTCGGAAAACCCGCCAGTCAAGATTTTGACAAAACCACTAAATGCCTGCGAAGGGTTCGAAATCAAAAGGATGATCAAACCCGCTATCAGGCCCGCGATTACAGCCATTATCGACGACATCGCGTTCATCCAACCCAACGCTGTGAGCATGCGTCCCGACTTTTTCATATGTCCTCCCCTTCACTGCGCGCCTGAGTTCCAACACTTCTCTTAGAGCCAGACATGTATAGTCCTAGCTCCTGAAGCGTCACGTCCTCAGGCTTCACGTCCGCTACGATTTGCCCTTCATAGATAACGAGTATGCGGTCGCTTACGTTCATGACCTCGTCAAGCTCCAAGGAGACAAGTAAAACGCCCGCGCCCGCGACCCGCTCAGAAACCAGTTGTTTGTGTACGTATTCGATCGCCCCGACATCAAGCCCGCGGGTTGGTTGCACGGCTACCAGCAACCTTGGGTTGCGGTCGATCTCACGCGCTATAATAGCCTTTTGCTGATTCCCGCCTGACATGCTCCGCGCAATAGTTCTAGCCCCTTGCCCGCTTCTGATGTCGAATCGCTCTATCAATTCATTGGAATATTTATATATCTGGCCATAGCGTAAAAAACCGCTCCTTTGGAACAACGGTTTATAGTATGACTGTAGCACCAGATTGAACGCAAGGTTGAAATCGAGAATCAGCCCATGGCGATGCCTGTCTTCCGGTATGTGAGCCATGCCCTCCTTGCTGCGATTTCGGACCGAAACTTTCGAGATATCCTTGCCGTCGAGTGAAATCGAACCTTCGTCGGCATGTCGTAAGCCAGTTAGCGCGTACACCAACTCGCTTTGCCCGTTCCCGTCTATCCCTGCAATACAGACGATTTCTCCGTCATGCACCTTAAACGTAACATTATCGACTACCGCTCTTCCGCTCGTCTTCTTTCGGACTGTCAGCCCTTTTACATCAAGCACTATCTTTCCTGGTTTGGCTTGTGGCTTCTCGACCACAAGGTTGACCTTTCTGCCGACCATCATTTCGGACAGTTTTTCCAAGTCTGTCGCCGCCACGTCGACCGTACCAATATGGCGCCCTTTACGTAGCACTGTGCAGCGGTCGGCTACTCGTTTTATCTCGGCTAGTTTGTGGGTTATAAAGAGGATAGATTTACCTTCTTTGGTCAGGCCTTTCATGATAGCCATGAGTTCGTCTATTTCCTGCGGAGTCAACACAGCTGTCGGCTCGTCGAAAATCAGTATTTCGTTTTCGCGATAGAGCATTTTCAGTATTTCGACTCGCTGCTGCATCCCGACAGTAATGCCGGATATATACGCGTCCGGGTCAATCGCGAGTCCATATCGCTCGGATAGCTCCACAACGCGCGCGCGTGCTTCCTCCATACGCAAAAAACCGCGCCGCGTCGTCTCCACCCCTAAAACGATGTTCTCAATCACCGTAAAGTTGTGAACCAGTTTAAAGTGCTGATGCACCATTCCGATACCAAGGCGCGTCGCGTCATTCGGCCCCCGGATATCCACAACCTTTCCATTTTTCAATATTGTTCCCTGATCCGGGCCATACAGCCCAAACAATATGCTCATTAGCGTGGATTTGCCGGCGCCGTTTTCCCCGAGCAGCGCGTGTATCTCACCGCGCCTTAAATCCAGCGTAATGTTGTCGTTTGCTACTATGCCCGGGAAGACTTTCGTAATGCCCCGCATTTCGATGACAGTTTCCATACCTGAACTACACCTGCCTTGTCTTTAATATGGCGGGAGTCGAATAAAACGCGTCTCCCGCCATCAAAACCACTATTATATAATATGGCTAGCTAACTCAAACCGCCATATCTCGCGCGAAGATTAATTCAGATAAGTCACGACTACAGCCTTAGCTGGGAGCGCTGTTGGCGCGATTTCAATATCATTATTCACCACTATGCTTCCGTTTTGGAGTTTTGCGTAAACCGCGTCATACTGAGCCTGGCTAAACGTTTTGAACTTTGACGTTCCCATCGGCAAACCTACGCCCAAGTTCTCGGCGGAGTATACCAACGTTTGTCCGCCAGGGAACTCGCCGTTGTAATAATCTGATATTTTATCATATACCGACTTGGTCAACAGCTTCATCGCGCTTGTTATCACCGTTGGGGACTCTCCGGATTGGTCGCCGTCCACCCCAATAACCACATTTCCAGAGTTTTCGGCTGCCGGGAATATTGAGAAGCATATGCCGCCTCCACAGGAGAATATCACCTCTACGCCATCGTTATACCAAGCGGCGGCTTGCGTCTGGATTTCCGGTTGTGGCGCGAAAACGCCCGTATAGCTATAGTTGATCGTAATAGACTTATCCGGAAGGCCGAGCTCTTGGGCTGCTACCTCGGCACCTTGGACATAGCCGTGCCCAAAACGGATTACTGCCGGTACTGCCATGCCGCCCATAAAGCCGAGCTTGCGGTAGCCGTCCATAACAGCTGCATATCCCGCAAGGAAACCGGACTGCTCTTCCGCATAAAACACGGCGACGGTGTTATCCCCGACTTTAGCGTTTGGTTCGCCGTTTGACCAGTCCCCGTCATTTGGCGAGCCGTCAAGCAGTATGAACTTAACATCAGGATAAATGTCCTGGGCATAGTAAATCGGGATTTCGAACAGGTATCCCGGCGTAACAATAACTTTCGCGCCGCCTTGCACAGCCAGGTCTATGGCGTTTAGATAGGCGTCGTCCCCCTGGTCGGCAGGTTTGTAGTAATTGCGGGTGATGTTATGCTCGTCCGCGTATAGCATAAGACCTTCCCAGGATCCTTGGTTAAATGATTTGTCGTCGATTGTGCCAAGGTCAGTTATCAGAGCAAGTTCAAACCCGTCGGTTTGGCTGGGGGGCTCCGCCCCGTTCTGATTGTTGTTTTCGCCACCCGCAGTGTTATTGTTACCGTTCGTGTCGTTATTGTTCTCACTAGAGGTACTGTTGTTGGTATTTGCGTTAGGGTCGTCGCCGTTTGATCCGACGTCGGGATTGGCGCCATTAGTATTGTTGTTGTTGTCGCCAGCGCATGCGACAAGTGTGAAAACCATTACAAGAGCCAGTGCGATTGTGAGAATCTTTTTCATATTATCTTTCCTCCTGTTATCTTTCCTTCATTATTTTTCTATCAAAACCGTCAGCTTATAGCGTTATCATGATTCACGCCATCACCCGCGCGCGAACCCAACCCCTAAGCGATTTGGTAATTAAGCTTGGGTTGCCGCGATATTTGCCGACGATCACATAGACAATGATCGTCAATATCCCTGAGATTCTCCGCCTGTCAATATCTTAACTGCTGAGCTTGTCCCAAGGCGACTGCATCCGGCTTCCAAATACGATATCATATCTTCCCGGGTTCGTATTCCCCCTGCAGCCTTTATTTTAACGTTTACGCCAATATTAGCTTTGAAAAGCTTGACATCATCAATTGTTGCGCCCGCCGCGCCAAATCCAGTGGATGTTTTTATATAATCCGCCCCGGCGTCTGTCACGACCCCACAAAGAACGATCTTTTCGGATTCAGTAAGATAACATGTCTCTACTATTACTTTGAGTATACGCGACCCCGCGACAGCCTTAAGCGCCGCGATCTCGGCGCCGACCGCAGCAAATTGGCCATTTTTCACGTCAGCCAGATTTATAACCATGTCAAGCTCGCTTGCTCCGTCTTCTATGGCCGAGCGCCCGGTGGCTGTTTTTGTGGAGAGCACTTCGTATCCCAGCGGAAATCCGACGACTGTACAGATATTTACACTGGGGAATGCCTTTGAGATAGGCGCTACATAGCACGGCGGGACGCAGACAGAGGCTGTTGAATATGTAAGCGCTTCGTCACAGAGCCGCTCAATTTCAGCCCATGTGGCTGTTGCCGCGAGTAGCGTATGGTCGACATGAGCCAAAATAAAAGCATCGTCCATTTCGGTCTCCTAATATGTTGAATCTAACTATAGTTTTATAACTCGGATATCATAACATATATTTAGGAGGAAGGCAAATAAAGTTGTTGCAAAATTAATATTATTTGATGCTTTTTACGCTATGTAAGAGCCTATTGTGTCAGAAATCTCAGTTTATTCTGCTTCTCCGCGTATACACGTGACACGCTCCACTCGTTTCCAATGCTATTATTTTCTTTTTGTTCGGAATACCACAACGCCAGAGCTGAAAAGTCGATGATCTTTTGATGTTCCGTATCCGCGTTTGTTTCCTGGTCGCCGTTTGCGTCAATATTTTTTGACGCTTTGCCTTTTGAACCAAATAGGACAATGCGGGTAGGCCGACGCCTTCTGGTTGAATGCTTTTCTATCATGTTAACTGTTATCCTTCCCTTTTGCTGTAGTTTTTTCCTTATAATGAGGTCATGGGGCGAACGGAATCCTTGAGCTGTCCGGAAAAGAACGGTCTGCTAGCGTTTCAGGAGGGACCAGTCCCTCCATCCACTTGTCGCCATAGCGCGTTTTCCACTTTTCCAGCGATGCTGTTCCGGCGTCTGTAATGCGCATTGTCCCGCCCTCGCGACGAACGCTGGCTCCGGCGCCCCCAAGAAAGCCGCCGGCGCCACGTAGCGACCTTCCATTTTGGGCAAGTATGGTTTCAAATTCAGTGACAAGCACCGCGCCTCCAGCGTTGGCGATTGATGTCAGCACAGCCATGCTCCGTGCATCGCCCAATCGTATAGTTCTCGTTACAACGCTCGGCGATATCCGTTGTTCCGCCTCCATTTGTGTTATAACGTCGCCAAGTTTGCGGTGAATTTGCCTAAGACGTTCCAGCTCGCTCATTATCGTTTATACTCTTTTCTTTTTGTTTACTTTCGTTAACGTTTTTTATCTTACCATAACGAACTAATGTTTGTCAATAAGTTTTTTCGCGCCTTAACTTTTAACTGTAACCTTTCATAGGAACTTACAACTCAATAGCTGTGACGGTAACGGCTTGTTTGCAACTTCATTTTCATATTGAAATTTCCTTTTTTTTCCTGTAGCATTAGTGTTCTAGCGCGATGCCTAGCACGTACTGGAATGAGGGAGCAGTATATAGACTGCCCCTATCATTTACTATTCGGAGGAATAAAAACATGGCTGGCATGAATGACCTACCCCGTGAAAAACTTAGCAAAAAGGGCGCTGCCGCGCTGAGCGACGAGGAACTGCTTCAAGCAGTCATCGGCAGCGGCGGCAAGAATAACGATTATAAACAAATTGCGAAAAAACTTAACGCTACGATACAAAAAATCGGCGCTGACAATTTGACGATAGACGACGTAAAATCAATCAAAGGCATAGGAGACGCGAAAGCGACAATTGTTTTCGCGGCTCTTGAGTTTTGGCGTAGGAAATACACAAAGCAAACTGCCCCGCTTATTGACAACCCAAAGAGCGTCGCGGAGCAGCTTGACCATATTAAAGACAAAAAGCAGGAACATTTCGTTTTGCTTACTCTCGATGGAGCACGGAGGCTTATTAATACCCGAACGATCACAATCGGTACGCTTATGTCCTCGCTAGTCCATCCACGGGAAGTGTTTTCTCCGGCAATCGAAGACAGGGCGGCATCTATTGTCGTAGCGCACAATCACCCAAGCGGGATGCTGGATATCAGCCAGCAGGACAAGGAGGTTACACAACGTATCAGGCAAGCGGGCGAATTGCTAGGTATCCAACTTGACGACCATATTATCGTTGCCGGCGAAGAATATGTAAGTCTGACGCAGTATGGGATATAGAGGTTATTATACTAGCGAAGCGAGTTGGATGGTCGATCGCATCATTTAAAACGATATACTCGCAAGCCTGGCGTAACTGCTGTAATCGTACGCAATAACGCCGCTGCCATGTACAAGATAAAGCGTGTTCCCAATAAAGCACAGCCGGCTGCTGTTTTGTGATAAATACTCATTGGGCTTGAGCGTAGCATCAATCAAAAGCTGTCCATCCTCGACTCGCAAAACTACCGCGCCGCAAAACCAATTTCCTGCGTTGTCCCATCTTTCCACCATAAACCCATACAGTCCTCGCTCGGAATCGCACATTAAAGCGCGGGGATTGCTGCTAACCTCAGCCCAGCCTTCGCCTAAAGCCAGAACATCAATTTCTTTTGGATCAAACGGATTGCTAACATCAAAGAGCGAAGCCTTTATACCTACATCCCTGATACCAACGACTCTCTCCGCCCCATTTGCATCTCTGGTGTACGTTTCCTGTACGTCCCGCCCGATTCCAAGCACTATCCCCTCCCCTACCATATGAAGGTACTGTGAGAAACCAGGAATCTTAAGCTCGCCCAACACTTTTGGATTGTTTGGGTCGCGCAAATCGATAGTAAAGAGCGGATCCATGTTTTGGAATGTTACGACATATCCCATATCGCCATTAAACCGTGCCGACTGCATACGTTCCCCGGGCGCTAGCGGTTCGGTACGCCCCACCGTTCGCATGGTCGAGGTTTTCAGCACTGTGACGAATGTCCCCGCTTCCCAACTAGTTGTCGCTATTCGGAAATACCCGTCGTATTCGTCCATGCTGTACTGATTTATCGGCGAACCGTCTACCGTGCCCATTCCGGCGTAGGTAACATCGGTTCCGCTAACCGAAAACCGCAGGATATCGGTCTTTTCCGAGATAAAGTCATTCTCTCTGCCAGGTATGGCAGTTCTGACGGATTGTTCCCACCTATTTTGCGTGACATACATCGCGCTTCGGCTCATATATAAATTGCTACTGGCTCCAAGGTACGCTTCCGGCTCAAACTCCGCGTCACTATACACATCGATCGCGCCGATCAATAAATAGCTGGCATCAATACTATCTGGAATATAGTAAATGCTATCAAAATTGATCGGTTCAAAGTTCCCTTCCAGCAATGTATCACAGTAATATGGCAGAATCGCGGGGCTATCGGCTTCATCGTAAGGTATGCTCCATATCTGTTTGTTGGTGGCAAGATACACTACGCTGCCAATAACACGCGTCGAAACGCTGTTGCCGTCCATTGAAACACGGCGCGACAGTTCAGGCGCTTCTCGTATTGAGATGTCATATATTTCAAGAACAGTAAAATTATTCTGATACCAGCCATAAGGAGCAATGTCTGTCATTGTGTCGGGATCAAATGGTTTATCGTCGACGTCGACGTCACGACATATATCCTCAATCGGCACATATTCGCATCCAATAATAGCTAGCCGATCGTCGTCTATCAGGTAAAACTCCGTACCCCATAAATCCGTAAGTTGGATCGTTGAGACGACTTCCAGCTTTTTGCCGTCCGCTTTGATAATTCGAAGCGTGTTACTATCTTGCGACAAAGCGTATATGTATTGGCCGTCGGTTTTTACAATATCCCCCTCGTTGACGCCTTTCGTCTGTTCGTTGGTTTTTGAATACGGTTCGTCGGAGCTTTCAGTTTTGTTTGGGTCCATCTCCGCTTCATCCCAAGCGCTATCAGGAGGCGCCGGGGGCGCCATTGGCGGAGCCTGAGCTTCCAACGCTATATCCGGAGCGTTGGCGCTAGGACGTAGCGCTCCAGACTCTACGGCGTCATCAATACCCATAACTGCCCCATCCTCCATGACTCCCCAAGCGGAGATCCTACCTCGCTTCTGTGTTGAATTGTCATACAGCGCGCCTTTATCAATCAGCAACTTAAGAAGCGTCTCCCGATCGCCGACGACAGGCAAGTGTTCTCCTTCAGGAACTGTCGACACAACTGGAACAACGTTGATTGTTTTAAGAGTATACGTCTTACCGTCACTTTTGATATTAGCCGTCGGCTTGAACAGCCCCATCAGATCGGCAACCATTGCCGGTAATGGTTTTGCGCTTATAGGTATATCGTTTTCTTTCTCAAGACTTCCTGACGCGACAGAAATAAGCGTTAGCATCCCCACAGAAAGTACTGCCAATATAAGGCACAGTATCGCTATCCTTTTGCTTGTCATCGTATTGTCCTCCTCATTATTTGGCGCCCAGAACTAAATTCTCGTTCCTGGCATGTTATCGCTTTTGACGATGGCATATTCGTTTTGTTCCCAAAAAATTGTGTTACAGTGCCATCAAAAAACACGTTACTGTTCAGACGGCATCCAAAAACACAGGTTGGTTACAGGCAACGCACTGGTACACAGGTAAAAACTAGTAATAATGGCCAAAACTTGTGTGCGGAGCCTGTAACCATTGCGAGTTTTTGGACACCCACTGAACAGTTACAAAAACGCAGGTTGGTTACACTCTCGATAAAAATAATTTGAAATATCATTTGAATTGTTGTAAAATGGACTCAATGTATCTTATGATTGGAGGCATGGTGATTGTATGGAACTCTGGGTTATTGTAATTATCATTGCAGTGGTAATTCTTTTTCTTTGGCTGATCTTTACGCTAATACCTATTGCGCTTTGGCTCAACGCCGCCATTGCGAAAGTAAGAATAAGCATCCTCTCTCTTATCAGCATGAAGCTTCGCAGAATTCCGCCAGCCAGAATAGTCAATCCTCAGATAAAGGCGGTCAAGGCTGGAGTGAACGTATATACGCACAAACTTGAGGCACATTATCTAGCCGGCGGCAATATAGATCGCGTTGTAAACGCGCTGATTGCGGCGCAAAGGGCAAACGTGGCCTTCGAATTCGAGCAGGCTGCTGCGATCGACCTTTCCGGTCGCGACGTGTTTGAAGCTGTCAAGATGAGCGTTAATCCAAAAGTAATCGAAACGCCTGCCATCTCGGCTATTACGAAAAACGGAGTCGAATTGATCATTAAGCTCAATATAACGGTAAAAGCCAACATCGAAAGACTCATAGGCGGCGCGGGCGAGTCTACGATAGTAGCTCGCGTAAGCGAGGGGCTCATCTCGACCGTAGGCAGCCTTAACTCGCTGGGCGCAGTCCTCGAAAACCCTGATTCAGTGTCCAGGATCGTGTTCGAGAAAGGGTTGGATTCAGGGACCGCGTTTAAAATACTCTCAATTGATATCACTGAAATAGATGTCGGCAGGAACATCGGCGTACAGCTTAAGGCTGATCAGGCTGCGGCTGATAAGCGCATAACACAAGCGAGAGCTGAGGAACGCCGAGCTATCGCTATCGCTGTCGAGCAGGAAAGGCGATCGCAAGTGCAGGAGATGCGAGTGAAGGTGGTCGAAGCAGAGGCGGAGGTTCAAAAGGCTATGGTCAACGCCCTCCAGGACGGGAAACTCGGCGTTATGGATTACTATAATATTATGAACGCGCTTTCAAACGCCCAAACAAAGAACTTCATGCCCGACTCCGACGAATAGTGCAGTAATGTAAAACACTCCTAAATTGCATATATACAGGCGATATATTCATTTTTCTGTTATGTTAACCATTTCCCTCATTTTTCCAAAGGCATAAACCGCGCTGGCACGTCGTGGCATATTTTGGTAAAACTCCCATTCAAGCCACATAGATTGTAACGATACCGGATGTGGACAACCCTGTGGATAATGTTGAAAACTTTTTGTACTGTTCACTATGCTTTCGATTTATGTTAACCTGTGTGATTTTGACAGCAAGAAACTATCTGGCGTGATGTGTGAATAAAAAGAGAAATTTTGTGTAAAAACTATGTAAGAATACCGAGTCAATATAGAGTTCGCAATGGAAAATGAATAGTTGTCAATGAATACTCATTAGCTTTATGCATTTCTTGTTTCAGATATACGTTTTGTAATACCAAATCCCTGGGTTTTGATACGTCACCTAAAAACAACCAAAAGACAACCAAAAGATAAAATTTTGAAAATTCTGACTTCTTTTTATGGCGGAGGGCTTAACATGTCTGGGCATTCTAAATGGAAAAACATCCAGAGAACAAAAGGGGCGCAGGACGCTAAAAGAGCTAATGTGTTCACAAAAATCGCGAGGGAGATGATCGTGGCTGTCAAAGAAGGCGGTGGCGGCGATCCATTGAATAATTCGCGGTTAGCGGCAGTTGTCGCAAAGGCAAAAGCCTCAAACATGCCAAATGAGAATATTAAAAGGACGATCGAAAAGGCGCTTGGATCTGGCAGTGGAGACAACTATGAGCGCGTCACATACGAAGGCTATGGCCCTTGCGGCGTAGCGGTGATCGTCGAAGCTATGACTGACAATCGAAACAGGACGGCAGCGGAGATACGCCACCATTTTGACAAATATGGCGGCAACATGGGCGCGACAGGATGCGTATCCTGGTCGTTTGACCGCAAAGGCATTATAGTCATCGACAACGAGGACCAGGAACTTGATGAGGAAAAGGTTCTTATCGACGCGCTTGACGCCGGCGCTGACGATGTTGAGACCGATGAAGGTATATTCGAAATATATACGGCACCGGACGATTTCGTGGCCGTGAGCAGCGCCCTTGAGCGTATGGGCTACAGGTTCCTCTCGGCTCAGGTCGAAATGATCCCGCAAAACTATATTAAGCTTGATAATCCGGACGATATAAAGAACATGGAGAAAATGCTGGAAGTGATAGAAGATAGCGACGACACGCAAAACGTCTGGCACAATTCTGTATCCCCATAACTGTTCTCGGCTAAATCCCTTGATAAACGGATTTTCGTATGTTAAACTTGAGCGTGAAAGAAGGTGTCATTATGTTCTACAATGAAAATCAAACAGGCCTCCAAGTAAGCGAGCTTTTCCCATCAATATGGGCAACCGAAGAAGAACTGGATCGCGCCGCCACATCTTGCCTATCGCGGGTTTTTCTAAGGATGTTCGCCGCCTTGCTGGTGACTGCAGCGGCCGCGTATGCCGTTGTGGCCTCAGTTTTCTTGCAGCAACTGATTTTCAGCAACACTTATGTTTTTTACGGGCTAATGATAGCTGAATTGGTTTTAGTCATTGCGGTCGCCGCAGGAATGAATAGGCTATCGGTCGCTGCCGCGAATATTCTGTTCTTTGCTTACGCTGCCATTAATGGCTTGACATTATCGGTAATATTCTTTGTGTACGACATAGGAATTATATATCAAGCGTTCGCGGTATCCGCGCTTATGTTTGCAGGCATGTCTCTATACGGGGTAGTGACGCGCAGGAATTTATCCTCGATCGGCAGTATTTGCATGATGGGTTTATTTGGAATCATTGTCGCAAGCCTAGCTAATTTCTTCTTCAGAAGCGATATGCTTGATTCCATTATTTGCTACGTAGGCGTCCTTATTTTCGTCGGTTTGACTGCATATGACACTCAGCGCATTAGGTGGATGCTCCGTGAAGCTAACGCTGACGACCATGAGGAAGCGATAAAAAAAATCTCCGTCGCCGGAGCTTTGACGCTTTATCTTGATTTTATCAATATATTCCTTAAGATTCTCCGGATCATGGGAAAGCGCAGGTAATTTCATAGATCTACAGGTAACTCCATCGTTTTTCATAGATCCCATAGATATATGTTCCACAGGTACAGATTTCACAAGTAATTCGCCAATGTGAGCCGCGCCCGCAGTCAGTTGAACTGTGGCGACGCTTGCCTTGGCGCTTTACGATGATTTCTCCTCTTGTCTCAGTATGCGGAAGATTTCCCTATACACAAGGGCGCTGCGCGGAACTTTGCTGTATACCTCGTATGTCGTCCCTGAGCCTAGCGCGAATAAAAGCTTCATTTTGCCAACTGTCGTCAATCGCGTTATCTTNTCAAGTGGGAACGTCATACCGGCGCAGTGCAGCGCCTCGCGGTTTATCCATAATGACCCCTCTCCTATGAGCTTTTTGCCCTCCGCCGCGCGAACTTCATAAAGTTGCTGATCCTCGCTGGAGCAGATAGCCCCCTCACCGACGCCCTGAACTATCTGTTCCAGTTTTTCTTTCTGCCATACGCCCCATTCAGTAATCGTTGAAAACGGCAGCTTCTCCCCTTCCAGATAGCATGTTTCCGTATAGGCTCCCTTTAGGCCGCAATCGCAGAAGAAAAAGTCGCCTTTTGAATGGATTGTCTCTATGTGGCCACAATTGGGGCACAGGTACAGCGCCGCTTCGATGTGTTCAGCCAAGTCTCTACCCCTATAGCGTATCGGTTCCCTCCCCTGCCCTTCATACGCGTCGACGTAAATATCCCGCTCTATCACGCTGAGTATCTCTTCATAGGTCATGCCCTTGAGCTCCGCTGCAGGATATATGTTAACAACATGGCCAGACATTCTCCCTTTGCGCATACGCTTAGACCAACGTGGCGACGTAAAATAGCCGCCCTCAAGCCTAAACGTTATCATATCCGCCCCGCTTGCCTTAGCAAGCTTAGCTGTAGAAATCGAAACCGGCGACGTCGTCCCGGTAAACGACCGGTCTCCTTCGGCAAAAACGCAAACGCTCACACCCTTTCTAAGCCTACGGATTATTTCCTTTATGGAACCTAGGTCAGCGCGCGATTTGTTTATTGAGATCGGTGAGAATATAAATTTTAAAACCTTGGACGGGAAACCGTTCCTTAAGGCGTGTTCGCTCGACAAAAAATAGATGTGCCGCGAGAAGCCAAGGGCTACAAGCGCTGGGTCGAGGTTGGTGTTGTGGTTTGATATGATCAGGCTCGGCGCCTCTGGCCCTTTATGCTTGCGGCATTTATATCTCATAACGCGCTTAATGATCGGGCCGGCAATATGCCTCAAAACGCTGAATATAAACCTGTTCCATAAATAATGCTTCATTCTTTTATAGTCCTACACTCCATATAATATCGCTTGTCCTTCGCGCGCCCGACTGAAAAGCTCTTCTTTGGGAAAATACCTCTTGCTTCCACCGTCGCGAATAATTCGGATTTGTCCATTGCGGGCAGGATTAATCCCAGGCGCCGCTTTCCCTGCGTGAGGGTTTTGACTGTGTCCGCGCCATGTATATAGTCAATGTGGCAACCTGCATGTTTTGCGTAACCGTCCAAAAACTCCTGCAATACTGTCAGCATATCGCCTATACAAACAGCGGATACCCCGAGGGCGCCTCTTTCAGATTGGGTTACCCAATTTATCGTATAATCAGTTCCATGCGGCAATTCCTTTTCCAACGCGGCGACGAGCTTGTCCGGCTCGGCGTCAAACACCACCCTGTGTATCGCTTCAAATGTTATAGCGGGGTCATACACGTTATTCACTTCAAGCAGTGCGCGTCGCGCTGGATGTGTCTCCCTCGCTTCCGGGCTGAGGCTTTGTTTCAATTCGTCCCAGCACACTTTTGCCGCCGCGAGCGAGTGGTTCCCGTCTCCCATTACCATGAGTGTCCGGCTTTTTGCGTAAAGGTCGCGCATGGCAGCCATAACTTCGTCTGCGTAGTCTCCGGCAACTTGCATCCCCTTGATATGTCCCCCGCCTTCCATCAAGTCAAACTCGTACAGTGGCGGCAACTTTTGCGCTTTTTTTGCAAGTGGCTCGATGACTGTGGCATCGCTGTCATTGATGAAGGCCATTATATGCGGAAGCTCAAATCTCGCGGCTCGCCTCACTTGTGTGCGTATGGGGAGCCTATCAAGGACAGTCGCTTCGCTTGCTAGAATAGCAGCTTCCTTGTTTCCTGTAAAATCGTATTCCTCAAGATCGACANCCCCAACAAGCCCGCGCCGTACGTTCCCATCAGATTGAGTCCGTTCCACGTAGACGAAAGAATCTCTTATTTCGCGAAATAGTCCTCTTGCTGCGTAATCGTCCATGGCAGCTAGGATTTTTCTTGTTTCCTTCTCCTTGTCTATCTCATCAAGATAGGCTTCGGGGATGATCATATTGAGAGTAGATGGCTCTGCGCCCACCCGCTCGCGCGCTCTTTCCCAATAATCGCGCTCTGACGAAAACTGGTCGCACGCTATTACGCTCCAGATTTCGGGCGCAACACCTACAGGCAGCAGAATGTTGGCTGGTGTGAATATGTCATTATTCAT
>WRNV01000002.1 GCA_009776445.1 Oscillospiraceae bacterium | reverse complement strand
AACTTTGATCGTGCCGCCGCCCGCTTCAGACAATAACGACGTCTCGTTGATATACTCGCCGAGCGACCCGGGGGTTACATTCCCCGTGACGGTAATGGAGCCGCCGCTGTGGACAGTTGCCCCGTGCATCGAGCCGATGACGTTCCCGTTGACCTGGATCGTAGCGCCGTTCTCGGCATACGCGCCGTTGAATAAGAAGGGTCCGATATCGTCCACATTCAGCAGTTCCGACTGGGCCGTCCCGTTGATGATAATCGACGAGCCTTCCCCGTCCGCCCACGCGGCATAGTTGAACCCGTACACGCTGCTGTCTATCTCGATCCTGCCGCCGCTCTCGGCTTTCAGGCCGATGTCGGCGTAGATCGAAATCATGCCCGGTTCGAGCCCGCCCGCACCGCGCGTGACCCTAAGGCTGCCGCCGTTACGGACCGTGACAGCCGTGCCGCCGACGCTGTAGCCCGGCGAGGTGTAGTAGTTGTTTGTCAAAGCGATCATGGTAGGAATGAAGATGGTGATACTCTTCCCGTCCACAATCACAGAATTGAAATATGATGTCTGAGCAACCTCGATTGTGTCACCGCTTAGCGCGGCGTTAGCCGCCTCCTGCAGCGATCCATATTCGTCGCCTGTCCTCACGATGACGAAACGTCCTTTATCAGCCGCGTTAGCCGACGGCAGCGAGATTGTCGGCAAGAGACTGATCGCCATAACCAGTGTGAGAATGGTGGATATGGATTTTCTCAATGCATATTTCATGAATAACGCCTCCCAAATGTGTATCTATATATCGTATAAATTTGTCCAGATTTAAATGTCTGCGCACTAAATAACGTGTCGCGACCACCTCTGTCCTTAATTATCATTATAATGCAGGAACACAAAAAAGTCACGTTTTGTTTTGTAATAAAAACCAAAACGCGCACAAGAAAATAGCAGCTTAAGAGGTTATCCAAAACACGTCACTGCAAGGCACAACTGACAGCAATCCAGTCTTATTTTACGATAATTGATAGATTCCTGACTGGATTGCCGTGTCGTTGTGCTCTTTGCAATGACAGAACTGTAAGCTTTATGATACTTCTTGGAACAGTTGCCTTATTTCTTGAATAATTCCCTCTGAGCGGTATACGGAATATACTCATTATTCCATAAGAACGCTTTTACAAGCGTGGCGCCACCAATGTCAAAGTCAACGTCGATATCCTGTACAACCCCGCCTTCAAGCGACGGTTTGTACTCGCTGATAGCAATCATGCGGCCGGAAGCGTCATACGCAGCAATCAATAATATGGCGTCTGCGGGATCAACGATCCTGATTGAAATCGCGGTCACTTTATTGTCGGCAACCGAGAATCCGTCAATCTTGCCTTTCTCCGTACTCCAAATAGCGTAAAGCGTAAGGTTCTCAGTCGGCATTGTTACTGTCGCTCCAACAGGGTAGCCTGTACCTGTGCCGTCGGGTTTTGTGTTCCATTCCTCAAACAGTTTACTGTCCGGGCCGCTCAAGCCCATCCAGCCTGCCGCCGTGAAAGTCTTGCCCCCTTCGAGCGTCGGCTGTATAGGCGCAACGCCGCTTCCGCCGTTGAGGTCGTAGGTTACCATGTAATCGGGCTGTGGGACGATACCCAGCCTCAGCGTCGGAGCTAATGCCAGATTCGTGCCCGCGCCTTCCTTGGAGTACACCCTGAAGTCGGCGCCTGAATGGCTAACGGTGATCGCGAAACTTATTACGTTATCGGCAACCGGTAACGCATTATAGATATTAGTCACGGAGAAGTTAATCGCCGTTCCGATTGCCGACGATGAAGCCATCTGGCTTGAAGCCACGACNGGGGTGTATATNGTTTTATTCCAATTGCCCCAGTTGACCGAGTTCTCGGCAGTCGTCCANTTCGCTCTAGCNGCTGAAAAAGTGATATTGGCCGTGGCAGTNCCGTTTTCGTTGCCTTGATAAGCCAATCTGAGCTGCACAGAATTCAGCGCTAAATTCTTATACTGCGAAATATCAAACCTTACCAACGCCGTCTTGATATCGGTGCCNTCCGTAGTGCTGGTAGACGTAAAGTTTTGACCGAACTGGCCATTGGTGTTGGTATTTGAGGGCGCCCTCATCAGCATGTTCGCAGCGGTTCCATAGTTCGTGTTTTTCTCGCTTTGCCATGTCTTTAATCCCGCGTCGGCGGTAGCGACTACATCGATCCATGCGTCCTTCTGCCAAATTGCGTAGAACACAGTGTTTTGCGTTATCGCGACCGTGTCCACCGCCTGTGCCGTCGTCGCTGTACGATCGGTATTCCAGCCAACAAATGTATATCCGACCCTATATGGGGTCTCACTGGGCGCCTTGGTAAATCCCCCATTTCTAACCAGTTCGACGATGTCGCTTGTGTCGCCGTTAATACTCCCGCCATACATGTTAAAATTGGCGTAGGAACCTCTATAGACGGTTACAGTATATGTCTTTGCCTCGTTATCAGACGAAAGAATCGTATAGGTAACGGGGTTAGTAAAATCACGGGGCCCCTGTGGGCTGTACGTCGCTTCTGGGCTTACCGTGATTGTCGGCGTAATGTCCCTAACATCAAGCGCCTCGGGTACGGTTACGCTAACGGCGCCTACTGCCTTGTCAATGACGCCCTTATACCCGCCCAGATTGAAGGACACAATGTCGTTAACGCCAAGGTCGTTCTCGATTACGAAAGTGGTTACTGAATAAGCTGGCAGGTCATATGTGAATTTTTGCCCCACAATATCAGCAACCCCTTTGTCCGCCCAATGCTCTCCGCCATTGAAATTCCCCATTGTGCGGATTACCCTGGCGCTGTCGCCGCTCTGCTCAAAGACAGACATGTCATATTCCTTGGAAACCACGCTGTTTGTTGGGTTTATAGTTATTATCTTGATATCGCCGGAATCTTTGTTATAGGCAGCCATAGAATTGCTATCGGAAGTCATGATAATAGTGTCACCCGGCACGAAATATCTCGTAAACTGGCCGTAAACGTAGTACTTCTGCGTGAGTTCTATGTTTTGCGTGTCGTGGTTGCCCATCCCGACGCCCCATAAACCGGATGTCTGGCTTGTGGTGTTATTTCTTTCAGAGGAGAAATTCGCGTCCCTATGCCTGTCGATTATGTCCCATAATACCCAGGCTGACGGCTGCATCGCGTTCATATCGCTCAAAATATGCTGCGCAAGGGCGAGGCCTGCGGCCATGTTCCCCGCGCCGGACACGGTATCGCCATTGTCACATTCGTCCATCCAAAGATTTTTGTTGAGCGAAACCGCTTTTGCCTTCATCTGCTCGCGTTGGATTCGGCTGTATGTATGAACCTCAATCCTGCCGATCAAGTCGCGCGCGGCTGGAGTCAGCGCGTCAAGGCATCTTATGCCTACTTCAGGGTTTGTTTCGTCGGTTCCGACGATAAATACATCCTCCAAGCCCTTGCTGTCCAGTTTCGCGCGCAGGGCCGTTATCATGCCCGACTGGTGCGTGCCCGGATCGAAATGGCAGCCCTCCTGCTTGTTGCTGTTTGCGCCCCAGTAACTGGACTCGCTCTCATTCATCGGCGAATAGCTCTGGAACGCTATGCCGAATTCGTCCCTGAAATGCTTGGTGCATTCCGCGATATACTCGGCAAAGTCGTCGAACCTGTTCGCGTTGAGATTGTTGTCCTGCGCCCTCGCCGCGCCTGTGCTGCAACCGGAAACAGTCATGAAATACGGCGGTGAATTTGAGAAGCCCGTTATTATTAGATCCGGGTTCGCTTTAAGCGCAGCCAGGGCGATATTACGCTGATTTTGATCCCTGGTCCAGTCATATGTTAGCGTACCGCCTGTCGTCCATGTCGTATTGGTCGCGTAGCCCGGTACCTTTGAATCGGAACGTGTGATATGGGTGTGGGCCGGGTTGTCGCCACCGCCGATGTTGTAACGGGCAATGCTCAGACCCAGGCCTTCCTTGGAAAAGAACAGATCGGCGCTCTGTTGGGTCATCTGCGGGCTGTATCCCAGCCTGTTAGCCCACCAACACAGTGCGGTTCCCCAGCCCTGAAAGCGCCCGTCGTTAAACGGCGATTCATCAAGGATCAGCTTTACCGCAATAGGATCGGCGGCAAGCGTCTGAGTGCCGCTTACAAGCCATCCAACCTGAATCATCGTCACAGTTATCAATACTGCGACAGCTTTCTTAAATATTTGTTTCATGCTTTCTTTTTGCCTCCATTCATTGTTTTGACTTAACCTAATCAGCCTCTTTTCCCAACCACCGAAGCCGACTATATAAATTCTCGCAACAAAACGCTGTCCCCCCCTTGCGAGCGCGCAATATCCCGCAAAGCAACGCGATGCGTGAATTGTTAAGATGAAACTTAATAATCCTCCTTGATTATTGTTTTACTTTGTGTTGTTTTGGTTAAATCTAATTATTTTCTATGGCTTCTCTGAAATTTTGTATCCCAGGCGATGGTTTTTTAATCTCAACGTATTTTCCATCGTTTGCGATTGCAAATGGTGAATCTTTTCGTTTCATTATAACTTCCTTCCGGCGAAATAACAAGACAATTGCCAGGAAATACACGGCAATTGCCTAGGAAGGTTATACTTAGTAACCGGTGAGGAACGCTGTTCTAAAGTCCAGTAAGTGAAACCATATCGTTCCTGTAATCAATAAAACTATATATATCATCGCGCTATCGGCTTATTCCCAACTCATTCATCAGTGTAGATTGCAACGCTTGTGAAAAGTTAACGCCTCTTTCAATTGCCGCTGCATTGAGCCAAGCAGGGAGCGTCACAGTGCGGTTTACAGATCGAGTCTCCTGTGATAATCTCACGGAAGGCATATAAACCTCTATCAACGCTGCACGTTCATTTTCCTCCATCTGGATGTCACAAAGGCGTGATGGAATGGGAATTTCATCACCGTCCTTTTCAAGACACCACAGATGACCACCAAGCGCGTCCTTGGCCATTTCAAGAGCCTCAACTTCATCTGCCCCACTGCTGGCACATCCTGGCAAGTCAGGAAATGTAACAGCAATTTCATATCCCGGCTCATATGTAAAGATAGCGGGAAATATATACTTATCTTGCTTTTTCAAAGCACGCTCCCCCTTTCTGAGTTATACTAGCGAACGGTAAAAAATTACTTGAATAATAATCCTGATTGAAGTTCAATAGCGCGCAAAGTTTTGGCGGTATATCTTTGCATGGATGTTTAACTGTGGTCTTGCCTTTTTTCACCGGATGCTTGAAATGATGATGGCTTCCTTCCACTGTAATCAAACGCCAACCATCGTCTTGAAGTCTTGCAATCACTTCCCTTGATGAATAACTTTTCAAGATTTATCCCTCCGGGCAACGATAGAATAATACATATTATAATATGTGTCAAGGAAAACATACTTGAACATTGAGACTAATTGGCGTATAATACGCATCAACGAGTCAGCGGGGCTAAATGGTATTGCTTTGGCGAACCATTACAAGTAGCGCTATACTCTCGGATAAGCTAATCCGGATCAGGAGGGCAATATGAAAACTAAAAAAGCTTTTGACACGCGCAAACTCGTTTTATTGTCGCTACTTACGGCAATTGTGGTAATACTCCAGTTTCTCGGATCATTTATCAAGTTTGGGACGTTTTCAATACAACTGGTATCGATTCCAATCACTGTAGGAGCGGCGCTTATTGGCGTCTACGCCGGCGGCTGGCTGGGGATTGTATTTGGTTTGGTTGTTCTGCTTTCAGGCGACGCCGCCGCGTTTCTTGCGATCAATCCCGCCGCCACTGTCGCCGTAGTATTGCTCAAAGGTATGCTTGCTGGGATCGCCGGCGGCGTTGCGTATAATCTGCTCGCGAGAAAAAACAGGACTGTCGCCGCAATTGTAGCAGCGACAGTTTACCCTATCGTCAACTCTGTTGTTTTTATCATCGGTTCTTACATGTTTTTCCTGCCTACGCTCACACAATGGGGAATTGCAGCCGGTGCGACAAATGTCACCGAATTTATTTTTCTCACCATAGTTGGGATGAATTTCGTGATCGAGTTTGTATTGAGCCTTCTGCTCAGCCCCACCGTCGTCCGTTTGATACAATATGGGCAGGACAGGCGAAACCTTTCTGGTTCCGCAAACAAAACGTAACGCGATCGCGCTCACAGAATATGATCATCCTCACGCCCAGCCGCCTAACGCTACCGCAAAACGGTGCAAAACGGCGGCGAACTCGGCTCGGGTCATGTTGCCAAGCGGGACAAAAGTGCTATCAGATCTTCCGTTGATTATTCCCGCTCTGTATAGATTGATAACAGGCGTCCTGGCGGCAGGCTCTATCTGCCAATCATCGGCAAACGCTGGAGTATCCCTTACAACAGGGTATTTCAAGCGCAAAACGCTCACCAGTTGAGCAAACATAAGCGCAATATCCTGCCGCGTGATCGGGCTGCCAAGATTATAGTATCCGCCGATCGGCGCGATGCTGATCGAGCGCGCCCACTCATATGAAGCGTCCCTGCCTTGTAGCGCTTGGCCGTGTTGATTCATTACCGTCGGCGAGCCGGCCATCCGGTACATAGCGTCTATGACTTCGCCCTGCGTTACCGCGTCCGCCGGCCTGAATCTCCCGGGTTCGGCGCTTTTTGCCGTCATCCAGCCCCGGGAGCTAACATATTCAACACTGGCGTAATACCAGTCGGACGGGTTTACATCGCTATACGTCCGCGAGGCTTCCGATGTCCAAATCACGGTGAAGACCGCCGATACCGTCACATAGTCTGAAAAATGTATTGTCAGCGTGTGTTGGCCTTGGTAGAGGGCATCCAAATAGCCATTGGCAATAACAATTTCTGTATATCCATTCAGGCGCGAGGCGGTATAATGCCCATTGCGAGAGAGCGTCACTCCGTCGAGCGTCACATAGCTGAAGAGCTGATAATCCCTAACGGTAACGTGCCCGAATGAAACTCCTGAGTTTTGAATATATACACTGCTGTTCGTAAAATAGTGTACAGGCGTCGGCAGCACTACTTCTCCCCCACTCCCGCCGCTTCCAACCGCCAGTCCAACATATGTGAAAAACGCCGTGACCGTCGTCGCGTTTCCAGGCATTGTAAACTGCGTGGTCGCGCGGCCCGCGTCTGCGAAATCTCCGCCGTTTGTCGAGTTCCAGCCGGCGAAAACATATCCCTGGGCCGGTGTCGCCGTAATGGTAACCGTCTCCCCGCCCGCAAACCGGCCGGCGCCGGCACCGCTCACGCTCCCACCTGGGTTGGCTCGCAAATCCAAATTTTGAGTTATATACGGATCAACTTTTATGATGAACGTCTGCTCATACGCTACAAGCGTACCATCCGAGGCAAACCGCCCGTTTTTCACGACCGCCTTAACGCTCACCATACCCGGCCATTGGGCTATGAGGAGACCGTTATCCGGATCAAGTCGCGCTCCCGCAGTATTTGTCGCCATATCCTGCGACCATTCGATTTTCTTGCTTGACGTACCGACTGGCTCGACGGTTCCTGTCAATTGCAGCGGTACTCCCGCATATGCTAGCGTCGGAACCCCCGAAATGCCCGTTACTGGCAGAAACGACGTTATATTTATGGTAAAACGTTTCGTATAGTCGATATTATCGGGATAACCCCATTCTATGCCGTTTTCACCCGCGCTTATAATCTCAGCCAGACCGTTTATCACTGTGGCTTCAATGACTACTGTCCCTGTTTGCCATGGCGTATCGGCGGGGAATTGCAAGTCTCCGCCGAAGGATACCGTTACGCCTTGCGTCGTTTGTTCTACGACCCTCCAGGAGATGTATTGATTTGTCGCGTTTGACGGCTGTATTGTAGCCAGTTCAGTCAGGTTGACCGTCGCTCCGGACGCTATCGTCGTTGTGGACAGCGTGATGTTCGATACCGGCACAAACGATGGCGCCGCGACAACTGTCACGTTGCAGGTTGCCACCAAACCGCCGTCCTCAGTCTTGACTGTAATAGTCGCTGAACCGGGCGCCACCGGCACTACCAGGCGTTGACGCGGCGAATCGGAGTCGGTGCTTCCGCCCGGATCACCTGGATCAGAATCATCATTCGAAATAGCGTCTACATAAGCGACATTTGTATTGCTGCTGCTCCACACCAACTCCTTATTTGTCGAGTCAAGCGGATATATTACGGCAGCAAGCGTATCCGACGCGCCCCCTGCTGTCAGCGTCATGTGAGTTTTGTTGAGCGCTACTCCTGTCACGGCTACATTTCGCTCAACGACATAAATTCGGCATGGTGGCGAAGTTACGCTAACCCCGTCAGCCCTTGTCGATGTGGCTGTTATATCCGCCCAGCCTAGTCTGGCAGCGTGTACGACTCCTTCTGGCGTAACCGTTACAACAACGTGTTCTTCTGCCCCTATTTCAGGTTCGCTTGTTCCTGTTTCGGGTTCAGATTGTCGAACAACTCTCCACTCGACCTTTTGACTGGCGTTTGTTGGATAAACAGTCGCCGCCAATTGCGTCGTCGCGCCTATCTCCAACGCTACAGCGGATCGATTCAGCGTTATATACGAAGTCATAGCAACTGCGGTATATCCTCTCCAATTCGTCGACAGCGACGTAGGCCACCTGAGGGCAAACGGGTAGTAATGGATCGTGAAACCGCTCGCTACGTTATCAAATATCCCTCTCGTACCTGATGGGAGCGTTTGAGGGGCGTCGCCTTCAAATATGGCTTCTTTGAGAAACAGGCTCCAAGAAAAGGCGTCAAGACCTATGTTATTGACGCTGCCCGGAATTGTGACTGTTTCCAAATTACTATGTGCAAACGCCCCGGGATCGATGTCCTTCACCGTACTTTGGATACCGGAATAATCGTTTGATAGTCCTACCGGAGCTTTGATAATTCTTTCCGCCTGGCCAGCATTATTCCCACTGGCGTAGAGTTTAATAAGGACGCCGGAACTATCTACAAGAAAAGAACTGTTTCCTGTCCCGCCGCCTATACTGAGCTCCTTTAAACTTGAGCAACCCGCGAAAGCCCCCGTTCCAATCGCGTTTACGCTCAAAGGCAAAACGACTGTGGCAAGCGCCGCGCAACCGTTAAACGCGTAATCGCCAATTGAAGTTACCGCAGGCATATCGATTGGCATATTCACGCTCGTAATGCTTACACAACCGCTAAACGCGTACTGCCCTACGCTCGTCACGCCTATGGCGCGTACGCTTTCCAGGTTGGCGCATCCATAAAACGCGTATTGCCCTATATTTGCTACTCTACTGTCGAAAACAGCGCTTTTTATAGCCGCGCGCTGGTTATACCACGGCGCTCCCGTACTGCTCCAATTAGTAGGCATCGAACCGGAGGAACTTCCTGAACTTACCCCGATGTTGAGTTCGCCTGTAACCGTATCCAGCTTCCACGTCAAATTTGTTCCAAAATTTGCGGGACCATATACCGCTGCGAGCGCGTCCCTCGTTGGCATGGCAATCGACACCCCTATGAGCGTCATCGTTAGAACTAGGCAAATTAAGCGTTTTTTCATTGATCCGCGTACCTCCTTGGCTAAAGTATCGACGAAAAATGGCGATACCACTATATGTAATGTATATCGGCATTAACAGCGTGTTTATTTAGGGAGATTGCAAATGAAAAGATTAAAGAAAATACTGTCGGCGCTGCTCATCCTTACATTCCTTACGGGAATGTTCCCCTTTTTTTCAATGCAGTTTGCTGGTGCTTCCAATTCATATTCCGATGTAAACGGGCACTGGGCTGCCGGTTCCATCAACCGGCTCAATAGCCTTGGGTTCTTGGATCCAGAGATTTTTCCAGAGCCTTCTTTCTATCCAGATAGGTATATAACAAGGATCGAGTTTTTCTCGCTTATAGTCAAAGCGATGGGCGCGACCGCAAAATCCGATCTGGCCGGATTCAGCGATGTCAGCGACTTGCCTGACAATCAGCGCGATATTGTAGCCTGTGCCAACCAGATGGGCATTGCTTTTGGCAACACAGACGGTACTATGCGCCCATACAGCAATCTTCTTCGCCAGGACGCCGCGACTTTGGCCGCAAGGGCCCTAGGTATGGCCTCGGTAGCCGAATGGAACCTGTCAAAATTCAATGACGGTGCATTCATCTCCCCCTACGCCAGAACATATGTAGCTTCTTTTGTAGAAAAGGGGCTAATGGTCGGGTATCCCCAAGGGGATTTTCGTCCCAGCGCTTTTATTACGCGCGCCGAGGCGGTCAGGGTACTGGATAACCTATTCTCCAATATTTATCATCCCGAAACCGGATTGCGTAATGTATATCTGCAAGGCGGGCTGTTGATCCAGACGCCCGGCGCCGAGCTGCGCGATAGCGTTATTGATGGCGACGTCACAATAGGAGATGGCGTCGGCGACGGCAACGTCATTATATCGGACTGCACAATAAATGGCCGTCTGATTGTACGGGGCGGAGGCCCCTTCAGCGTCACTTTGTCGAACACAACCGTTTCCGACAGCATTTATGTGGCAAGCTATAGTATCGATACGCGCATAGCCGTCACCGATAATTCAACGGTTCCAACGCTGGAGGCTGTTTCTGGCTTCACCCTTTCCGGTAGCGGCGTGTCGGAGATCACGATCCTTGAAAACGCGCGCACTAACTCGATCGTGAATCTCAACGGCGTCAGTCCGAATGATTTGAACATTAACGGGCCCAATGTGGAGGTGCGGTTCAATTCAGGCCATGCCATCAACGCCCGGTTTGACGCCTCAGGCCAAGGTTCGACGCTAATATTAGAGCCAAACGCTTCAGTAGGCCACCTCACGATCAACGCGCCAAACGCTTCGGTCACCGGCGCCGGGCGCATCCAGAACTTGCTGATCAACAACTCCGGCGCTTCTGTCGTCCCGACACCCGAATCAATGACTCTTGGCGTCAATATCAACGCAGTAGTCGGAGGCGCCCCGGTGTCCAACGCCCAGTCTCAATGGTCGAACAATAACATCGACCGCGTCAGCGCAAACAGCTCGCTAAAGGTCCAGTTACTTCCTGCAACGAGCGCCCTGGCGCCTTTTAACCAGTCAACGCTGAATTTGTCCATGATTGCGGGCAGCGCGGCTTCTGAGGTACATGTGTCGCAGTCCGCTTCCAGCCGCGTTCCGCTNACACAGCGAAACAACCGCTGGGGCTATTGGACNGGCTTTTTCATCCCNGCGCCGCCCGACGCCGGTTCCATGGTTTCCGTTACATATACGTACGTCGACGGTGCTCCGATTACGATTCCNCCAAAATCTCCCGATACGTTTAGCGGGAGGCAAGGTCTTCTTATCTACCTGCCTGTGTTCCGCGAAGTTGGTAAGGAAACCGGTTTAATCAAGGAAATCCTTTACATAAACTGGGGCGGGGCACTGACCGAAAATTTGCATTTTATGAGTTCGACTATCCATTTGGAGTCGTTGAACGCGTCCATGACGACTCTGTTACAGAAACAATTTGACGATGGCGTCATGTATAGCGTTCAAAGCGGCGCGACACCGTACAGCGGCGCTGAAGCTACGCGACGTATACTAAATTCTGACAATCCACTGGGTTTGCCAAGCACGGAAAACTTGGGGCTTGACGCTATTAACCGAGCCGTATCGTCGACTGAGGCTGGAAAAATACTTGAGGATCCACAGCTTTCAAAAAGCCTCACGATAGAGACATCAGGCAACAGCCAATATTCCGCGTTGTCCGGCGCCGGCAAGGCATGGGTTGCGGAGCAGGTTCTTGCTGCTCGGAAAACGGCCTACGCGACGCCCTCCGCCGTCAAAACAGCGTTTGACAAAGCTGTACAGGCGCGTCTTGCGTCTGAAACAACATTGTTATCGCAGATAAATAGCAGCGCCGATTTTGCCGCCCTGCGCAAAATAATAGAAACCGCGAATAATGCCGCTATTTTGCAATTTCAAAACGGCGCCGACCCGTATAAAAGTTATTCAAGTTCGCTCAAGGATGCCATGGCGGACTATCTGTGGAGACTGCGCCAGTACCGTTCGATCCAGGAAGTGATCGACGCTATCAAGAAGTATCTTGGCGACCCAGCAAACGCCCCAGGCGACGTCGGCGCCGGTTCAGATATACGTGATATGCAGATACAGCGCTTGACCGTTACAGCCACGCCAAACAGCACTGCAGTCCCGTCCGGCCAAACCCGGATCCTGAATGTCACAGTCGAGCTTGTGGGGGGAAAGCAGTTGACAGCGGCGCAAGTTGGGTCGCTGATCGATCAAGGCGTGATAATTTTCCAATGGGATAACCCCGGCCCCAGCTCTAGCCCCAATACCTGGCCGGGCGCTGTCGGGAATCTGGAGCGGACAGGCCCGAACGTTTTCAAATTCACCTGTACCAACCTCGGGCTTGACTCACGGAACAGGACGGATAGGATCACATTCACACTGACTGACTCAAACAATAAGCGATTCTCATCATCTCTGACTTTTACAGCGCCACTGTTCGTATCGGCGACCGGCATTACTAGGGTCGCGCCGGAGCAAGCGACGATGTTTGTCGGGCAGTCGGTACAATTCCAAGCCGTGTTGACCCCAACTAATACAACTGAAACAGCAAAGTGGTCGTCCCATCCGGCGGATATCGCGGCTGTCAGCGACACCGGGCTTGTCACAGCTTTGCGCTCGGGCATCGCTACCATCACCGCCCGAATAGAAAACGGAGAAACAAAAAATGTCACAGTGCGGATTTTCCGCGATGCTGACGATGTGATTGTCGATCCAACCAGGGTCATACTGACGCCCGGCGGCTCTTCCGCAGTGACAGCCTATACGGCGACCCCCGGAAGGCAGGTCATCTTTTCGTCAAATGACCCGAACGTTTCCGTCGCGCAATCAGGATACACAGTCACCATCACCGCGTCAAGAAATATTGACGTGTCGACGCTTCCAACCATCATCCCCAACGCTGTTACCGCGAGGGTTGTCGGCGTTGTGGGCGACGGCGCCTCTATCGAAGTGGAAATCAGGCAAAATACCGGCGTGACCGCCCGTCTTTCAAGGGGATCGATCATGTACGGAGGTGGAGACCCGAACTATGTGCTCACAAATGCCGAAGACGAGGCAATGATGAGCCAGCTGCTTTATATCCAAGTCACGCAGGTAGAGCCTACAGGAGTTTCCCCCGCAGCATGGTTCGTAGGCGGGCGCAATTCCGTACGGGTTGGCGACCCCATCGAAATTCAGACAAGCAAAACCGGTATCGGTAAAGTTAGGATCAGGCTGTTTACCGATCCGGATTTTCGCGGCGACTATGTTTCCGAACTGTTCATAATTGTCGCGCCCATGAGCGAGGCGGTCATTTTCCATCAAACCGGAACAACCGGGACATGGTATCCCGGCACTACCGCCGCCGGCACAGGCCAGCGTACACTCCCAGGCGATATTGACCCGCCCGACGAAACTTATGGACGTATTCTCGAAATGCAACTGTCTGACAGGCCTGTCATAACGCCCAGGACGCGCCAGGGCGGGACGAGGCTGTCGAACATGTCGTGGAGCCAATACATAAGCAACCAATACCGGGAGATTTTGTATTTAGTCAGAACCGACAGCAGCACAAGCGGAGTTATTCTTGACAAAAACGGGGATCCAATCAAAAACCCGGATGTGAGCAATGGTTTTGGCGATCCGTACTTGCTCTTTGACAGGGTGTTCGTCAGCGATGGCGGGCCTTATGGCCAGGATATATCCGATCCTAGCAAACCTGCAGGCTATGAGTTCCATACGCCAAGGGACACCGGAACAAGCAGACTTGGATTTTTTAAACAAGCTACCCCGGACGCGCCTTCTCCGATTCCGTCGCGCGCGGTACCGGACTCCGTCAGGCTTGCGGTCTTGCGTGGAGGCGGGCTCGACCGCGTGATCACGCAAATGCTGACCGCCACGAACGGAAATCTCGTGCCAAACAACACGCAGCCGACTGGCCTTGCCGCTGTTGTTATGTCTCCCCCGCGCGACGCTATGTCGTCGGACGCGTCAAGAGTTTGGGGTGATTTGTTCTACAACGACGTCGCGGATCTATTCGTGTCTGAGCTGAACGCCGACGGAACTCCGACCGGTAAAAGGATTTTCAATCCGGAAATTTCCGAACAATCAGGCTTTGTCCTATGGCAGCGCGTTGATGTTGTCAGCCCATGGGAAAAAGTGGATCCGGACGCGCCCGGCAGCAGGAGCATCTACACGATTTACGAAGATGAAGTGGGCTTCAACGGCAACTTCCGCATCACAAGCATCAATGGTAGCGCAGATTCAGATGAAGAGGTACTCTGGGGCCAGGTCAACGCCATCATGATAGGCGACCCTAACGTTTCCACCAATTCTTTCTTTGTCAGGCTGCTTCCCGATCCCATAAACAGACCGGAGGGAAGGATTACTCAGATCACTCCATGGCTTGAGCCCCCCTCGTCCGGCGACCCAATATATTATATCAAGGATATCCTCATACAGCCCGGTAGCGCGGATAATTTCGATTACCGCAGCCCAAGCGACACCAGCGCCATTCTACGCAGACTTGATTATCCATACGCTGAGGCTGAGTATATTTTAAGCGGTAGTACTTCGACCAGCACTATGACCGTAGCGAGCCTCGACGGCGTATCATACTATCTGTTTGTCCGTACACAATATCCTGACGAACCCCCGACAGCGCCATTCGAATACCGATACAGCGTCTCGCAGTGGTCGAAACTTGGATTTGCGCCGGTATCAGGAGCTGTTGGCATTGGCGAGGGCGACGGCAGACAGTCTTCCGTGCGTTCAACCACCTACTCTACACAATACCCGAACCCTCTGGAATATATCCTGACAATGACGCCACCTTCCTCCGGGGATCTGAGGATAACCATGGTTTATGATCCTGCCAATCCCACCAAAGATTATGGATTTGGCGATTTCCCAAGTTTCTTGTTGGCTTTGCCCGCCGGATACACCTCCGATATATTGTACTCGTCGGTCGTTGTTTCCGACAACCCTTCCCTAATTACAATAGTCAATCCCGGCGCCGGCAACAGGCTCAGGCCCGGCGATCCGTCAACAACCGGGTTTGGGGACGACGCAAATACAAATATAACGATTACCCCCCCAATAGGCAGCGCGTTGCCTCAAGTTATCGTAACCGCTACGGTCATTCGCGCTCTGTCAGTCCCGATATCAGGCGGCTCCACGACGATAGTCGGCCTTTCCGTACCGGCTGTCGAATTGCCAGGCGTCATGGAAGCGGCAATCGACGTTGGAATTGCCCCTTCAAGCGCGGTCGTGGAGAGTTCAGACCCCGAGATGCTCACTATCGATCCGTATGGCGTCGCCACGCCTAATAAGGCTGGTAGCGTCGATGTGACAGTCAGTGAAAGACAAGGGTACAGGTCGACAGTAGTCGGGATCAACATTGCACCTGAAAGCTCAGCGCCCCCGCCGGCCGGGCAGCAGACCGATCAGCCAGAGCCTCAAACGCCGCCCACTCCCACCCCCACGCCTGCGCCTAGCCCCGCTCCTACGCCTACGCCTGCGCCCACGCCTACTCCCGCCCCATCGCCTTCAGTGGTCAATCCAACGGCAATAAGCCTGCGCTCGGCGGTATCTGTAGCTCTAAACGGGACGATGAAGCTCGAGCCATTCCTAACCCCGGACAATACCACAAGATCATCTCTGAAATGGAGTTCTTCGGATACTTCAATAGCGTCAGTGAGCGCGAACGGCGTCGTCACCGGCGTGAAGTCCGGTTCAGCGAAGATAACGGTTTCGGATTCCGGCGGATTTGTCAAGGCCGTGTGCACACTTGCCGTCAAGGCGGACGTAAGGCCGGTAACGTCAATCACAATGGCCAAAAAGGAGCTCACGCTCAATGTAGGCGCCGCCAGCACGCTCACAGTTACGTACGTACCCAGTAACGCGACAATAAAGGGTGCGACGTGGACGTCGAGCAACACGGCTGTAGCGAGAGTTGAGCCAAACGGCCGGGTTTCCGGCGTTTCCGCCGGGGTCGCCATAATATTCGCCACGAGCGACAGCGGCGCGTATGTCGCAAGTTGCGTCGTGACCGTCGTCGTTCCCGTGACGTCGATATCGCTGCCTGAGCAAAGGGTCACGCTCAAAGTCGGCGAGACATATCAGTTGTACCCGATTATCGCCCCATCAGACGCGACAGACTCAATCGCGTCATACACGTCAAAGGCAACAGCAATAGTGTCAGTATCATCCGGAGGACTCATAAAAGCGCTCAAATCCGGCTCCACAACGATAACAGTTAAAGCGGGGGCTAAAGCAATCTCGTGCGCGGTTACAGTCGTGAAGTAGCTTATATTTGCTTTGTAATCGCTTTGTAATCACTTAGCAATCGTCAGGAGTCAGGAGAAAGCATCCCGACTCCTGTCTCCATGCGCGAACAGTGTTACTGTTCAGTTGGCATCCAAAAACACAGGATATACAGGCAACGCACTGGTACAGCGGTGAAAACTTGTATTGCTGTCCAAAACTTGTGTGCGGAGCCTGTAACCATTGCGAGTTTTTGGATACCCTCTGAACAGTTACCGAACAGTGGCCTCGTTCGTAACCAAATGTATGAGATGTATACATTTGTGAATGAATATTCTTAGTTTACAATAATTCTTGCATAACAGTGTAATATCTTTGTAACAAAAAGGTTTTGCACATTGTCCACAGGTTTATCAACATACATTATGTCAACAGCATTGATTATGAATATTCAAAACGTGTTGCTTTTTTTTTTATTGAGGTGTAGAATAACCAAGTTCATGAAGCAAGGGGTGAGAAATTGCGGGAACCGGTTAAGCAAAACTTCATCAAAAGCGCGGCGATCCTAGCCGCTGCTTCGATTATTGTAAAAATCATCGGTGCGATATATAAGATACCGCTTTTCAACATACTCGACGACGCCGGAACCGGGTCGTATCAAGTGACATACAATGTATACATACTCTTGCTGACCATATCGACAGCCGGGATCCCGGCAGCCTTATCCCGTTTGGTTTCCACTGCCGCCGCTAGCGGACAGGGGCGTCTGGCCAAACGGTATTTCTCTGTTGCGCTACCCGCGTTCATAGTGATCGGCGTAGCGGTGACGCTTGTGATGTACCTGTTCGCTGACGCGTTTGCCGGATGGATGAACGATTCGTTAGCGGCGCCAGGCATTCGTGTGCTGGCGCCGGCTGTGCTTTTTGTCTGCGTCATATCAGTATACCGCGGATACGCGCAGGGGTATGAGAACATGGTTCCAACCGCTATATCCCAGATAGCGGAGGTCGTATGCAAGGCAGTGGTCGGCTTTACCGCCGCGATAATGCTTACAAGGATGCATTACGCGTCGCACCTTGTATCCGCAGGGGCAATCATGGGCGTAACGGTCGGGCTTGGTTTGTGTATCCCGTTGCTGGTTTGGTATAAGAAGAGAATCGACCTGAAACTCCAACCTGATGATGACTCAGGCGGGATGCCAGGCATTAAGAGCGTCCTTGGGCGGATAATGGGGGTCAGCATCCCAATAACGCTCAGCTCGTCGTTCATGTCGATCATGACGGTCATCGATACAAGCGTTGTGCTGGGAAGGCTCAAATCTTCGTATATCCTCGCTCAGACGCTGACCGCAGAAGTAGCGGAAGAAGCGGCCAGGGTACAGTTCGGCATATATACGAAAGGGTTGACTATATATAACCTACCTCCGGCAATTGTCGTCCCGGTGTCCGTCAGCATAATACCGGCAATCGCCGCCGCGCTCGCGAGAAAGCGCGCAAGCGAGGCGAGTGGCATTATGGGTTCTTCAATAAAGCTCGTGAACTTGATCGCCATGCCGGCCGCCGCCGGGATCATGGCTCTTGCCACCCCTATACTCATAGCTCTGTACAACGATTCCAGGCAAATTACATCCACCATACTGATCATACAGGGCGCTGCTTCGTTTTTTGTATGCCTTCAGTATATAACGACGGCGGTCCTGCAGGCAAATGGCTACGAGCGCGTGGCCTTGCTGACTTTTCCAATCGGCGCCGCTGTCAAGATTATACTCGGGTATTTTCTTGTCTATAACCCCTCCATTGGCATTGTTGGCTCGTCGATTGGCACGCTGGCGTGTTTTATGGTCATTTCAGCCCTAAATATCGCTTTTATACAGATAAAGATCAAAGACAAACCGAAATTGATAGCCGCTTTTATCAAACCTCTTTTATGTACGGCGGCAATGGCGTGCATCGCGTACCTAAGCTATGCGTTCGTAGAGTGGCTTGGAGCAGGTATTATTGGACAGGGACGCTTCTCCGTCGTCGTATTTCTTGCCATTTCCATTTTGTTATCAGTCGCCGCGTATGCCGCGCTGATTGTTGTGACCCACGCTATCACAAAAGATGATATGGCGCTCTTGCCGAAAGGCGAAAAACTTGCGAAAATTCTGCGTATCAAATGAACTTTTTTCCAGTCAGCCGACTATGAAGCTGAAATTTATAAAATAAACACGATTATCTAATTATTTTTCTGTGAAAATTGAAAAACTGTCTTGCGGAAAGGCAAAAAGTATGGTAGATTTTGAAAACAAACCTGATTATAACGTTTATGACCTTAAAAGGCTAATGGCTTTGTTGCGCGGACCTGGCGGATGCCCGTGGGATTCTGAGCAAACGCACAAGAGCATACGGCGCAATCTGCTTGAGGAAGCTTATGAGGCAGCCGAGGCGATAGACGAAGGCGATATGGACCACTTGCTTGAAGAATTAGGCGATGTATTATTGCAAGTTGTCTTTCACGCCGAAATGGCTGACGAGGACGGATATTTTGATCTTGACAAGATAGCCGACGCCACATGTAAGAAACTCATACGAAGGCATCCGCATGTGTTTAAGGGAGTCAAAGCAAAAAACGGAAGCGAGTCGCTTGTTTTCTGGGAAGACGTCAAGCGCGAAGAGAAAATGCAGGATACCACGTCCGACGCGATGGGTTCCGTAGCGCGTAGTTTACCGGCGTTATGGCGAGCGGAAAAGATACAAAAGAAAGCTGCGAAGGTTGGCTTTGACTGGCCTGAGTATTCAGGAGCGCTTGACTCGCTTCGCGCGGAACTTCATGAATTGGAGGACGCCATAGCGTCAGGCGAGGGTATCACAGAGGAACTTGGAGATCTCGTTTTTTCAGCGGTAAATGTCGCTCGGTTTTTTAGCGTGGATCCGGAACAAGCCTTGGGGCTTGCGTGCGATAAATTCACTTCGCGTTTCGCGTGGATGGAAAGCGCGGCGCGGGACCAGGACCGTCGGATCGAGGAAATGACGCTCGACGAGATGGAAAGCCTCTATCAATTGGCGAAATTAGAGAAGTAATTCGCTTCTTTAATGTATAACGATTAAGTTTTAAATATCAGGAGGACTAGAACTAATGAACAAAACCGAACTCATCAGCGCCATCCACGAATACTCCGGGTTGTCGAAGAAGGATAGTGAAAAAGCTCTCTCAGCGACCATTGACGCGGTAACCGACGCCCTCGTCAGAGGAGAGAAGGTTCAACTCGTCGGATTTGGTATATTCGACGTCAAAGATCGCGCCGCCCGTACCGGTCGCAATCCAAAGACAAAAGAACCAATCGACATACCCGCAACGAGGACTCCCCAGTTCAAAGCTGGTAAGGCCCTCAAGGATGCCGTCGCTAAGTAGGTGTAAATCCATTTTGCAACTTCTTCGGGCTATTAACTATAGCGGCGCGGTTGCGCCGCTGTAGTGCTTAGCGAGTCCATGTCAAGGAGGATCGCGCAATATGCGGCTCGATAAATATCTGAAGGTATCTCGTCTGATCAAGCGCAGAACTATCGCAAGCGAAGCTTGCGGCAACGGGCGGGTCATTGTCAACGGTCGCGTGGCAAAAGCCTCATATGAGGTTAAGCCCAGTGATATTATTGAGTTACGTTTTGGGCAACGGACTTTAAAAGTCGAAGCGCTAAACGTATCGGAACATGCGACAAAGGCGGACGCGCCGGCTATGTACAGGGAGGTTACAGGTTAAGTGTAGCCGAAAAGTTTAGGTATTTGATCCAGAAAAGCGCCGTAACTCATTGTTAGCGGCTGAACGGGAGCGAATATGAGACTTAAAGAACGTATAATTAAATATGTACGCAGCAAGGGAATCGGCGCCGAATCGATAAGATACATCATAGTCGGCGTGTTGACCACTGTGATTAATTACGCGATGTTTGAACTTATGCAGGGAGTTATTGGAATAGACGTCACGGTTAGCAACGTGGCGTCTATTTCCGTATCAATTCTTTTCGCCTATATCACAAATAAACACATTGTTTTCAGGCGGCACAGCGATTCCTTAGGGGCGCTGGCGCTTGAGTTTCTCAAGTTTGTCGCTTCCCGGCTCTTTACTATGGCGCTTGAGGTCGGTATCGTCTATTTATTTCATAACGTTCTTGGTTACAGCGCTCGGCTTTTCAAACTTATTGCGCTAGTGTTTGTGATTGTCGTCAATTATATCCTAAGCAAGGTGATTGTATTCAGTGAAAAAAAATAATGAAAAAACTTAACTTGTGTAAAGACTTTTAAACTGGAGGTATCCATGAAAATGAAACGTAAAATATCGATCATACTTACGATTATCATGCTCCTGGCATTAACACCGCCTGCAACACAGGTCTCTGCGTCCCGTACTCCCTCGAACTGGGCTGTTCCTGCAATGGCAGACGCAAACACTTCGGGCTTGCTAACTCCAAGCGCTGCGGACGACTTCATCCGTCCCCTTACGCGCGACGAATTTTGTGAGCTCGTCGTGGAATTGGTCGAGCGGACGCTTGGGGAGCCGCTGCCTGTTCCGCCAAACAACCCGTTTACCGACGATACCGACCCCATTAGTATCCACGCTCTGAAGGCTTGGAACTATGGAATAATCACCGGTGTTACAACAACAATGTTCGCTCCGGAACTCAGTGTCGAGCGGCAGCAGATTTGCGCAATGATGATACGAGCCATCAGAGGGCTTGAGCGCGACCTTAATATGAAGTTCCTGAAACCCGGCTTGACAACGCTTACATACGCTGACGCTAATAAAATCGCGGAATATGCCTTAGAACCCGTCAAACTGGCATATACAAACGGTATAATGATCGGCAACGATATAAATGAATTTCTGCCAAAAGATGATATACTGTCTCAGGAGTGCGTTGCAGTCATCATACGCAGCTTCAATAGCATCGAAGCTGTCAGGATCGAAGGCATGACGACTTCGCAATTGCTCGACGCGGCGGAAAACCGCGTCCATATCGGCTACGCCTTTGGCGACACAAGCCAGGGCGTATCTCAAAACCTCTCCTTACCGCTGATAAGCACCGGCAACGCGACCGTCACATGGACGAGCAGCGATAGCAGCATTATAAATATCGCCGGCGAGATTGGAGTCGTAAAAGCAAGTTCCGGCGTAAAAACTGTGACGCTCACCGCCACGATCAGGCTCAAAGGTTCGACTCGCTATGTTGAATTTGTCGTAACCACCTCGCCCTATTCCGGCGACCGTTTACTTCTTGAAAACGCTTACAACGAGCTGGATATTCTATACACAGTAGCCGGCGACGGCCCTGATTCGGTAACAGGGCGCATCGGGCTTCCGACAAAGGTTCTCAGTCTTCCCGTCTCATGGCGNAGCAACAACCCCTCAGTCGTTAGCGAATCTGGTATAGTCTCCACGCCTCCCGGAACCGAAACTCGCACGGCGACGCTTACCGCAACGATTATGCAGGGTTCACAAACGAGGTCTAAAACATTCACCCTCACCGTAGCTAATCCTGAGTTCAGCAGGGGCGTAAAACTTCACGAAATATATTTTGGGATGACTCAAGCGAAGGTATCGCAGCTCTTAGGAACTGTAAGGCGTACGATATCAGCAAGCAATACTGAATCATGGCAGCTATATTACAGTTCAAATTACACAAATTTCATTGCGGTTGGTTTTATCAATAACAGATCTGCCGCTGTCTATTCGATGGCGTCAAATGCCGCAAACCAACTTAAAAACAGGGACGACACGATAATAACGGTCTTGCAGGCTAACACCTACGGCGGCGTTGGCGCGGTTTCATATACCGATCCAGGGGACTCGTCACGCCAATTCGCCATAATGATATATGATGATACGACAACAATAGGCAAGTCGCGCGCGTTGCTTGCCGAAGGTCAGGAGCAGTTTCTTTATGAGCTTGTAAATGCGTATCGCGTAAGCAACAGCAGAACAATAATAGAATGGTCAAATAAACTAGGGACGCCGGCGCGCGTACACAGCGCCAACAAAGGCGTCGGTGTATTGCGCGACCGGGTAATATCGGGCGGTTTTGACAGCGCCCGTTATATCGGCGGCAACTATGTCGCTGGCGGCGACGACGCGTTTGAGGCGCTCAACCAGATCTTGAGCGATCCGGCAGGTTCGTTTGCAATGAGGTCACAAATACTTAACGCCTCTGCCACCGTGTTTGGCGCTGGCTTCTACGGTTCCAACACCGGCTCGCTGAGCACATACTATACATACGCGCTCGGCAACGTGACTTCAATCTCCGACGTCACGGCAAGGCTTAACAATGTGGCCACTTCAACAATAAACGTCAACGTGGGCGCCGCCGCCGCTGTGACGATCTCGCTCACCATGACTCCTTCTGGGTTTAATGAGACGTTTACTATAACATCTTCGAACACGAACCGGATGAAAGTTTCCAATATCTCTACTTCAGGCGCGGTAACAACCCTCGTTGTCACAGGCGCCTCTACAGGGGACGCGGATATAATCGTTTCCTGCAATTCCAGCGGGAAAGAATATAGAATCCCTGTGTCAGTCGGCACATCAGCTTATGCCAGAAACCTAACCTTAACCTGCTCTCCAACCGGTACGGCCAAAACTCTCACGACATCTGGCAATAATATCACTGGCAAGGACGAAAAAACCTCTGCCTACACTTTGATAATCGGCACGGGCGATACCCTTACAATTTCCGCATCCACAACCTCCGGCGCGGCTGTGGAATGGTCGCGAGTAGGCAGCGGGACAGCCGCAAGCGTAGCAAGAGGAACCAACAATAACAATGGGATAATAACAGCGTCAAACACTCCAGGGTCGGTAACAATAAGAGCCAGAGCTCAGACAGGCTCAAACACATATATCACACATGACATCCCCGTACTTATTGTTTCAGTGCCCAAAGCGGTCGATGTATCTCCTGATCCAGTCAATGTAACCGTTAATGTGAACGCATCCATAAGTATCAGTGGCCTGCCTTCTGGTGCGGCGCCAACATATACCTGGTCCTCCAGCTCGCATTTATCCAGAACACCCTTGGCTGCTGAGGTTATAAACGCTACTTTCACAGCGGTAAGCGCGGGGCGGGCTACGATAACCTGCGTAGCTAAGTGGGATAGTTCCTCATATCTAGGCATGGTCACAAGAACCGCAAGTCTGGATGTACAGGGAAAGCAGTTCGCGGACGGCATAAATGTATCCGTATCATCAATAAATGCGATACCGGGAGAGGAGGTGAGCGTTACAGCTACGACTGATCCTCCATCAATCATGCAATCATCATACAGCTTCTCATGGGTTTCCAGCGACCCTAGTGTCGCTGTAGTCACTAGCAGCGGCTCAAAATTTGAAAACGCTATAATTACGGGTAATGAACCTGGCACAGCGACTGTCACTGTAACGCTTCAGCAAGGCGCGGGTTCTTCTTACTCAAAGACTATAAGCGTCACCATAGGAGGGTATCCATCGATTACATTTAATAATCCAGTTTCGCATCCGATTGTCGGAGTTCGAACACAGTTTACTACTAGTACGACGCCAGCTAATCCGCCCTCCGCGTACAGCATACGTTGGACTTGTACTCAAGAAGGTGGATCCGCTACAATAGACGAACAGGAAGGTTGGTTTGATCCTTTAATTGCGGGAAATGTCAAGGTATCAGCCGAGCTGTTACTCAATGGTGTATCCATAGGCATCGACACTAGAACTATAACAATAGTAGAATAGCAACCAATACAGACTGAGAAAACAAGTGGTCAGCGATTACCAATCGCTGACCACTTAGCTTTTGCCTTTTATTTTCACGGGTGAGTATAAAAATCCACGCAGGAGTTCTATTCCAAAGTCAGCAACCGGTACATCACAACAGCCATTTCTGCGCGGGTAGTGTTGCCCAACGGATTGATAAGTCCCGAGCCGGCGCCTCTGACAATACCGGATTTTATCAAGGTTGCAACAGGGTCTTTTGCGTACCCGGCGACTATATCCTTGTCCGGAAATGGCGACAGATCAGCATCAGTTCCCGCCGGCAGCGGCTGATCGATAGCGCGCAGTGTCCTGTCCACCAGAGTCATCATATCCTGCCTGGTGATGGGCGCTTCGGGAGCGAATGTGTTGTTTCCGATGCCTTTCGCGATGCCTAACTTTTCGGCGATACCGATGGCATCATAGTAATGGCTGTCCGGCGGAACATCTGAGAAATTTTCGGTAAAGTCGCCCTCAAGGTCAAAGGCCCGCACCAGCATAAGCATGAAGTCGCCGCGCTTGATGTTGGCCGCCGGGGAGAATTTCCTGTGCGATGTACCGTTTACCACGCCGGCCTCATACAAATAGTCAACTTCTTCAATAGCCCAAGGGTGCTCGTCCATATCATCAAAATATTCTGATTTTGTTTTGGGGTTGGCCAGCGGTGGATTGGCGTCCTCGATAGCTTCGCTGGTGAAGCCACCGGGTATCTGTACACCAGGGCTGCCGTTGGATGTCCATTGCGCTGTCACTGTTATGTCGGAAGTGACATTTGCAAAAGATCTGTCCCAGCCATTAAAAGTATATCCGCTACGGGATACGGTCGGGGCAACGGCCGCACCGCCGTCGGGAACCGTCTGCACCAGTTCCCCACCACCGACGCGTGTTCCACCGGCAAGATCATAGATTACAGTATGGAAAGTTTCACTCCCTGCGCGTGATACACTAATGGTTTGCACCGGCGATTGTTTTGTGGTATCACTTGTGGGATGATTTATGCTCTCGTCAACCCATACAATCGTCATCTCAGTGATATATATGGCTTGCGGGTCGTTGCCGGTGTATGCAATATTCAATGTGCCCACCAACAGATTGCCGCTGAGCGCATTTGAGCCGCACCAAAACCCGAAGTAATTAGTATTGGCTGTTGGGGCATATTGAGTGGCGCCTTTGGCTGTGACATCCGAACCCATAGAGAAGGTATAGGACAGATGCTCCTCGCTGCTTAGCGCCAATTTGAACTGTATACCCGCGTAGGGTTCGGTTTCATTTACCTGAAGAGGGACAGAAAAGGTGTAGCTCTGTCCGTTTTTGGGCGCGGTAAAGCTCTGGTTGGGATCGGCTGCAAAAGCGGTGGCGCTGAATATCAAGCTAAGCAGCATAATTGCGCACAGCGCAAGCGCCGCGCGTTTTCTTTTTATTGTGTTTGTCACTTCAGACATCCTTTCATCATGACCTGTCGCAAAGCGCTATCCGCACAGGATTTATCATGCGGATAGGCTTTGCGCCGGGGCGCTTTTTTACATACTATCAGAAGGGGGATCAATAAGCGTCAGCATAGTGCACGAACACATCAAGCAGGTCGAGAATATCCACCTTGCCGTCGCTAGTGACATCGCATATGGCGGGGATGATGGCTTTGCCTTTGGAATCCTCGGCGATTTTCTGATTCCAACGCGGGTCATCCTTGTCTATACCGCAGGCTAGCGCGACAATTGCCAAGTCAGCCTGACCGATCGCACCGTCTCTATTGAGGTCATAGACTGAGTACACTTTTACCTCTATAACGGAAGTTGTAGCCGTGCCATTGTCTATCATGGCATTGGCCGTGATAATCTTACCGCCGGCTTCCGGCTGCATGGTCACTGTGACGCTGCTCAGCGTGACGGTTGCGTCACCCAAATCCGTGGCATTGAAGAAGAGTTTGACAACATCCAAAGCGTCGGCGGAAGTGATCGTATCGCCCAGATAGACCAGCGTCAGATTGCCGTTGTACTGTCCGCCCTCCAACTCTGTAAATTGAATGGGCATCGCCGCGAAGTTGTTCAGGCTCTCCAACTGACTGTGTTGCAGGATACCACCGGACAGCGTGAAATCAAACGCTATTGTGTTGACATGATCCATCCCGCGCAGAGAGAAGGCGAACGACACCAGCTCATAGACATCGCTCAACTCGGTCGTTGTCACACTAGCCGAAAGCTGGCTGGTCGCGGCTTTAGTCACGGTATAGGTGTCATAAGGCGTATCGCTATAGTCGTCAAGGTCGAAATACTTAAACGTAACAGTGTCGTCGGCCACCTCTACATAGAGGTATCCGGGCGTCTTGTTCTGGAGGTATTTGGCGGCGGACAGCGGTAAGTTGCCTTCCATGTACGCTGTGCTGCCCACTTTCCCGTCCACCAGGTAGGGGTACAATACGTTGTCCTTAACATACAGATTGCCTGCGTTGTTGAACAGTTCATAATACTTTAGGCCGCTGGATGTCGTCGTCGTGAAGTATACCGTACCATTCGGATTTGTGGCAGCCGACGCGCCGTCGCCGCCCGTGATGAGTGTCACATTGGGCATGCCGCTGGCGCCTGTTTTGTCCGGTACGCCATTGTTCATCGGGTAACTGCGGGCGTACACATGGTCATGTCCGGCCATAACGAAGTCGACGCTGTACTTATCCATGGTTGTTTCAAAACCGGCTTCCACATAGTATTGGATGTCGCGGTCGGCGCAGTGGTCGGCTAAGCTCGCGGTCGACTTATGATGCTGGACAAACAGCCAGTCATACTGCCCAGCGTAGGCTTCGGTAGCCGCTTGGAGTGTTTTGTCATAGAGCTCCACATATTGCGCGGCCACTTCCCTGCTCTCCGGGTAGCCGGAGTCGTTGAGTACGGCAAACAGTGCGTTGTTGTAAAGATAGTAGTAGTTGCCCGCTACCTCCATATCTTGATATTGGACGTTGGTCGCGTTACCGGCGTTGATGATCGGGGTGAAGCTCTGTTCGTTGGGAATGTTCCAGTGATAATTGAACAGATAATGCCTGTCGTGGTTGCCCACCGCCGGAGAGAAAGGAACACTTCTCAGCGCGTCGGGCGCGAAGAAGTTGGCATACTCTGCCTCGCTGCCGTTAGATGTGATGTCAACCTGGTCGCCGACACCGGCGATGAAGTCTACGCCTTTGGCTGTGATGGCATTGATCGTGTCCTGCCAGCCTTCGGCCGTGGTTTCATCTTTGCGGCTGCTCGTGTTGTCTTGTTGGCCCGTTGTGAGCTGCGGGTCGCCGGTCACTGCGAATCGGAAGGAATCCGTCTTGGATGTCTTGAAACTGTAAACCCTGCTCCAAACTTCGCCGTCATTGGACACGCGGTAGACATACTCGGTATCGCCGGCCAAGCCGGTGATGCCGGCCTTGTGCCAGCTCTTGCCGGCGGAGGCGTCACCCATCGTACCGTTCGTCGTGGTAATGATATCTGTCGTTGGGAAACTGTCGCTAGTCATGTTGGCTCTTTTTGCTATCTGCACGACAGAGGCGTTGTTGGCGGCAGTGCGGTCACTGTACCAGTTGAAGTTAAGAGCCGTCGCCGTCGCTCCGGGTTGAAGGGTCAGTGTTTCCGCTTCGAAGGGGGCAATCTCACCTGACGTTTTCCGAATGGTATATGTATCAATTTCGGTGAGAGAGTTGTTCGTGTTCACCTGATAGGTAGTGCAGGTGAACGTGTCGGCAGTCATGTCCACCACGCTGAAATTCGGGCGGTTGGCCTGATTCATGGCAGCGGTATAGGGCTGTCTGGCCGCCAGCGAATAGTGTTTCGAACCGGTCGCGGAGTTCAGGGAGAAATAGACCGTACCGGTCGGATCGAGGGAAGCGCCGTCGGTGTCAAAGGTTTCGGGTTGCATGCCCTGGGTGTTTGAGGTGCTGGTGCTTCCGGACCATTTCATCGGATAGGAACGGCTGTAGGAGTGGTCATGACCGTTGAATACGACATCTATGTCAAAGTCGTCGATCACCGGAACATAGTTGTCCCTGTAATTCTTACCGTCCGAGAGAGCGTGTGAGCTGCCCTGGCCGTATACGTCGTAGTGGAACGAGAGGATCCTCCAAGATGCGTCCTCGTTCTGGGCGATCGCGCTTTGCAGGAAGGTTCTCATGCCCGCCGTATTCCCGGTAGTGCAGTTCCAGACCATGAACAGGGCATCGCCGTATCTGTACCAAAGCCAAGCCCCTCATAGATTTCTTTGAACTCCTCGGGGGTCGCCGAATGTGTGGGAACACCGGAACCGCTTGAGTAATCATATGCATGGGGATTGTTGATGTCATGATTGCCGTTGATAACGTAGACGCTTGTGCCGGGGAGGGCTGTTTTCATTTCGCTGAGCTTCTCGGCCAGATAAACATGCGACTCATATTCGCCGTCTTTGGTCAGATCGCCGGAAACAAGAACCACGTCGGGAGCTTCCCTGATGATATCGGCTATAGCCGCGTCCAATATAGCGGCACTCTCAGCGAACATTTTCCTATCCGCCGATACAGCGGCGGCGGAATCCGGGTTGTCCGCCCACATGGACGGCGGTATGACGTGTATGTCCGATATAACAGCGACCGTCAGTTCTTTTTCTGTTTCTTTCTGTGCTAAGACCTGCAGGGGAAGGAATTGGAGCAGTAGCATCAGTGTAAGCAAAGCCGAGATAATCACTTTTCCGCTCTTTCGTATTCTCATTTGATTTGTGTTCCTCCTCGTTCTTCATTTATTTTTGATCTCACCGATCTATGAAACGATACAATTTATTTTCCGCGCTTGCTATCATGATCGTGAAAAGAATAGGTGAAATTTTCGTAAAACACTCTTTCGCGCTTTACAAATGAAATAATTACAATAAAATGAGCATAGGGACCGTCCGAGACCACTGAAAAAGTCAAAATAAATATAAAAAGAATATTGAGAAGAAGTGATCTTGGTCCGTCCCCACGTTCAAAAAAAGACGCCCACATGGATTCCGGATAGGTATCCATGCAGGCATTAGTTCGTCTTTAGGGCAAACGCTCGGGTTATACTATAGTACCTGACGGGTCATTTTCTGCAATATCAACAAGATTTTAGCCCACGCATCTCCCGTATTTTGAATTCTTAATCCTGACAACTGAATTCTGCGGTCGAATACCGCATTAGATTCCTGTTATCTGAGCGGATTCAACCAAAGGAATATAGGTGACGCCATCCCATATGAAAGCTTTCGCAGTATAGCCCAAAGGAATATTAAGGTTCAATTCTGTGGCTAAATTGCCTCCGTTTGGTATTATAGCTGTATCTGTCTTAATTGAGATCATCTTGCCGTTGTCGTATATTGCCAAGATATAAAGAATTGTTCTGGTAGAGCCGGAGTTGTTGGTGACATTATAAGCAGCTTTAGCGTCCCCTGACTCCTGCCAAAGACTGATTGATGCAGTCAAACCTTCAGTCGTAATAGCGGTAGCCGGGAACACAGCCGAAACCAGGCCGCTGTTCGCCTCGTTGCTCACGCTTGTCGCTCCGGCGACCGTAAAGGAGTTAGCCGCCACACCTGACAGGGTATATCCCGTCTTAGGCGTCAATGTGATTGTCGCGGTGTAGGCCGTGTCATTGTCAAATATCCCGCTAACTGCCGGCGACCAGGTTATTGTCCCTGTATATTGAGCCGTCTCGGCAATTGTGGTGACCGGCGCCGCACCGGCAATAGGCGCTACAACGCCGGGGATAGCCGTGATGTTGATTTGCTGCAGCTCCGTCGCCGGGTAGACCGCAGTAACCACGCCGCTGTTAGCGGCATTGCTCACGCTTGTCGCGCTGTAGACCGTGAAGAAATCCGCCGCAACGCCGTCCATGGTATAACCAGCCTTAGGCGTCAACGTAATTGTCGCGGTATAGACCGTATTATAGGCAAATGTCAAGCTGACTGTCGGCGACCAGGTAACCGTGCCGGAATACTCCGACGTCTCAACAATCGAGGTGATCGGTATCACGCCGGCAACAGGCGCCGTAACACCGGCAATCAGCCCGATACTTACTGGCTCCAGTGCCGTCACCGGGAATACCACGGTAACCACGCCGCTGCTAGCCGCATTGCTCACGCTAGCCGCGCCGTCGACTGTAAAGAAGTTCGCGGCAACGCCGGTTAGGGTATAGCCTGTCTTAGCCGTCAACGTAATTGTCGCGGTGTAGACAGTATTATTAGCAAACCCTACGCTTACTGCGGGCGACCAGACAACCGCGCCGGTATACTGGTACGTTTCGGCAATCACTGTGACCGGCGCCGCTCCGGCAACAGGCACCGTTACGCCGGGGATAGCTGCAATATTGATCGTCTGCAGCTCCGTCGCCGGGAATACGGCAGTAACCACGCCGCCGTTAGCCGCGTTACCCACGCTTGTCGTGCCGGCAACCGTAAAGAAGTTAGCCGCCACGCCGGTCAGGGTATAACCTGCCTTTGCCGTCAACGTAATAGTCGCGGTGTAGACAGTATTATAAGCAAACGTCCCACTTACTGCCGGCGACCAGGTTACCGCACCGGTATATTGAGCCGTCTCGGTTATCGAGGTGACCGGCGCCGCTCCGGCTACAGGCGCCGTAACGCCAAGGATTGCCGCGATGTTGATTGTCTGTAGTGCCGTCGCAGGGAACACTGCAGTGACCACGCCGCTGTTTGCGGCATTGCTCACGCTTGCAGCACCGGCGACCGTAAAGAAGTTAGCCGCCACACCGTTCAGGGTATAACCTGCCTTTGGCGTCAATGTGATTGTTGCTGTGTAGGCTGTATTGTATGCAAATGTTCCACTGACCGCCGGTAACCAGGTTACTGTGCCGGTATATTGAGCCGTCTCGGCAATCGTGGTAATAGGGGCTGCTCCGGCTACCGGCGCCGTAACGCCGGGGATTGCCGCGATATTTACTGTCTGTGCCGACGTTGATGGGAACACAGCATTAACCACGCCACTATTAGCCGCGTTGCTCACGTTTGTCGCGTTAGCGACCGTAAAGAAGTTAGCCGCCACACCCGTCAATGTATAACCCGCTTTAGGCGTCAATGTGATTGTCGCGGTATAGACCATATTGTATGCAAATGTCCCACTCACTGCCGGTGACCAGGTTACCGTGCCCGTATACTGAGCTGTCTCGGTGATTGTGGTGACCGGTGACGCACCGGCAACAGGCGGTGTGATGCCTGGGATTGCTGCGATGTTAATCGGCTGAGCAGCTGTTATCGGGAATGCCGCCGTAACCACACCGCTACTGGCTGCATTGCTAACGGGAGCCGCGCCGGCGACTGTAAAGAAGTTCGCAGGTACGCCAGCAAGGGCAAAACCCTCTTTGGGCGTTATCGTTATCGTCGCGGTATACACCGTATTGTAGGCGAAAGTTGCGTCCATGTTATCGCCGCCGATTGTGTCGCCGATTATTACGAGATCGTTGATCGATGTGTTGCCGTTAGCCCTGTTGTCAAGCGCGCAGTCCACCATATACACTCTCAGGTACACTTCGTCTTTATCCGCCAATGCCGACGGTAGTTCAAACGCCGAGTAAGATGGCCTGAGATCAGCGTATTCATTATTATTCGCTTCCCTCGGGGCAGCAAGCTTTGATCCTGCGATAGCGATGAACGGGCCCGTCGGGCCGCTTAAGCTGTAAGCGAGGGCGAAGGATTCGGGGCCGCTTCCGGTGGATTTCTGGCTGGCCGAGAACCTTATATTCTCATAGCCGGCAGTTGCGAACTTAAGTTGGAACGCGGTGGCGGTGTCAACCGTAATGCCGGCGTCAATAGCCATGGGCCCTACCGAACGCCAGCCGTTGCCGCCCGACGCGTTATTATTGGCCGCGCCGTTATTTATAACGATGGGCGTCCGCCCCGTTCCGCCTATGTCTATTTTTTGGTTGTTATTCCAAGCGGTTAAATTTGATATATCAGCGAAAACGCCGGAATCAGCAAAGAATTGGTTGCCGGTTTCACCTACTGTGGCCGTAGTCCGCGTCAGAGACATCAGCGTAATGTCCGGTCCGGTCTCCAACAGCGCCGGCGACCATGTTACTTTTCCGGTATACTGATCCGTCTCGGTAATGACAGCAACCGGAACCTCTCCCGCTGCCGGTGGCGTAACGCCCGGAATTGCCGCGATATCAATTATCCGTCCTGTAATCGGGAATACCGCAGTAACCACGCCGCTGTTTGCCGCATTACTTACGGGCGCCGCGCCGGCGACCGTAAAGAAGTTTGTAGGCACACCCGCAAGGGTATATCCAACTTTTGGCGTTATTGTGATTGTCGCGGTATAGACAGTATCGTAGGCGAAAGTCCTGCCTGCCGCGTTACCGTTATCTATCGTGTCGCCGATGATTACGAGGTCGTTTATCGATGTGTTGCCGTTGGCCCTGTTTTCAAACGCGCAATCAACCATATACACTCTCAGGTACACTTCGTTTTGATCGGCCAATCCTGAAGGAAGCACAAACTCCGTGTAAGAAGGTCTTAGATCCGCGTATTCATTGTTGGCCGCTTCTTTCGGGGCGTCAATCTTTGAGCCGGGGATAACGGTAAACGGGCCGGTCGGTCCGCTTAAGCTGTAAGCCAGCGAGAAGGATTCGGGACCGCTTCCGGTGGATTTCTGGCTTGCTGAGAACCTTATGTTTTCATAGCCGATGGTTGAGAACTTGATTTGGAACGCGGTGGCAGTGTCGGCCGTAATGCCGCTGTCAACAGCCATAGGTCCTACAGACCGCCAGCCGTTGCCGCCCGTCGGGTTATTATTGACCGCGTTGTTGTTGATAACGATGGGTGTCCTTCCGGTTCCGCCAATTTCTATCTGCTGATTGTTATTCCACGCGGTGAGGTTTGATTTGTCCGCGAAAACGCCTGAATCAGCTTTGAATTGGTTGCCGTCTTCAGCCACCGTAGCCGCGGTCCGCGTCAGAGACATCAGCAAAATATCCGGTCCAACTTCCGGCGGCGTTGGCGACCAGGTCACCGTTCCGGTGTACTGAGCCGTCTCGGTTATTGTTTTAACCGGAAACGCGCCGGCCTCGGGGGGCGTAACGCCCAGGACAGCCGCGATATCGATTACCCGCGCTGTTGCGAATACCGCCGTAACTACGCCGCTGTTCGCGTCGTTGCTCACGTCCGATGCGCCTGCGACGGTGAAGAAGTCCGCCGGCACGCCGTTAAGGGTATATCCCTCTTTAGGTGTTATCGTTATTGTCGCAGTATAAACCGTATCTTCGGCGAAAGTTCCGCCTGCCTCAAAAGAACTGCCATCGCCACCTATTTCGTCGCCGACAATCAAGATGTCATTGATCGATGTGTTGCCGCTAGCCCTGTTGCCAAGCGTGCTGTCAACCAGATAGACTCTCAGATATACGTCGTTTTTGTCCTCTAGTTCCGGCGGAAGCCCAAACCACACATAAGACGGCCTTAGATCGGAATAAGCATCGGTGGCCGCTTCTTTCGGGGCGTCAACCTTTGAGCCGGGGATGGCGATGAACGGTCCAGTCGGGCCGTTTACGCTGTAAGCGAGCGCGAAAAATTCGGGGCCGCTGGCGGTGGATTTCTGACTAGCCGAGAACTTTATGTTCTTATAACCGGTAGTCGCGAATTTAATCTGGAACGCGGTGGCGGTGTTGACCGTAATGCCCACGTCAATGTCCATGGAACTCACGGAACGAAAGCCGTTGCCGCCCAAAGGGTTATTATTGACTGCGGCGTTATTGATAACGATAGGCGTCCTTCCGGTTCCGCCGACAGCTATCTGCTGATTGTTGTTCCAGGCTGTTAAACTGGATACATCCGCGAAAACGCCGGAATCGGCTTTAAACTGGTTGCCGTCCTCTGCCAGGGTGGCTTCCGTACGCGTCAGCGACATAAGCAGGTCACCCGGCAGTGTTTCTGTCACAGGCGGAGACCATGTTACCGTTCCGGTATATTGATCGGTCTCAGTAAGTACGGTGACCGGTTTCTCGCCGGCTACCGGTGGTGTAACGCCTTGGATTGCGGCAATATTGATGGTTATCCCCGAATCATCCCATTCACCGTCGCCGCTCCAGTGCGGATAAACAAGCCCAATATCAGCCGTTCGGTAATTCACCGGCACAAAATCTCTCCTGTTATGCTCGGTGTTGCCGAACTCGGCGCGGCGCGCGGCCACTTGGTTGGAAATACCCTCAAATTGGGAACCCTTGAAGTTGTCAATCAGGTCCGGCGCGGTAACTGCGGCTCTCGCGGGGTTTCTGAAAGCATTGGGCGAAGAGGGCGTCCCGGCGGGGAAAGGCAAAGCTGGGAACCATGTGCCCCAGTTGGCTTGCGTCGAACCGTTGACGCCGCCACCGGCCGCACCCGCCCCGGCAGGATCTCTGGGGGATTGCGGCGTCCTGGGTGTCCCGGGGGTATTCACCGCGCCTACCATGTCAATCACCCTGTTTGTAAGCTCCATATACGTAACCACGCTGCCCAGGGGATCTTTTCCGTCCACCAAAGCCACTTGCAATGCCCGGTTACTGAAGCTCTGGTTCCAATCCATGTCGGCGTTCGCGATAGTATAGTGGGTGGCTGTCCCGTCGCCCGCCGAGCTGCGGATCAGGAACGAACTCCTGGCGCCGATTGTTTTGCCCGCAAGGTCAAGAACCTTCCAGCTTACATCAGAGTTTACGGTATTGTTGGCCCTTTTGCCGGCAGCGTATTGAAGGGAAAAACCGTCAAGGCTTATCGGCTGGTCTGTAGTATTATACAGCTCGACAAAACCGTGGGATATCGCTTGCGGCCCGGCGTCCGCCCTGCCGTATACCTGATTGATTATAACATCGCCCGCGTTCGGGTTCTTAGCCGGCTCATCGCTAAGATACCATTGGGTGTCAAGCCATTGAAGCCTTGCGTTAAGCCAGTTGGTAAAACTGTTGATACCCGACCTGAGGTTATTGGCTTGTTGGACCTGCCCGCGGCTGCCGAATTTGGAGAAATCCCTGGCGGCCGCGTCTGATATGTACGCGCCGGTCTCCTCAGCCAGGTCGAGCATTTCTTTGTAGATGGTATTCCTGTATTTCGTATACCTTGCCTTGACCTCATCAGCGAACATTGGTTTCCTCATCAACGCGTTAAGCCACGGCGACATATCGTTCATAATCAGGAAACCATATGTATTCTGGGGCTGCGGCGAATCCCAGTTGGCGTTGCCGTATGACAGGTCAAAATCCCAAAAGGCGCCCATATATATGGCGTCGTCATCCCTCAGTTTTTTCATGTTCGTGCTGGTCTTCATGTTGCCGTCGACGTTTTTGGAGACCTCCTGGGTAATTAAATAGTCAATCCATGTCGACTGGTCAATGTATTTCGTGTAATCCTCCTCGCCGCTGATCAGGGCGTAATGGAGGTAGTGCAAATGGTCGGACAAGTAGATCATCATTTCCGGGGTTGGGTCCGGGTCTGAGAAAACGAAGAAATCACCCGCCCCATGGCCCATGCCTGAGCCGCCGTTGCCCCCGCCGCCGGTACTCGCCGTGGTGCTCCAGTTATACGGCGCCCTTACCCACTGATCACTAACGCTGTTGAGTTTGTCGCCCACTTCTTTTTCGAAAAGGAATCCGCCGGTAATATTGCCTGCCGATGCGGGTACAATATCCTCCATGTTCTCCTCAATCGCGCCTACCCTTTCGGTCAGACAATAGACGCCCCTGTAATCACCGTTTATATAAAGTTCAATGTATTCGATCCTTGGGTTGTAGGTTATACCGTCCATTTTCCATCCGGTTTTGTATGTCAGGTAATTCCTCATATTTAACGTCGGGTCTGAATACGCGGCAATGATGGCGTACCTCCTCGTGGCCGGTATACCCAGAAGGGACGTCGCGGCAGGCATCCTCAGCGAATACGGGGTTTTAGTCTGGCCAAACGAGAAATTCCCCCTGCGCCTGATATCCACGCGGCCTTCGTATGAATTACCCGAAGCGTATTGCTTTGTCCCGGGTTCCAGCGTCATTGTTACGTATTGGGTTTGCCCGCCGACGACTAACGACCCGATCCAGTCATTCTTATTGTTTATTACTCCATTGACAGACTGCCCGCCCGACAGCGGCACCGTAATCCGCAATATCGGGAGTTTGTCGGGGGTACAGTTGATCCGAATCAACTCAAGATCGTCAAGGCTTAACGCGATCCCTTTCACGGCCTGATACCTGAACGCGACCGTCCTCTCGTCCGGAGCGGCGGTAATCGAAGCGTTTGCGTTGTCGCCGGCAAAAAACCTTGAATACGTGCGGTTGAATGTCCATCCAGCCTCAATATTTGCCGTAAACTGTATCAGCTTGTCCTCGGCGACATAAAAGTTGCTGCCGGAGATAATCCCCTTCAGGCAAAGGTATTCCAGCGAAGCCTCAGGTATAGAAACCCCGTCGGACAGGGAGGGGGTTATGCGGTATTCTTTGATTCTTGGGTCGTCATCGATTATTATGATTTCTTCCGGGGCGTCAAGTTGTATTATACTGAAGCCCAGGATATGCAAATCTGTCGTCAAAGCCCTGTTAACCTGCATTTTCAACCTGAATTCAGCAAATGTATCCCCGCTTGCGTTGAGATAATTTGACATTGTTGAGTTAAGGTCAAAAGTATACGACAATTCCGTGATCTCATTATTCGGCCTAAAACTGGAAACATTGAAAGTACATGGTTCGTTGCCGCTTGTTGTCCTTATTTCCTGCGATGCGTTCCGATCGCTCTGACTCCGCCATGTTTTAAGGCTGAAGTGGACAAACCCGTTGTTCGGGTTGGAGTACGTGGTTATGTCCGTGCGGGCATACATCCTCATTTCATATTTTCCCGCGCCGTTAAGTCTTACCAGGGAGTCGTTAAGGCAATATCTGTCCGCAGCAACGCCCCTTATGGTTATGCTGCCGTCTACCAAATCCGCTATCGGGTTAGTCCCGCCCATTGTCAACGTGTTTCCGGACACTCCGTCTACGGGCGTCTGGGTATCCGTAGCGTCGTAATAGTGGATCAGCCTGTGTGTCGGTCCCAGAAGAATAACCGGCTGTGATACGGTTATGGGCCCGTCCCTTCCTTCAACCGTCCCCGCAACATACTGCAGGCCCTCCTTAAGGCTGCCCGCCCATGTAACAGGCGCGACGCCCATACCTCCGTCGTCCAAAACAACCGGCAATTCGTCCGGGAGTTGACTGATGTCGTTATTCTTTAAAATGATTTCTTCCAAATACTGCACCGAAATCGGAGCGGATTCCGGCCCCGCATAAGTAGAAATCGGAGTTGCCAGCATTCCAAAAATAATAGCCAGCGCGATAAATAAAGCCTTGCCCCTTTTCACTGATTACACCCCTTGTATTGTATCGTATTGTATTGCTTGCCCAGTTTACATAAATTGCCCTCATATTCATCTTTCCATGTACCAAGGCATTTTAAAATAAGCAAATCAAGCTATCTATATAATAGACCAAAACCGCTTTTCGGTCAAGTATATAGAGTGCCGGAGGGTGTATATAGAGTGCCGGAAAACGCGGCAGGTCATTGTACCGTTACTGGTAATATCCATTATCAAAAGATTATATATTATCTGCTACACCACTTAACACCAAGCGCGTACCTGTGAATATTTACCCAGTAATATGGCTGCGGTCTTCAACAGAAAATAATAAAAACACTTTGCCTATAAACTTTTTTTATAGGAAGTAGCACCAATAGTTAGTGTTGACCCAGTATTGCTTGGCAAACACATACATCTTCTTGAAGCGCTCCCTATCCTGCTGCGTCATAAATCACTATCCCTTCTTTCTGTATATTGTCGTACATAGCTGATGGATTCGATATTTCTAAAATATCATATACATCAACTCTAACAGGTATCTAAAAACTCACAATGGTTACAGGCTCCGCACACAAGTTTTGGCAAATATTACAAGTTTTCACCAATGTGCTAGTGCTTTGGCTGTAACCAACCTGTGTTTTTGATGCCGTCTGAACTGTAACAAATCGTGCTGTTTAGTGAGACAATATCACATGTAGTTCAGAAAATAATGATAGTTTTAGAAATTGTTTGAAAGCGTGACAATAACGATAGTTTTAATATAATTTTTGTTTGTGTTGGAAGCTCATCCCATTACAGCGTTTCCATTCCGCCTTCTTTGCGTATGCGTAGGAAATGGCAGCAGCCCTCTCCGAATACGTCGCGCATTTGGCGGTCATATTCTCCCCTTTGCTCATCTGGCACAAACGCAAGGATGGTGCCGGCAAACCCGCCGCCGTGGACGCGCCAGGCGCCCTTCCCCGCAAGAAGCTTTTCAGACAACGCAAGCGCCAGCGTCACCCCTTGCTCTTGCAGCGACGTCGGGCTGAACACATTTTGCAGATACGCCAGCGATGAGCGCCCCGACTCCGTAACGAGTCCGAAAAACGTATCTAAGTCGCCGCGTTCCAGCGCGTCCGCCTGTTTTAACACGACGTCATTTTCCTTATAAAAGTGGATAGCGCGCAAAACCGCGCGGTCGCCTAGGCTGCGCAGAGCGCCAATAGCTTGGAAGAACTCGTCCGCCGCAACCTCGCTTAAGTACTCTTTCCCAAAGTACCTCGCTACCGCCTTCATCTCATTAGGGATAGCTGCATAGTCTGGCGTCAAGTCGGCGTGCGAGCCGCCCGTATCGACGACGCACATCAAATAGCCGGGTATCTCAGCGACTACAGGCGTCACTGTGATATTCCCCGGATCGCTGAAGTCAATGACATTAAGGCCGCCAAAACTGGATGCGGCTTGATCCATCAATCCACAGGGCTTGCCGAAGTATACGTTTTCGGCAAATTGCCCAGCAAGAGCAAGCTCGATAGGCGAAATATCCGCGCCGAACAGTCCTTTAAAGATATTTCCGATAAGCACTTCGAACGCGGCGGAGCTGGACAGCCCCGACCCAACCGGTATGGTTGACGAAATATCCGCGTCAAATCCGCCTGTCGCGTATCCGTTTTTCGCAAACCACGCCGCTACCCCTCGGATAAGCGCGGCTGAAGTCCCTTTTTCCTCTGGCGCAGGTTGGGGATCAACCTGCCCTATATCTATGAGACAAGGGAATTGTCCGCTTGTCTTCACTGTATCGAGGCCGTTAGCTATAGCGGTAGCTGTTATCTCCAGCCCCACTGCGGCAGCCAGCACTCTCCCATGCTGGTGATCAGTATGATTTCCGCCGATCTCTACGCGGCCTGGCGCCGAAAAGCGGCGTACACGGTTATCTGAACCCATTGCGCCAATACAGCCCCTTACTTATATAACGCCGTTTCCTATTAGCGCGCCCAAAACAAAAAATACTATAACAGCAATTATCAGGATGATGATAATAACATTCAGCTGTTTTTTCGTCAAAGGAATTTTGTCATAGAAACTTTCCTTGTATCCTATATCAGCCTTCTGCTTTTCCGTTTTTTTCTCTTGCCCCTCTTGCTCATCGGTAGGATCGGCAGGTTCCCTGTCTTCGTCCATGCCTTATTTCCTGCCCGCGTATTTACGCATGTCGACAGCGACCGCAAGGACAATGACCAGGCCTTGAACAATGTATGTATAAGACGCCTGGACGCCTATGAAATTCATTGCGATCTTGAGAAGCTCGAAGACGAGTACGCCGACAAGTATTCCAGAAACGCGACCAACACCACCGTTCGTGGACACGCCGCCTATGGTGCATCCGGCAATCGCCTCGAGCTCATAGCCCATGCCCAGGTTTACTGAAGTTCCGCCCGCCTTCGCCCCGTAGAGGAATCCAGCCACGCCGTATAGCGCCCCGGCTGCCGCGTAGATAATGATCTTCGTCTTTCTGGTATTTATGCCGTTGCCTTCAGCCGCAAGCTCGTTGCCGCCTATGGCGTACATGTATTTCCCATGCGCGGTCTTATTGTAGACAAACCATATAATAATACCGCAGGCAAGCGCGATAAACCCCATATATGGCAATGCCCTTATACCTAATAAGAAACCGCTAGATATATTGGTATAATCCTCGCGCAGCCCACCGATCGGCTGTGCACCCGTGAACACAAGGCATATACCGTATATTATCGTTTGCATGCCCAGCGTAGCGATAAACGGAGGTACCTTGAGAAAGGAAATAACACTGCCGTTTATAACGCCGAAAAACGCGGCGATAGCCACGACCCCAAGTAATACCAACAACATGTTCAGGTTGCCAATATTGGGATATACTTTGCTTGCAAAGTTCGCCCGCTGCAAAAACGTCGCCGCTATACATCCCGCAAGCCCGACCGCGCGTCCGGCGGATAGGTCTGTACCCTTGGCTATCAGGCACCCCGACACGCCCAGCGCGACAATGAACCGCCCTGTCGTGTTGTTAATCAGGTTTATTAAATTTTGTAAGGAAATAAATGTGGGGCGGAGGATGCCAACAGCGACAGAAATTACCACCAATAGAATTACTATAGCGTTATTGAGCAGGAAAGTGGTAATAGATTTCCTGTCGTTAGCTTTAGAATTAAGCATTTTTTTCATCCACCTTTTCATAACGTGTGGCAAGTTCCATGATCGTCTCTTCGTTCATATCCTCGCCATCCACAAATCCGGTCACCCTTCCGTCGCACATGACCATTATTCGATCCGCCACGCCGATAAGTTCGTCCATCTCCGAACTGATCATAATGATGCTCTTGCCTTGCTTCGCTAAATCCCCAATAATGCAATATATTTCGTATTTCGCGCCAACGTCGATGCCTCGGGTCGGTTCGTCCATTATAAAAACATCGGGATCGTTCGCCAACCACCGGCTCACTATGACCTTTTGCTGATTTCCTCCCGAAAGTGACATGATGAGGGTCTTGATGCTTGGTGTTTTGATGCTGAGTTTCTTGATATTGTCTTCTACGAGCGTGTTTATCCGCTTTTTGTCCAGCACTACCAAATACTTTAGATACTTTTTTATTGATGCCATCGAGATATTGTCAGACACAGACAGCACTCCAAAAATTCCTGTCTGCCTACGATCCTCAGTAAGCATGGCAAGCCCATGATCCATCGCGTCTTTTGGGCGCGAACATCTGAATTTTTCATCATTGTAAATTATCCTACCGGAAACAGTGGCTCGCAAACCGAAAAGCCCTTCCATAAGTTCCGTGCGCTGCGCCCCCACCAGTCCTGCAACGCCCAATATCTCCCCCTTTCGGAGGCTAAAACTGACGTCCCTGAAAGATCTGGGGTTTATAGAAGTGAAGTCCTTGACCTCCAGAATCGTTTCACCAGGTTGATTTTCCTTAGGCGGAAACAAGTTTGATATCTGCCGCCCAACCATTCGGGTAATGATGAGATCTGTCGTGAGCTCACCCGCTATCCAAGTGCCTATAAGCTTCCCGTCGCGCAGTATGGTCACTTCGTCGGAGATGCGCAGTATCTCGTCCATCTTATGAGATATGTAGATAATCGCGACGCCTGCATCCCGCAGGGCGTTTATTATAGAAAACAGTTTTGCAACTTCCCCACCTGTCAGGGACGACGTAGGCTCATCCATTATCACGACCCGCGCGTTGATCGAAACGGCGCGTGCGATCTCCACAAGTTGGATCTGCGACACAGAGAGCGCCCCCAGTTTGAGTTCGGGATCGTAATCCAAACCAACTTTTTTTAAAACCTCGGCTGTTTCAGCGTTCATTTTCGCGTGATCGATTATCCCGGGCAGCGTCGTTGGATACCGCCCGCAGAAAATGTTCTCGGCGATCGAACGCTCGGGGATAGGCTGTAGTTCCTGATGCACCATCGAAATCCCTCTGCGCAGAGCGTCAAAGGGGCTGGATATCCTGACAGTCTGCCCATCGTATTGGATCTCCCCTTCATCCATAGAGTATAAACCGAAAAGGCATTTCATCAGCGTCGACTTACCCGCGCCGTTTTCCCCCATCAACGCGTGGACACTACCTTTGCGAACTAAAAGCGATACTCCGTCAAGCGCTTTCACACCGGGAAATGATTTGCATACGCCCCTCATTTCTAATATATATTCCGCCATCTCCGCCTCCTTGAACACCCAGATACCCAGGAAGCCACGCGCGCGTCAGCGCGCGTAGCTTCCCGGCAGTTTCAGCAATTTCCAGCGTTAGCTGCCTTCAGTGGCTTACTTATCAACTTTCTGATAGTTGACCCAGAGGTATGTGTCCACGCTCTGTCCATTTATATACTTTATGGCCGCGTCTACGGCAGTGTGGGACTGTCCAACATGGTCGTTGAGGACGGTACCGGTCATGTCGCCCGCTTTAATCGCGTCGACAGCTTCGGGGATCGCGTCTACGCCTACCAGATAGATGTCTTGCCCAACCGTGCGCCCGGCGGCTTTGATAGACTGGATAGCGCCCATCGCCATGCCGTCGTTGTTGCAGAATATGACGTCAATTGAAGCTCCGAACTGAGCCAGCGCGTTGGCGGCGAGTTCTTGACCTTTCGCCTGATCCCAGTCACCACGTTGCTCAAACAGATTATCGACCGCTATTCCAGCATCAGTCAGAGCCTTGATAGAGAACTCTGTACGGTACTGCGCGTCAACGTTCTCGGGGTCGCCCACGATCATGACGTAACGGACGACGCCATCGCCGTCCACGTCGCCATTGTCTGGCAGGTCGCGGATGATCTCACCCTGATATGTCCCGGACTGACGCGCGTCTGCGCCAACGTAGCAAATCTTTTCCCAGGCTTTCATGTCGTCTTCGCTTGGCTCGCGGTTGATGTATACGCAGGGAATGTTGGCGGCTTTGACTTTCTGGGTGATGGTGTCGGCTGACGAGGATTGCACAAGGTTGATGATCATTACATCGACCTTACTCGCGATAAAGTCGTCGACCTGGTTGGTCTGCTCGACCATATCGCCTTTGCCATCGGTGATGGTCACATCATACTTCACGGAATCGGTTTCTTTTGATTTGAAGTAGCTTTCGAGTTCGTTGCGGTACAGAGTCATGAAATTGTCGTCAAACTTGTAGATGGATACGCCTACTTTGTAGGTCTTGGCGCCTCCGCCGCCGCAGCCAGATAGCATTGCGGCAGCCAGTACGAACGCCAGCGCCAGCGCGATGATTTTTTTCTTCATTTTTTATTCCTCCTGTTTTTTTTTACGGCAACGATACGCGCCACACTTATAAAAGCGCTCCTGTTACGGCGCGACACAACCGTTTGCTGCAAGTATACACGCAACATTTTAAAAAAGAAATGTAATATTAAACTTAAAAACCCCAATTTTCTTCACGAGCTACTGTTTCAGTGGGTATGCAGGAGACAAAATTTTCACGAAATACTTAGATATTCCTCCAGATTCGCTTTGGTGATAATATCCCCGCCGAAATATATATAGTGGCCGCGGGTTATCGAATAAGGAAAGTCCCTGAAGCTGTCTCCGGACAATATGTAATCTACCAGAGTCAGGATCGCGTCCGATTGTTTCTTATAGTCGTTGTTTACCGTTCCATATAACAACCCTTTTTCTATAGCTTCAAGCCCAACCTCGGTCCCATCAACGCCGACAACCACAATAGATTGCTCATAAACCGTTTTGTCCTGGGAAAAAATACCCTCGTCAAGTAAATAATCAATGGCTCCTAGCGCCATATCGTCATTATTTGAAAAAATCAGCTCGATGCTGTCGCCATATTCCTCAAACAGAAGCTTCATGGCTTCATACCCGTCCCGGCGGTTCCAGTCAGCCACCTCGATCGCCATGACATCAACCGAATACCCAAGGCTTTTTAAATGCGCGATACAGTTGTCAGTGCGCTTTTCGGCGTCCTGATGCCCCTGTTCGCCTTTCAATATGACTGTCTGAACTACATTGTCGCCGTTTTTATCAAATTTTGAACCTACAAAGTCACCGCCGAATAACTCGGCGACCATTTCGGCTTGCTTTTTCCCCATGCTATCGGTATCGGCGCCAACATAAAACACGTCGCTGCCAACGAGAGCGTCTTCCGGGGGCTCTCTGTTAAAAAAGATGATCGGGATTTTTTCGACGGCGCATTTTTCGATGATCGAGCTGCATGCCAGACGGTCAACAGCATTTATAACCAACAAATCAAACCCTCCGGATACCAGCTCGACTATTTGCTGATTCTGCACAGATTGGGAATTTCCCGCGTCTCTCACCTCGAACGCTACGCCCGGCGGCACTCTTGCCGTCATGTAGCCCATCATTTCAGAGATAAACGTATCACCGCCTTTATATTTGAAAAACGCGATCTTTTGCCCTTCTTCCGCGCAACCGGCAAGGGATACCGTCAATGTAATCGCAAGTATAAGCATACATGAAATCAGCTTTGATATTCCATATTTTATCATTTCTTGATAACCTCCCCGGTTAGTCGAGCGGCTGTTTTATCGTGATGGAAGTACCCTCGTCAAGTTCGCTTTCGATAGTCATGCCGGCATTTCCCCCATAGTATATCATCACACGCTGATAAATATTCTTAAGTCCCACGCTATTGCTAACAGCGCCGTCTTTAAATGATTCAAACAGCCCGTCTATGGTCGCCTGGCGCATTCCATACCCGTTATCGGAAACGCGAAGAATCAGGCGTCCATCCTCAGCAAAAGCGCTTATATTTATACATCCCTTATCTATTTTATTTTTCAGGCCGTGGTAGATGCAGTTTTCCACGATCGGTTGGAGTATCAGCTTCATTGTCGGAATATCCAATACGTCTTCACTGACATGGAACTTATACTCGAACGAACCGGTATAGCGTATGTTTTGGATAAGTAAATAATTGCGTACATGCTCAATTTCGTCGCGCACAGGTATGACCTCTTGCTCTCTTGAGATACCGATGCGAAAAAGCTTGGCTAGCGCTACCACCATTCTCCCCGCTTCGTAGTTTTTCTCGTTTTCTATAAGCCACAGGATCGAGTCCAGAGTATTGTAGAGAAAATGAGGTGTTATCTGGTTTTGGAGGGCTTTGAGTTCGCTTTTCCTTTGCGCGTTTTGTTCAGCGATGACATTGTCCATGAGTTCTCCGATCTTGCGCATCATCCGGTTGAACCGCCCCGTCAGAGCTTCGACTTCCCTTGAGGCGGTAATGCTGACTTCTTCCATCCGGAAGTAATCGGCTTTTTCAACTTTGCGCATCGCCAACTCAAGCTGTTTCATAGGCGTCGTTATAGTTCGGGCGGCTGCTGTAAACATCAGCGCGCCGATTACAAGCACGACGCTTGAGACAATAACCATCGTGAGCAGGAACGATTGTTGTATTTCTACCAGTTTGTCAATATTCATAAATACGCAGATCCGCCATTTCGTATTTGAAAGCGTATCCACGTTGACGGCCATGTTATACCCTCCTAAGACCGCGCTTTTTGACCCGAGTATAAGTCCCCTCGCGACGTCGACCCCCGCCTGAGTCAATTCTGGTTCAGGCTCGGAGGTATAAACTACGTCATAATTCGAATCTATTATTGTGACGTGCCCACCCTCGCCTAGGTTTGATTTATCCACTAGATCGATAAAACTCTGGAAGCTGATTTCGATTTTCAAGACCCCTGTCCTTGCTCCATTTTGGAATTGTATGCGTTTACTAACGTTCACTTTGTATTCTTCAGTGTATTCCTGGCTGACATACTCGGGGTACGGGGTAGAAAAAACGTGGACTGTAGGGTCGTTGATCGCTTCAAAAAACCATGAGGTATACCCGATGTATATCGAAGATCCGATTTCCAACTCACTTGATGACGCAAGGCAAAACCATGAATTATAATCATAGACCGAAATTCTGATGATATCGCTTTTGAAATGGACTATCTGCTTAAGGTACTCCGTAAAAAGCGCGCTACCATCTTTCGTTGAGATATCGAACCTATCTATGTCGGTCTGGATAATATTTGATATTTCGATAATGCTGCTAATTGTGCTTTCATAGTTATATACAATTTGAGTGCTCAATTCGCTTGTTTGCGTATTTACGGACTCGTCTATACCCGTCCTAAAACTTGAGAAGGCGACAAACGAAAGCGACGCCACAAGGATCAAGACAATAACCACGCAAACCGCAATTATAATAAACCCGACTGATTTTGACCTAAAAAACCTGCCTATTTTTCTCATTCCTGAATTCCTTTGGCGGCATGCCCACATGTTTTTTGAAGCAATGGCTAAAATAGTATGAATCATTGTACCCCAGTTGTTCCGCGACATCAATTATTTTCAACGCTGGGTTTAACAAAAGTTCCTTTGCTTTATCGATCCTCAACTCGGTGAGCATTTTGATAAATGAGGTGTTGAGCCGTTTCTTCAAAAGCGCGCTGATGTAGCTAACTGAAAAGCCCACTTCCCTGGCGAGGGACTCAAAGCTGATGTCCGGGTCGCAAAAGCGCGTTTCAATATATGACATCACCAGATGCAGGTTGCGTTCCACATCGTCTACAATCACGCCGTCGTTCAGTTCGCGTACAATAACTACCAATTCTTTCAAATAGTCGTATATCTCTTCGTCAGTTTTGATCTCAAACAGTTTGCGATAGAGTTTGTCCAAACCTCCGTAGCGGGCGTAGAGTCCCTCTATATCGTCGCACCCGCGGATAAGGATATTGAGGATCCCTGTAGCCGCGTAGTAGAGGGAATCCCGGGAGCTTACGATAGTATCGCGTATCGAGTCGATCCATTGGATGCAGTCCTCGGCAGTTCGTGAATGGAGAAGATATCCCAGCTCTTTTATTTTGCTGTCTCCAGCCGCAAGGTTTATTATACCGGACTGGGAATTCCCATACAGAAAGACTTTCTGCCCGCCCATGACGCTCCGATATTCCAGCGCGCGCGTCGCTTCCTTAACAAGTCTCGAGAAGTTTTTGCTGTTTTCCATGACGCTGCTTATCCCCGCACTAAGCGGCATGTCAGAATAGCGGCCCGCGCGCTGGATAACGCGCTCTATGCGCCGTTCAAGCTCCTTAATATCTGGCTGAGCGTGATACTTAAGTATGAGGCATAGCTTTTCGTAACGGTTGAACATGTCGTAATCGCACAGGTTTTCAAGTTCTTCTCCGATGGTTTTCCGCACGGAGGAAAATATGATATCGTACTGTTCAGCGTCCTGGTCGGGAATCTCGTCGAGGTCAAAAATACACATCGCGAAATATGGGTAGTCCAGTCTTATATTGTTGCCTCTGAGCCTGGCTTCAAAAGCAGGCGTTACATCCGAAGCTCCGGATAGACGATATAGATCGTTTTCCCTTATGACCGGGAGGTTTTCCTGATAAAATGCGGAGAGTTTGTTGAGGTTTGAACCTGTAACAAATTCATTGTCCAAATACGCTTCCGCTTTTTTCAGCAAGTCCCTTATGCTGTCCAAAGTGACGGGTTTGCTGACAAACCCCAGCACTCCAAGGTTCGCGGCTTCTTTTGCGTAGTCGAACTCGTTATATCCCGTTATTATAATTACCCGTATGAGCGGATATGCTTCGCGCGCTTTTTTCACAAGCTCAATACCGCTGATGTAAGGGATTTTTATATCAGTCATGATGAGATCCGGATTGTCCGACATTATCCCGTCATAAGCGTCTATCCCGGTCTCATATTCAGCGACAATCTCGAAATTGCATCCCGACTTTTCGATCATGCTGACCAGTCTATTTCTGATATCCTGTTCGTCTTCAACAATGACTAGTTTATACATATTAATCAAGCGCTCCTTCATTATAGGCCGCGGACATACAGCAGGAATTTTCCAAAAATGTTACTTAAGAGATATCTCTCGGCGCAAAGGCCAAATGCGTAACTTACCATCTCCGCTCGTTCTTCTTCGGATATTATGTGCTGGCTGAAACGCGCTTTATAAGCCAATTCCTCTATTTCCTCCGGTGGCGTCTTTTTGCCGCTCAGCCGCGTAATATAGCGCCACGCGCGGATAACAGCAGCGTTCGTATCCGTTTGGGCAAAATGCTTTTTTCTTCTCATTCGCGCCAAAGGGCGGCGTAAGAACAGTAACGCGGCGCATATGGCGGCGCATGAGTAAAACATGATCAGTATGGCTTTCCACATAGCTTTTATCTTTTCCTGATCATTATCATCGTCCCCGTCAGCCAGCGGATCCGTTTTCTGCCCGTTACCCTGCGTTTGGGAAGGCGCGTCTTCCCTATCCTTATCAGCCGGCATATTCGATATCCCGTTAGAATTACTATTTTCGCCTGAATCATCAGGCGTATGAGACCTTCCGCCAGGGATTTCTGAACCTGGATAAGCCGGCGTCACCTCAAGCGGCAACCATCCTGCTTCGTCATAGAATACCTCGACCCACGCGTGGGCGTTTCTGTCGGTAACTGGAAAAGCCCTTCCAACCCTATCCTCAGGAACTGTCACAAAAAATCCGCTCGTAAATCGCGCGGGGATATCCAGCGCCCTGAGCATCAATACTGCGGCAGTCGTGAAGTGGATGCAGTATCCTTGCTGCGATTCTTTTAGAAAATAAAGAGCGAAATCCTCACCGTCCGGGATGACATAAGGCGACAGGGTGTACCGCCCCGATGAGCGGATATACTCGGCAACTTTGTCGACGACGGTTTCCCGGGCTGCTGTAGCGTCGATGCCCGCCTCTCTGGCAAGCTCACGCAGCCCAATTGCCGTGCTGTCGTCAATCTGCGTATATGCCTCCCGGGCTTCGCTGATATAGGCGGTAAACATTTCATAGTTATAGCGAAATTCGGGAAACGAGTGCTGGATTTTAAGTATGCTTTCCTCAGTGTATAAAAATGCACTCCCTTGTTGGGTAAATTGTGGATAAATTGAATCATGTGGATAGATTGAACCATAGGGAGAAATGCTAGAACTGAGTGCACTGAGAGCACCAAGAGAAAAGGGGGAGCTGTAGTATGGCGTGTATTCAATATCCACCGTCGCGTCGCGGATCCTGTCGATCGCCATACTCACACGTTTGATACTGATCAGCCCTTCATCTGAATAATGCGTCAAGTAGTTTTCCGCGATCCAATTCGGGTACGCCATCGCCACCCATTCATTGGAAAACGGCAGCGTATCCGAATTGACAGTCCACCGATCCCCGTCAAACAATTGCATGGAGTATCCTCTCAGATAAAATGTCCCCGCCTCGGAAGACACTACTTCAAGAATATCCCTGTCTGTTATCACGCGCGTACCTGCTTTCGAGATTTCCACGTTTTTTGTGTCAAAGCGCCATTCATACAAGTATGAAAGGGGCCATCCAACGCCGGATTTTGTCTGCGTCATCCCAACCCGCGTAGCTATGGCTCGCAATTGGGAGTCGATCGTATCCATGCTCATTTCCCGCTTGTAATTTTCCGGCGACGCGATCACATACGCAAGGCCCAGTAAAAGTATCGCAATGGCAAGTGAAGGAAAAATTGCGGCGTCTCTTTTTTGAAAATCGTCGCTATGGAGGGCGCTGCTTATCAGCAATGTAAGGTATACCGCAACCAAACCAACAAGAAGCCAAGTGTTGGGCTGGCTATGTACAAGTATAAAAGTAACAAATACAATCGGAACTGTAAGAAAAACAGCAAGGAAAGCGCTACGTCGAAGGCATATCGCGACAGCAAGCGGATAAGCCAGGATTACCCCTGCCCCCGCGAAAAAAAGAGTCAATTCGTATGTGGACGCGACTGTGCCCGAAAAGAATATTGGGACGACAAGCCATTTATTAAACTCCCTGCTGATAAAGAATATTGCCCATTTCGCGCCTTCAGAAATCTCCGGCAGCTTCCAGAATACCAGAGCAAGCATGGGCAATATCAACGCAAGCATTCCCTTTCCGCGCCATATCGTGGCTACAATTGACAGCGCCAAAGTTATAAAAAGCCAAACAAAAAGCAGGAGCCAGCGATCCACTTCGAACGAAAACGCACTTATCACCGCACCAAATGTACACGCGACAGCGGTCAGGATCAAAATAAAGCTGCCAACAACCGTTATGGCATGTTTCGCGTTTTTTGCCATAACCTCTAACCTCCTGCGTTAACGCGGAAAATCCAGGAAAACCTGGTCGGTACGCTCCCATACGCGGGAAGCGTGAGTTTCTTAACATCAAGCGAGCGGCGGAGGAAATCAATCAAATCCTCGGCTTTGGTAATTTCCTCGATCGATCCGTCGTCTCCAAACCTTATAAAGTAAGGCATATCCCATTTTAGTAAATAGTCAGAAACCCACCGCAACCGTCCGAGGATTACGTCGCGCTCTTGCGCACCGTTCCAGCTTTCGATGATAATAAGCCGACTATGCGGCGGCTGGACGAGCGGTTCACGGATAATTAACGAATCAAACTTCGCGGATAGTTTCCAGTGTATGCTCCTGATCGGATCGCCACTACGATAGTGGCGCAAATCATGCTCTTCCGAAAAACCGCCGCCCGGTTTTGGACGTAAGATTACACCGCGAGACAACGCTATTATATTCGCGGGTCTAGCCGGCGCTGACAAAACCAGGACGGTGGATCGACAATTTACGGTAGCAGGCATCGAAAATAGGCCTATAAGGCTGACAATCCATATTCGTTTGATTTCAAAAACGGTCAACCCACTGCGTGATGTGTCGATCTCTACTTCATACCGGTTTCCTCGCTCCGCCCCGCAAACAAACCGGCGCATCGTTTTGAAGTCGTCGTTGTAGATTTTCAACCACGCCTTTATACATCTTGCGGGAAACGGTTTTTTTTTATACGCGACTATCGCCAGGATTCCGTGGGATCCTTGTTCCAGCACATTCGGCGCGATAATCGTTATCCTTCTCGTCAGCATACCTGGCAAGCTGAACGCCAGGTCAAACGGTATCAGCAGCAAAAACAGGACAAGAAGATACCATGAGAACCAGTGTGAATAGAGTATATAAAATAGTGCCAGGCCGATAAGCGCCGACGTGTATGTGATCCGTCGCGTCCCCATTTCGGCGACCTACAGGGAAACGCTCGGGGAGCGTACGGACTTGAGGATACCGTCAAGGATTTTTGCCGACGTAATGTTTTCATTTTCCGCACCAGGCCGAAGAATCAGCCTATGGGCAAGCGTGTCAGCGAATAGCGGGAAAATATCCTTGGGGGTAACGTAATCGCGCCCCTGGAGGTAAGCTGTCGCTTTCGAGATGGCGGCAAGCGCTATGGAAGCGCGCGGGCTCGCGCCTAAAAGTAGGTCGGGATGTCGGCGCGTCGCACTTACAAGCGCGACAATATAGTCCAAAAGGGAAGGGTCGATATGCACCTTATCCACTTCCTCGCGCATTCGCTGGAGATCGTTGCCTGTCAGCACAGGTTCCACAAGGTCGAGTAGGTTGTTTGTATGCTTGCGTTTGAGCAGAAGCATCTCGTCGTCGTGAGCCGGATATCCTAATGACAAGCGAACCATAAACCGGTCCATCTGGGAATCCGGTAGGAGCTGCGTGCCAGCCGCGCCCACAGGATTTTGCGTAGCTACAACTATAAATGGCTGCGGCACAGCGTAAGAAACGCCGTCGACAGTCACTTGCCCTTCCTCCATGGCTTCAAGGAGCGCCGATTGAGTACGGCTTGTGGCGCGGTTGAGTTCGTCCGCCAAGAAGAGGTTACATAAAACCGCGCCCGGCGTGTATTCCATGCGCCCGGTTTCTTTGTCAAGTATCGAGAAACCTGTGACATCTGACGGTAATACGTCCGGAGTGAACTGCACCCGATTATATTTTAGGTCGAGCGCTTTTGAAAAAGCTATGGCAAGCGTGGTTTTTCCGACGCCTGGAATATCTTCTATCAGAATATGGCCTCTGGCTAGTATTGCCAGAAAAACGCGTAAAATTACTTGGTCTTTCCCAACGATTGCATTAGCCACGCTTTTAAGCACTCCAAGTCCAGCCAGGCGTTTACCGTCTCGGTTTTCCATTATTTACCACCTTGAAGTTTTTATTGTTATTTCTCTCCAGATTTGAAAACCAGTTGACAGCCATAGCTGTATGAATTGTCATTATTTTTTTGTTCTCTTACTACTTTCGCGTTGAGAACCATTTCCTTGCCCTTGACGTTGAATTCAATCCATAAAACAACGTCGTTTATAAAACGTATCTCAGGAGATTTGATGAAAATGCCAGACTTGCTGATATTCTCCAATGATACTTGTATCGGGTCTCGAAGCGATACTTTCTCCGAGTTTACGACCATTTCCTTGATAAGCGCGTCGGCATTGAGCGGGTAACGCGCCGTCGCGCGTGCGCCGCGTGTCTGTTCGCCGAATATCGGAATCTCGTATATGCCCTGGCGCGAATATTTTAGCGTGCCACTAAACTCACTGACGCCATCGGGGTGTATGATCAGTAAACGCAACCGGGCACCGGGCTTGACGTTTTCCATACCTTCCGTAACTTCGATGTACATCTCGTCCCTATTATACCCTGTAACTATTGTTTCAGTAATAAGATTATTTCCGTTATCGCGTATTATAACCAGAGAATCCGTAAAATTGGTCAAGGATTTTGCCATATCTCCACACTCCGCGTTTTATGTCAGTTCAGATATTTTAGCATAATTCCACGCAATAAACAACACTGCTATACACATTTTGTTCTTATTGCTTTTCTGATGTTTTTGAGGTATATTAAGCAACAGTAAGAGGGTTGTCGTCAAATGTTATACAAGTGAGCTAAAAAACGGCAAATCTCATTAAACGTTAGTATAATTCTTGACAGTCACTTCACCAATACGCAGTGATCTAGGAGATAATTGAAATGGGTATACAAAATAATGAAAACGATCTAAGGGAACTAATAAGGAAGATGGAAGCAAAACTAGGAATACTAAATGAAATGGAATCCACATGCTGTGGGATATCATTTACACAATGCCATACGGTTACAGAAATTGGACGTACGCCCAATATATCGCTAAATGAGCTAGCAGAAAAATTAAATGTTAATATTAGCACTATGAGTAGAACGGTTAATAAAATCGTAAATAAAGGCCTAGCTAACCGAGAGCTTGACCCAAATGACAGGAGATATGTTACCATATCATTAACCGAAACCGGGAAAAATATGTTTGAAGAAATAAACAATACTATGGGGAGTTATTTTAGAAATGTCTACGATAATATTCCACGAGGCAAGCGCAAACAGGTTCTAGAAAGTCTTGATTTGTTAGTAGATGCTATAACAAAAAGTATCGGAAGCAGTGAAGATTAATGATTTCACATTGAGTTTAAGGATGCCAAATCCTTCAGTGTATTAATATTAATGAACGATCTCATGTTGCTGTCAAATTTTCTTATTTCATCCTCATAGATTTCTTTTACAGTAAAATGTGAATAAATGTCAGTTATTTTTAAATTGCCGTCTTTGATCTGTCTTCTTGCCACATCCGCGCATCTTCTTGAATAGCAAGCAAATAACGGCTCGAAAAGTCCTTTGATTTTAGGAACAACGATGTCGTATCCTTGAATATCATTAATATACTTCACAAGAGACTTGCATATATATGGCATATCGCAAGCCACAATGAAGCAATGTTCATACTTCATGTTAACAAGACCTGTATATAATCCCCCAAGTGGACCGTTATCAGGCATTATGTCTACAACAGTTTTAAAACCAGTATAAGAAAAATCCCCCGGTGTATTCGTAACTATTAAAACTTCAAAAAATACTTCTTTAAAAATAGCTAAAATTCTATCAATAATAGTGTTTTCATTCACAATCACAAAGGCTTTTTTACAATTTATTCTAGTATTCTTTCCTCCAGCTAAGATTATCCCTGTCGTCTTTCTATCTCTGTTATCCATTTTTAAATCAAACATAATCACTTAAACCATTTTAATTGCTTTGCTTCCCATTTTTTGGCATAAAACGAAAGGATAAAACAGATGCCAAAAAACATAGCGGCAACCAATATATATGAAAATACAAGTTTATCAGGCTCCCGCTGGCTGAGCATTATACCCACCTGCGTCAGCTCCACAATTCCAATAATATATATAACCGAAGTATCTTTGAAAAGAGAGATAAAAAAACCGGCAAAGGATGGCAACATCATCCTCAACACCTGCGGCAGGATAATGTTTATCATACACTGAACATATGATAAACCTGTTGTGTAAGCAACTTGCCATTGTCCTTTTGCGACGTTCATTAAACCACCCCGGAAGATTTCGGCTTGGTTTACAGCCGAATAAAAAGTAAGCGAAAGGAAAGCGCTTAAAAGGGTTGGTAATGGTCTTTCCGCAAATAGAGGGATGAAGAAATAAAACCAAAAGACGATCAGCAACAAGGGCAAGGCGCGGGTGGTTTCAATCACAAAGGTGATAATTCGACTAGTGAGAGTATTTTTGGAAATCCGGCCTAACGCTAATAAAAGACCCAGAACAAACCCCGACGCCATAGTAACGATAGCAAGAAAAGCATTGATAGCAAGGCCACCCAAAGGGCCTTGCGGAAACGAACCTACCAAAAACATTTTTATTAAGTTGGGTATATCAGACAACATCTCTTACCCTTCTTATTTTCTTAGACTCTTTATCAGATAAAAAGGCCTTTTCCACTAACACTGCTAAACGGCCAAAGATATAATTGATGGTTAAGAAGAAAACCGTTGCTATGATAGCCACTTCTATACCGCGAAATGTGATCGACTCGATCTGCCGGGTAGCCCAGATAATTTCATGTATTGATAATGCCAATGCCAGAGAGCTGTTTTTTATATTATGGATAAGCCTGGACACAAGAGGTGGGAAACAGATGCGAATAGCCTGTGGCCAAATAATATATTTCCAGATTTCATATTGTGAGTGACCCAGGGTGCGCGCGGCAGCAATTTGTTCATTGGAAACACCGGATATCCCTCCTCGAATGATTTCACCAATATAACCACTGCTGCAGATAGATAAACCGGCGATCGCAGCCCAGTAATTCAGTGCCGGATTGGCGTTGAGCATCATCTTCGTAGGTTCAGAAAAGAATTCGGGCAAAACATAGTAAAAAAACAACAACCAGATGAGTGTCGGAATGTTCCGACAGAGCTCTATAAACAGGGAAGATATTAGGTGAAATAACCGATATTTCGATATCATTCCAAAGGCAAGCAATAACCCAAATAAAATGGCAAGCAAAGAAGAAAGTATCATCAGACTTAAAGAAATCTGAAATCCTTGCAATATCCATTCTAGATATTGTCCGTTTAAAACTCTCTGCCAATTAAATTCATAATTAATGGCTAATATCATAATCAACTCGACCATCTTTCGAACGGACGCAAGAATTTTTTGTTCCGCGCATCAAACCATTTATAAAAAATGTCCTCATACTCACCAGAATCGTAGATATCAAGCAAAATATTGTTGATCTCATTTAACCACTCGGAATCATTTTCCGAAACACCGACGCAAAAATATGAGTAACAGCAGACTTTCGGATGAAATTGATATTTAGCCTTTTCAGTTTCATTTTGCATAAAATGATTAATTATTATCTCATCACTTGCATATCCGGCAACAAGATTATGCTTCAACGCATTGTATGCCTGCGCATCCGACGAATACGCGACAAAATTTGGTTTAGCTAAATTAAGCTCCTTAAAACATTTTTCTATTTCGATTGCTGTACTTGTATCGATAGCATACGCAATATCTTTGCCTACTAAGTTTCCAATTGTTCCTATGCTCTCTTTATTCATTAGGATTTTCTTGCAGTCTTGAAGATAGGAGACGCTGAAGTCAATCAGATTATCTCGAGATTTAGTATGGTTTAATTTTGCGATACAAGCATCGATTTTATTACTTATAATAAACTCTATACGCTCCTTACTTTTTATAGGTTGGAGTTTTAAGGAGACGTCTAAGCGTTTTGCGATACTGTTAGCAAGATCAACGTCAAAGCCAATTATTGTACGCCCATCCTCGCTGAAGCACATGGGCGGAGCGTTGTCTACAATGCCAATATTTAGAGTGTTGGACTTCTTAACAGAGTGAAAACTTGAGTTCTGGCTGAATATTTTCTTCATGAACATTTTGGTGCGATCTTTTTTTGGCCGTACGATAATATCATAAGGTTTATTAATTTCAATTATCTCACCCTTGTCGAGGAAAGCGATTTTGCTGGCTATGCGACGGGCAAATCCTAGTTCATGCGTAACGACGATCATTGTCATTCCGTCCATAGAGAGGCTGACAATTGTATCAAGTACTTCATTAATTAATTCTGGATCTAGCGCAGAGGTCGGTTCATCAAACAGCATTACTTTTGGCTGCATAGCGAGGCTACGCGCAATAGCTATACGCTGCTGCTCGCCTCCCGATAGCTGAGTCGGATAAGAATGGCTTTTGTTATCGAGACCAACTTTACGTAATATAGGTATGGCTATCTCAAATGCTTCCTCTTTGGTCTTTTTCTTTACTTTCCTTAGCGCCAACGTCACATTTTCAAGGGCTGTCATATGTGGGTATAAATTGAATTGCTGAAAGACCATACCAACATCCGCTCGTTTTTTTCTGCTTAGCGTTTTACAGTTTTCACAGTTATAGATTTCATTATTAATTAACACCTCTCCGGTTTGGATACTCTCCAGCCCGCTGATTGTTTTCAGTAAGGTACTTTTACCCGAACCGCTTGGGCCTAAAATAACTAACACTTCCCGGTTATATATTTCCAAATTGATATCCTTCAACACCTGGACGTCGTTGTACCATTTGCTGACATTTGCAATCTTAATAACCGGTGTTTCTAAATCCGTCATTTGTTATCCCTCTTTCTTCCGAATCATTCTTAATTCTAACCAATATATCTCCAAAAGCTGGCATACCGGTGTGCGGGCTAATGGCATCAGGGTCATATAGCGTATTGATATTTGGTGTAAATGAGGCTGCCCCTGAAAAAAGGCCAATTCCAGCTGCTGTCCTACCGCCTGAACCAAAGGTCGTTTTTATGACTCCGGATTTTATTCCTGCAGAAAGAAATGCTTTTCCAGTAATATATTTGCCATACGCGTTTTCGAGCCTAATAGTCTTGCCAGTGTAAATCCCCAGTTTCTCCCCATCACTTTCATTGATCAAAAAAACTGGGATAGCGATTGTATTCGCTTCAAATTCGTCGTTCCCTGTTTTTTGTGTATGCGAGGGAATAGTAAACACATTATTCAGCTTTCTATTTGCTTCTGTTTCGAGATCGGAGAGAGAGCCGCAAATCTGAGAAATAGTGTTAGTTTGGTGTGTTCTGCCAGTGATGAGATGGAATGGGTATTTTTGTTGGAGGTTTTCAGCAAATTGGCTGTTGTTTTCTTTCCATAGAAAGGCTGTTGTCGGATAGCAGCAGTCCTGTTTTTCCTTTTGATTGTCTTTAAAACCAAAACTGAATTCGAATTTTCTGGAATCGGTCGAAGGTAAAAATCCTGAGGGTTTGGATTCATTATTGAGGCGATATCTATAGTAGCTGACGGGCCAGGTCGCCACTCCGCCGTTCTCTCTCAGCCACTCCACTGTCAGCGCTTCACCTTGATGAATAAGCTTTCCTTCAAAGTAAACATTCGGGTTGTCTGGTGTTCCTTCAATCATGGCGCCTTCCGGATATTTCGGGTAAGGGAGCGGTCGTCCGATATTCCTAAATTTGGGACATCCTTTAAGCTGCGTGTTTAATAGATCCTCTTCAGTTCGATAGCAAGTAAAACTGTGTTTGTCAATGTCTTTATCTCCGGCAGCGACCAACGTTTCAGTCATCTTTTGCATAAACCAAAATGGCGTTTTCGACTCATATAACGGAGCAATTACACGGTCTCGCAATGCGATTTCTGGATTGATGGTGTACTGGTCGCTCAGTCCCATCTTTTCCAGATAACTGCATTCAGGCAAAATAAAATCTGCATATTTACCTGTCTCGTTGATATGCGTATCGATGTGAACAATGATATCCAACAGGTACTTACCATTTTGTGCGGCCGTAAAGGCTTTTATCCACTCGTCAGTATTCCCTCCCGTATACACAGGGTTGCCTGTTCTGTTGATAAATGCCTTTATGGGATAAACATGACCATTAAACGGCCCTCTTTTCAGGGTTATACCGTCAAGAATGTTTCGTGGAAAAGTACTTAGGACACCTTTCCAGGCATAGGGATAATCGCCATAAAGATCCTTATGTAGATGTTGAACAGTGCCCTTCCGGTCCTTGCCGCCTATGTTTCGAGTTATCTTACGAGAAGCATTCATATCACGGCTTATCAACTTGAGCGCGGGTTTAACCGATCCTGCAAAAACCAGACCTCCAGGTACATCTATATTCCCGGTAATCGCGCATAACACGTTCGCCAGAATGGATGTGATGTCGCCTGTCAGATGATGAGCACCTCCGTGCATGCCGACTTCTATTGCTGCTGGCTTGATATTTCCCATTAAACGCGCGAGGTGTATGATTTTATTCGGAGCTATGCCCGTTTTATCCGCTCCCCACTCAGGTGAGAAATACAAAAGCTTATTTGTTTCGTCCAACTGTTTGGCTTGTGTAAGCAATTCGTTCTTATAGTTTTCCCAACCTTCCGTATAATGTTCAATAAAATGATGGTCAATGAAAGACGTCTGTTTGTTCCCCGGATCATCATGAGTGATGATATAATAAAGCATACAAGCTAGTAACTCAGCATCTGTACCCGGCACAATTGGTAGCCAGAGATTGGCTTTTGCTGCGGAATTGGTAAAAGAAGGATCGATGACCACATAATGCATTTTGTTTGTCAATTGCGCTGCCGGAATACCTCGCGACATAAAATTAAAACGTGTAGCTACAAGTGGATTTGCTCCAATACTAATCAAGAGCTTTGTATCATGTTTTGTTCTTAAATATAATTTTTCATCTTGGTTATTGATCAGAAGTGGGCGCTGAATATCCGGCAATGGTCTTTCATCATCCATCATCAGCTTGGAACCCCACCGGCGGTTTGTGTCACAAATACAGCTATGAGTGTAAGTATTTGGAGTGCCAAACGCATGAAATAACATCATGTAAGGTTCAGCATCCGTTAGATCACCACAGTCAAGGGCGACAGATTCCGCGCCGTGTTTTGACTTAATTGCAACAAGTTTTTGGGATATCTGCTCTAATGATGATTCCCATGTTACTTCCTTCCATTTTTCGCTTCCCCGTTCACCTACTCGCATAAGTGGTGTTTTTATGCGTAGCGGTGAATAAACAAGTTCGAGACCTGCCACTCCCTTTGCGCATATCGTCCCCTGGTTATTGAGTGATTGAGGATTGCCGTAAATTTTTTTGGGTATCCCCTGGTCGACTAATACGCTTATACTGCATTCCGATGCACACATAAGATCGACTGTATTCACGTATTTGTTACTGGGCATCTGTTCATCCGGCACAAAAGGCAAGCCGAATATATCAGCAAATTGAAAATTGTATAAAGAAAGATCTAGCTTTGTTAAAGATTTATATCGGTTATTGCCTCTTTGCATGAAAAAAACTTTTGGCAAAGTATTAGCTAGCGCCTTATGCACATATATAGCGTTTCGATTAGCCCGCAGAATTTGTGTTATTTCGCTTTCTCTATGATTCAGTTCTCCGAAGTGTATTGCCTTCGCCATACAAGCAAGAACACACGCTGGTTGCAAACCCAGGCTCAATCTTTCAAAGCAAAAATCACACTTACTTAGAAGACCGATCTCATTTTGATAGCCGATAGATTTGAGTGCGCAAACTTCCGTGCACACAAGGCACTGTACGCATATTTCAGCATTATATCTGACTATTCCATGTTCCGTGAGATATAAAGCCTTACTGTTGCAACACTCTGTACAGGCCGGTTTTTCGCAATGATTACAAAAAACCGGAAGGAAGAGCCGAGTATTATCTGGATATGCGCCAGCGTCTTGTGTGTATAATTGTATTCTGTCCACCCCACGAGGAAGGCTGTGCTCCTTCCGGCAACTCATCTGGCATGAATAACAGCCTATACATCTATCGAGGTCTATGATCATTCCATATTTAATGGTAGAATTTACCAAACGTAACACCTCAAACCCGCTTTACAAACGCTCTACAAAATATGGTTAGTTTTGCTATTGTGAAAAGGCGGATTAATCAGGCCAAACAAAAAGCTGGTTATCCCCAAATACCTCCTTCGGCAAAACAGGTTTTGCTGAAGGTTGTACGGGAAACTTACCATCCGGTCCGAACCACTTATCATAGATTTCGTCATAAGTACCGTCACGCATCAAATCCTGAAGAATAAAGCCGATTTCGTCTCTCCATTTACTGTCGTTTGGAGGTACGCCGATACTATATAATCCAGGGCTGTATACGCCTCCGATTGCCTCATATTCAACGCCTTCTCTACCGGCTACTCCCGCAATAATAACGCTATCCTGGGTATAAGCGTCGACCTTGTCCTGTTTGAGCGCAAGAAAGCATTCGGAATTCGATTGGAAGCTTTGGATATCCGGTTCTTCGCCATTCACCTTTTCGATCTCCTGTTGGATAGCGATATAGGCATTTGACCCTTGATCTACGGCAATTCTTTTACCGGCTAAATCTGTGAGACTAGTAAACCTTCCCTTTTTCGCGTAGGCGATCTTGCCAGTCCATAAATATGCTGGTTCGACAAAATCGATTTGCTCATCGCGACTTCTTGTATGACTCATATTGGAAACAACCATATCGACAGTACCGTTAGCCAAGAAAGATATCCTTGTCGTGTTATTCACGACAACCCTTTCGAGTTTCACTCCCAAACGGTCGGCAATTGCGGCTGAGAGGTCCAAGTCGAAACCAATCCAATTCATGTCTTCATCCATATAGTTCATAGGTGGGGTGCTGTTGCCCGAACCTATATAGACGACCCCTCTTTCAAGTACAACATCAAGTATGCTGTCTTGTTTTACGGTTCCACAGGCGGGCAGTAGGGCGATCATAATAAGCCACAGGATTAATATACTTCCTTTTTTCATTTTGATCTTGGCGCTCCTTTCAAAATTTTTTGTTTTAAATGTTTTAGTTGACCAGACACACGGCTAGACTTAACAGCTAGTATAATATCGGGTTTTAAGCTTGTTTATTATACTGATTTGCTCCACTTTTACGTTTCTAACGTTGATCAGACGAACTCCTCGTTCATCTCACATTGTTCATCTCACATCGTAAATTTCGTTTTATAAATATATCTTTCCTCGTAACTGCTCAGAGTAATCATATGCACATGCGGCGTCTTGCCCACATCTGCCTTCATTGGCATCAACCAAATATTACGGCTCACATATGTGGGCTATAAGCCCGCGTACCCAAAGGAGCATTGATTGTTATTGCCTTCTCTCTGAGCAGTTACCTTTCCTCTCGCGTCAGAACGACACCGTTGACAGTTCTGCTTAAACCTAACTTTTTTATACTTGTTTTGGAGATCTTTTTTAATTTTATCGAATTCGCCATACGTTAAAGGCTTAATAGACTCGTATTCGGTTCCATTAACTGGAAGCAATGGAACAATGTTTATTATGTCAATTTTATACTTGCATAAAAACTGTATCAAATCATCAATTTCCATATCATTTATTCCTGGTATAAAGACAATATTGATTTTAATTTTTATATTTTCAAATCTATTCAGAATATGCAATGCGGATTTTTGCAATTTTAATATTAGTTGCCCCGCGCTTTTTCCTTTATAGTATTCGCCGTGATAATAAATGAATTTGTATATTTTACTGAGCGTACATTCGTTTATTGAATTAATTGTAAGCGTTATATAATCTAAACCCACTTCTTTTATCTTATCAGCGTAGTCTTCTACCCCAAATCCATTCGTACACATACATTTTTTAAAATTAGGATAATTCTTGCTTATCCGTTCCAACGCATAAAAAACTTCCTTAGGATTCGCCAATGGATCTCCTGGCCCTGCTATCCCAACGATCCTACAATCATCATATATTTTCAAGCTTTCATTGACATAAGCGTCTATATCGCTACTCCTCAATAATTCTTCAGTAACACCAGGCCTTATATCACACTTTGAGAATGCCATCTTGCAATAATTACATTTGGTGTTGCATTTTTCTGCTATGGGGAGGTGAATTCTATATCCTAACGCAGTTTCGTCAAAACAAGGGTGGAGAATTTCATTCATAATATTACCAACCTTCTATATAGCGACGCTTTTAAGATTTTCCAGTAAAGTTATTCAGTATTTGGTTTAAAATGCTCATAGCTTCGTCGACTTCAACAGTTGAGATATTTAAGGCTGGCATGAACCTTAGTGTTTTAGTATTTGGAGCATTAATAATCAAGTGATTATTCATACATTCATCTTTAATTTCGTTAGCAATTTCTTCATGCAACCCAATTGCTAACAATAGTCCCTTCCCTCTTACCTCTTTGACGACTTTATGGCGAAGTATTAAATCACTTAACTGCTTGGTAAAGTATTCGCTGATCTTTTTTACGTGATTACATAAATCTAAATCAATAATCTCCTGGACCACTGCTATCCCAACTGCAGCGCCAAGCGGTGTCATACTATAAGTTCCACCCTGATCCCCTGCTTCAAAACAACACACCTTGTCCTTAGCAAGTAGAGCTGCCAGTGGGAACCCGCCTCCTATTCCCTTTGCAAGCGTCAAAATGTCTGGCTCAATTTCATAGTCTTCATATGCAAACATATCGCCTAATCTGCCTAAACCAGTCTGCACTTCATCTATGATCAGTAAAATATTATTCTCATCGCAAAGCTGTCTTACTTGTTTAACATAGTTTTTATCGGCTACTATTACACCACCCTCACCTTGAATCAGCTCAAGCATAACGGCACAAGTATCTTTTGATATTGATTGTCTTAGTGCCTCAGTATCATTGTATTCTACCTTTGTAAACCCTTTTGGCTGGGGTTTATAAAGATTTTCCCATTGTTTTTTGCCAGAAGCTGCCATTGTAGCCAGTGTTCTTCCATGAAAACTATTCCAAGTGGTAATTATTTCATATGCGCCATTCTTAAATTTTTGTCCATATTTCCTAGCTAATTTGATGGCGCCCTCGTTAGCTTCAGCTCCGGAATTAATAAAAAACACCTTATCCATGCAGGAGATTTTTGTAAGTAGATCCGCAAATTCTATTGCTGGTTGATTATAAAAGGACGGGCTTGGGTTAATTAATTGTTTTGCTTGGCGTGCCAAAGCGTCAACCATCGTATCAGGTGAATGCCCTAAACAGCACACAGCCCAACCGGCAATCATATCAAGATATTTATTGCCTTCACTATCCCAAAGATATGAGCCTTTGCCTTCAATAAAAACGATGCTTGGCCTAGGAGTTACATACATCAGAGATTTTTCTGCTTTCCGTAGTAATTCAATAGAATCGATATTAGAATTATAAGACATAAAAAACACACCTTCCTTAAAAATGTCTTGTTGTGATGACGCAGATATGATAATAGATTGCTTTTTTATCGCGCGTCTCAATTATTGCCTAGCAACACGTTTTTCTCTTGGTTTTCTTTGAATCATCCATTGTTGGCCTTTTATAGCTAAAGATATTACAGCTACAATCCTCAGCAAGGTCCACATTTTCATTGCTAGTAGAGTCATCTATGTTGCTATCTTCAACAGTCTGCTCATTAGTCCTATTTCTTATATCCCCTTGGTTCATATTCACCCCTCCTCCCTGTTAACCATTAATAGTATCTATCTATGATTTTATTGTACCATACTTCAAAGAAATACAGTATTCCTTCGTATCCTACTATCGGACGATAGCTAAAGTGTATTTCCCTTTGACTTGGATAACAAATATTAACATATGCAGGTTCATACACCTCTTTCGCATAATAGTAGTCAACATCATTTCCCAGCAAGACCTGAGGTCTTACAGTTTGAATTCTTTCTTTTATTTTTTGATTATCATTTGTAAAAAATATTCTAGTCGTTGGAGATATTTCTTTAAACTTTGCTTTTATTTCATCAATGTCTTCTAATGATAAATCTTTCACTATTACTGTGTCAATTTTATCTTCAAATTCATTTACAATCATATTCAAAAAAGCCAGGGCAATTTCTGAAGGCCCAACTATCATCTTTTCCAGTTGCTTAATATATTCAAACAATCTAAATGTGTTTACTTTCCCCATACCATCATTGAATTGCCTTTTAATATTAGCTCTTTTTTCAGCCATGAGCGAGAAAACATCATTACTGTACTGCAGGGTTTCCAGAATGCTTTCAATGAAGAAATCCGTTTTTTCCAGCCCCAATGGATATGGTAGAGATTTATAAGGAATCCCCTGATGCCTTCTCATATATTCTGCGGCATCTAGCCCTATCGGTGAACACAATACTACGTTCAAACACGCGCGGCCATAATCAATAATGCTCTTCGCGGTTGCGTCACAAAACAAGGGCCTTGCCTTAATTCCAAATTCATTTAGTAAGTTAGCTAGATATACCATATCTTCTCTCCAACTTGAGGGTATACAAATTGGGCTGATAAGGTTCACTATCGGAAAAGAGTTGTCGCTGTTTTTGCACAGCATTGCAATAATGGCTTTCATGGCCATATTCATTCCAGATATCTGTGTATTAAGAAATCCTCCGCCATCAATCCTGATCACAGGAATCGGTAAGTTCGCGAGTTTTATTATTCCCTCAATATCATCTCCAATAATTTCAGATGAGCATGTAGTTATTACAGCCATTAAATCCGGCCTATTTTCATAGAACTCGTCAACTATTTTTTTGCTTACATCCAATTCTCCGCCAAAAACAGTAGACTTTTCACACATTTCTGTGTAGTTAATGTTCAAAGGATAATTAATTGACGCTTCATAAGCAGGGTAAACACACCCTTTAGGACCATGGACGACAACTGATGAATTCGCTATTTGGGCTATTACATGGCTAACACCCAATATGCCACATTTTTCAATTGAATCAACGCATAGAGCTGTATTTGTCATATTTTAGCCTTCTACAAATAATGAATACTTATTACTCTTCTTTTTTAGCGCATTAAACATTTCCTGATATATTTTTCTTGTGCCGTTGAATCCATATATTGGATTTTGGGCGAATCTATACTTAAAAACAGTTTGGTCTGGAAAGTAATTATTATTACAAATAATAATTGGATTCTCCAAATATTCGACTAGTTCATTGACATCTTCAATATATTTTGAAATAAATATCCTCGTGTCTAGTTCATCTTCCAATATTTCTTTTTCAAATACAGAAAATTTATCCCTAACTATTGCAGGCTCTACGTCTATCACTATAGGTTCCATTTCCAGCTCATATGCTAACTTGACCATCGCAAGCATACGCTCGCCAGTTTGTGTCCAGATAATGCAATTTCGCCCTTTTCCTATTTCACGCACTAATTCCCTGCGCTGTTCTTCCAATTCCTTTACTTCATCCAGATCCTCAACATCAACATCAAGCTGCAAAATCTTTATAATTTCATTCAGCCACTTCTTGGTAGCGTATAATCCCATAGGATATGTAATCTTTGAGTAGGGAATACTGAATCTATTATTAAATTCATCAAATAGACCCCTGGTAAAAAATAAACATAAAGCAACATTTAACCGCGCGTTTAGCATTTCATAAAAATCTTCGATAGATAAGCCTTGAGTAAATATTTTGTTCAATCTTACACCTATCATTTTGAACATTCTACTAATTTCATTAATTTCTTCCTGCTTTGTCTTATCCCAAATCCATCTTCTTAGAAATAGATTTACACTTTTCTCCCTGTTGTTAACATCTGCTGGGCTTGCGTTGGCCACAAGATGTAAGGCTAAACGCTTAAACGCCATCTCTGTTCCACGACGATATGATTTCCCTGAATACCCCCCCGTATTGAGATAAATCGTTTTTTCTCTTATTTCATCAGGTAATCCCTCAATACATCCTTCAACATCATCCCCAATAATATCTGCGCAGCAATTGGTTAAGACCGCAATAATCCTTGGGCTATATCGGCTGTTTACTTCATTTATGCTATCTATCAGTTTTTTTTCTCCTCCAAAAACAACTTCTCTGTTTGTAAAGGAAGTTGAAATGTGAGGTTTATTATCACACTCGCTATGATGCCCCATAGCTGCGAGAAATCTTCTATTTCCCAAACATCCTGATGGACCGTGTACAATTATGCCTATATCTTTGAAGTAATTTAAAATATCAAACGCACCCCAAAACGCGCAAAATTGATGCATATCTATGCAATCTCTGATATTTAAATTATCAGATTTTACTTCTGTTACTAGCGTACTTAACATTGCTATTTTGCTTTCAATTTCACTAACCATTTTTACGCCCTGTCTTTAGTCAGTGGTTCCTTAACCATCTTATCGAACTCTTCGTCTGACAAAGGAGTAGGTATTACACGATCATTATTTTCAAGAATATTCCTTGCCAATTCTCTATAGACTTGAGCTTGTCTGGATTCAGGGTTGCCTTCCATGACAGTCTTTTCGGCTAGTTCACATTCCTGAACAATATTATCTCTGGGAATCCAACCGATAATTTGTGAACTCAATTTGGCGGAAAGTGTATTTACAATATCTTCCTCAAGGTAAGCATTACGTTGGTTACATATTATCCCACTTAATCTAACATCACTTCTTTTACCAAATCGGTTTATGGCTTTGGCTATATTGTTAGCCGCGTATAATGCCATTAATTCTCCAGAGGTTATTAAGTACACATCTTTTGCAAATCCCATTCTCAATGGAACTGCGAAACCACCGCAAACAACATCCCCCAAAACATCGTAAACTACTACTTCAATGTCTAATTCCTTGAATAGGTTAAGCTGTTCGATTATTTCAATAGCCGATATAATCCCCCTGCCTGCGCATCCTATCCCGGGTTCTGGTCCTCCAGCTTCTATACAGTATGTATTTGCAAATCCTTTAGTAACTATACTATCAATGGAAATATTCTTTGAATTCTCCTTGATGTAGTCAAGAATATTTGACATTCTATTTTTGCCGACTAAGGTTTTAGTAGAGTCAGCTTTTGGGTCGCATCCAATTTGTAATACTCTATAACCCATTAATCCTAGCGCTGCCGATATATTTGAACATGTAGTTGATTTCCCGATTCCGCCTTTGCCATATATTGCGATTTGTTTTATACTTTTCAATTTAGCTCACCATTTCGCGAATATTATTAATTTTTGCTATTTTAAAGCTATTTTCATGTATTAGATACGTCAAAATGATCTAGTGAAAGGCTTTCTAGATTAGGATATTTTTCTTGTAAAACTGCAGGAAAATTACTTTTGAGTTCAATAGTCCTTCCATATGCTAAAGTTTTAGTAAACCCAAATTCTTCAAAAAACGTAATTGCGCTGATATTATCATCCCAAGTTTCCAATACTGCGCAATCGATACCTTTCTTTGCGAATAAAACCATACAATAGCTCAATAGCGAAAAGCCAACTCGCATTCTTCTGTGTTTTGGGTCAACATTTACAAGGCTTATATGAGCAGCTTTATTGGAATTTGATGAAAAGTACAGCATTCCGCAAACACTATCAGTTATCTCACTAAATGCAACTAAAAATTCAGATGTTTTTCCATCAACCGTATCAATCTTTTCCATTACCTCGTTTATTGATCGTTGAGAACAACAACAATTATCTTTTGAGAAACTACTATCCTGTTTCCAAATATCAAACAACCCTTTAACAAATTCGCTCAACTCAGCTTTACAGTCACAAGTAGATAGTTGTTTAATGATCATAATTACCTCCATTCACTAATGCAATCAAGCAAATCGTCGAATTCGCTTAAACTAAGTTGTTGTTTACTATCAGAAAGAGCAAGTTCAGGAATTGGATGAACTTCTACCATAATACCGTCGGCGCCAGCCGAAAGAACTGCTTTTGCGATGTTTTTTACGATATCTTTTCTTCCTAGGGAATGGCTCAAATCCGCTATAATGGGTAAGTGTGTCTCGTTTTTAATAATAGGAATTGAAGAAATATCAAGTGTATTTCTCGTTTTCGTTTCATAGGTTCTAATTCCGCGTTCACACAAAATTATCTTTTTATTGCCTTTTAGCGCAATGTACTCCGCCGCAAGCATTAACTCCTGTATAGTTGCGCTAATTCCTCTTTTTAATAATACTGGATGATCAGTTTTTCCTACCTCTTTTAGAAGTTCGTAGTTTTGCATATTTCTCGCTCCAATTTGGAGAATATCTACATACTGCATTACTAAATCTACGTCCCTTGTGTCAACCACTTCGGTAACACTAAACAGTCCAAAGCGTTTAGTAACATCTTGTAATATTTTTAAACCGTTTTCCTTTAGACCTTGGAAGTCATAAGGCGACGATCTTGGTTTATAAGCGCCAGCTCTAATGAATTTAATATTTCTATCTTTTAAGTGTTTTGCTACTGTCTCAAGGTATTCCGGAGTTTCGACCGCACATGGACCTGCAATAATAATTGGTCCATTACTACTTAAATCAAACATCTCTCCAATACTTTTAAAACATTCATCAGAGCTTGAACTTACCAGCATTTTTTTTTGGTAACTTATGCCCATATACTTCAGTGATGTAGAAAATATGACGCCAAAGGCCTCCCTTATGAGATCGTTATATAGAGGACCACTGTTTTTTCTTAAAACGTTTTCCATCATTTCCGTCTCACGTTCAGGATCAAAATATTCAGAGCCAGTTTGATCTTTTAGATCCACTACCTCTTTTATTAACACTGTTCTTTTATTGAGCATTTCAAGGATAGAGTCATTAACACTATCAATCTCATGTCTCAATGTTTTTAAACTCTTGCTCATAGCATCCTCCCATAGTGATAATTGCATCTATTAGTTTTTTTATTCTTGTACATCCATGTTATAAAATCTACATTTCTCAGTTTTACAGTTTTGCTGAAATGTCGCGGTCCAGCATTTTTTATAACTTGTTTTTCTTTCAGGAAACTTAATCCCTAGATGTAACTCTGATAGCTCGATTCCTTTTTCTAGAACTGCCCTTATGGATGCAACGCAGCAGTAAGGTCCCCCTAACGCAGCAACTTCAACTAAACATGCTGATGTCACACGATTAGCTATACTGCGCTCCTTATCAGAACTTGGTGTAGCATTTAACAAAACGCTAAAACTTGTACCTAACGCCACAGCCGCGCCACAAGCGCCATAATACCCGCACCATCCGCCCGGTATTTCATAAGCTCTCGAAACTCCTTCCATCACATCTTCATCCGTTATGTAACCGGTAACGTTTTTTACCGCAGTTAGAAAAGCCGCCGCAGTAATGGGGTGGGGCGTATGCCCGGAAATACCACATTTACTTATGAGTCTTTCCGCAATATCCAAGGGGTTTTTTAAATCAATGTCAGGAAGGAGTTCATAGAGTTTATCCATAACTTCTTTAGCCGCGCACACTATGCAGAGATAATGGTTATTTGAACAAATAATGTATGTTTCCTCTTTCTTGCCACAAAACTCACACTTTGCTTCAAAATAATCTTCTTTATATAGAATAGCCGAATTGCATATCGAACATTTACCAAAACTCATATTATCAACTTCTTAATATTAATTTAATATTTTACTGCGTAAACCTAAAACGTTTTTAGCATAAAGACAGACCACAGAACATCTGTTTGTTTTGTTATCGAGATGAAATACGCTTTACTGTTTTTCAAGCTAGTATCATTTGTTAGCGTCAAATCCACTTTTCCTTCTTCCAATAATGCCAAAGATTTCGTCGTAGAACTTGCTTCAACAATTTCAAAATCCCTATCTCTAAATTCAGTTGTATCCATCAACTCTTGAAGCAAATGCTCAACAGCCTTGCAAGTGGATATAGTCAAGGTGGATTTATTAAGCAGTTTTCTTTTATCCATTATAGCAATCCCATATTCTGGTGTTTCATTCGTAAAAACAAATCCAAGTTCGATGGAAGTGTCCCAGTAAAAGCTAGTCATCTTGCCGTAAGCATTTGGCAGTAGTATAAAATCGGCGTTCCTTTTGTGTACCTCATCCAATGCCAACTCGAATGAATCGTACAAATCAATCTTTAAATTTGCTAAATGATTCCTTTGCTCTATGTATTTCTTAAAGGCCATCGCAGCCTCGCTACTCGTAGTACCTCGGGGGCCAAGCGTTGCCATTGTGACAGAATTTTTCTTTTCTATGTACTTAAACAATTTTTCTCGTTGATTGTTACATTTTTTACATAACACATCTTCATTTCGTAAACTACACATCTATTGCTCCTATCAACTAAACCCGAAAATTCTTACTTTTTATGTAATTATTTAGCCCATTGTGCCCGATAATTTCATCAATTATTGTACTATTACTCATACTAATCTCAACTTTTCTATTATTGCTTTTGCTCAATATGAATTTGTTCTCAATATCAACTTCTATATAATCTCCGGTCGAAACCAAGTCGTAGAGTTCATTATTTACTACTGCCATTAAACCTATATTGATTGAATTACGAAAGAAAATCCTTGCAAATGATTTCGCTATAATGCATCTGATTCCACACGCCTGTATAGCAATGGGGGCAACTTCTCTTGACGATCCACAACCAAAGTTATCACCTGCAACAATGATATCGCCTTCTTTAACATGTCTAAAAAACTCCACTTTAATGTCATTCATACAATGCCGGGCTAACTCTTTTTTATCCAAAGTAACACAGTACCGAGCCGGTATAATTACATCTGTATCAATATTATTGTCGAATTTATGGACATACCCGCAAATTTTCATACTTACCAACCTAACACATTATGCTTTTAAAACAATCACTTCATAAAAAACGGTATCAACTTTTTATGATTCTGGTATTTGTATACTGCCTTTTAACGCTGAGTATGCGGCTATTGCGGGATTGCATAAATATACCTGCGATGAGGGATCACCATTTCTACCAATGAAGTTTCTATTAGTCGTAAAAAGTCCCACTTCATTATTTCCAAGAACCCCCATGTGTCCTCCCATACACGGCCCACAAGTCGGGGGGGAAATTAAGGCGCCGCATTTGATAAAATCGAGCAATATACTCTCTTCTTCCATCTGTTTGAGCACTTCTTGTGAACCTGGTATAACAATTAACTTTACATCGTGGTGAACTTCATTATCCTTTAAATACTTATGAGCTATTCTGAAATCCTCTATTCTCCCATTAGTACAGGAACCAATTACTACTTGGTCTATTTTTTGATTCGCCAACTCTTTTGCGGGTTTTGTATTTCCCGGACTAAATGGGCATGCGATAATCGGTTCAATTCTAGAAACATCAACTTCTATTGTCTTTTTGTATCTAGCGCCGTCATCTGAATGTAAATATGTGTATTCCAGATTAATACTTTTCTCTTGAAAGTACTGTTCTGTAACAGAATCCACATTAATAATCCCTGCTTTAGCCCCCATTTCTACAACCATGTTACAGAGTGTTAATCGACTTGAAATATCAAGGTTGTGTATTAATTCACCGTCAAATTCGAGCATATCATAGTTAGCGCCATTAATACCTAATTTACCAATTAAATACAAAACTAAGTCTTTTGCATAAACTCCTTCGGATAGTTCTCCAGAAAACACTACCTTTATGGTATCAGGAACTTTAAACCACAATTTCCCTGTTGCCCATACACACGCCATGTCTGTAGAGCCAATACCAGTGGAAAATGCGCTCAACCCACCATATGTACACGTATGTGAATCTCCTCCAACGACAATATCATAGGGTTTGATAAATCCTTTTTCAGGCAATAGTACATGGCAAATGCCGCTTCTTCCAATTTCAAAATAGTTTTCTATTTTCTGCTTTCTAGCAAACTCTTTCAACATAAGCGCAAAATTTGCTGATGCGACATCCTTTGTTGGAGCAAAGTGGTCATTTACAAGTACAATTCTGTGAGGATTAACGACATATTCGAGTCCAAGCTCATTAAATATCTCAATGGTAAGCGGTGTAGTAGCATCAGTACCCATTACTAGATCTATGGGGGAAAAAATCGTATCATTTGCATAAACAGATTTTCCAACTTTATTTGAAATAACTTTTTCTATTAATGTCTGCTTCATGTAAACCTCAAATTTACCGACAAACCCTCAAATACTGTTCTTATTGGGCTATATACTGATCTTTTGTATAAAGTCTTCTCTAAATGGATAAAAAATATCATATGATTTAAACGGAATTTTCGATATAGTTGCACAATGAGGTATGTTTGCGGGAATAATACACGCGTCGCCAGCGCTCATCTTTTTTTCTATTGTTCCGTATCTGATAGTCATTTCACCTTCTACAACAATTGTTGTTTGTTCGCTATTATGACTGTGTATGGGAAGGTCTATCGTTTCTCTGAATTCAAATTCGCTGACGGAAATATTTTCAGAGGTAATTACTCGCATATCAGCGTTCTTACCGATAAGCTCATTGTCTACCTTTGTCCAATTATCAATAACCATGGCTTAATCATTATCCCCTTAGTTTTTTGTACTCTGTTATTACGTCATCCACAGTGTAGTACACTCCGGCATTTTCGTTATTCTTCATGTGTTTCCAGAAATCTGCTACTTCCTCATCCGATACTTCGAATCCGTTCATATTTAAAATATATCTGATAGTATGCTTACCGGCATGTTTTCCCATCTCATATTTTCTGGAATGGCCTACTAACTGTGGATCAAATAGCTCGTAGGTATTTACGTCTTTTAACATCCCGTGGACATGTATGCCTGACTCATGCGAATATGCATTTTGTCCAACAATCGGCTTGAAAATATCCATCGAAACTCCTGAATATTTTTCAACTTTTTTGGATAAAGCTCCTAAAATACTCGTATCGTATTTTAGGTCCTGTTTATATAGTACTTTTAAAATCATGATCACTTCTTCCAGAGACGCATTACCTGCTCTTTCACCCATTCCATTGACTGTTGGGGAACAATATCCTCCTCCGGCCAACAAACCGGCAATTGTATTTGCTGTTGCAAGCCCCATATCATTATGACAGTGTACCCCTATTGGCGCTTCCAATTGATTTGCCAATTTCTTTATGAAATCATAGGTCATCTCGGGAGTAAAATAACCTATTGTATCAGTAGTTCCAAGAACGTCCGCACCTTCTAGCTGTGCCAATGACAGTATCTCTAAAAGTACATTGAAGTCCATCCTCGTTGAGTCTTCCACTCCAAACTCGATAAAAAGGCCTCTATCCTTAGCATACTTAATCGCATCCATCGCTTTTTGTACAAGTTTTTGTCTAACTGCAGAAATATCATCTCCGAATTTCGCTTTTAGGTGAATATCCGAACCGGGAATAAATAAAATAACTCCTCCCACACCACAAGAATAAGCATAATCAATGTCTTCACGAACAACACGACACATACTCATTATTCTCATTTTCAAGCCCAAATCACAAATTTTTCGTATTGAAAGCCTTTCTTCTTCTGAAGTTGCCGCAAAACCAGCATCAATTGATTCTATCCCAACATTATCCATCAGTTGTGCAATTTCTGATTTTTGTTCAGGCGTATATCTGACACCTGGCACTTGCTCACCATCTCTGAGCGTTGTGTCACAAAAGAAAAAATTAAAATCTTTTTGATCACTTTCATTGAGACTATAGTAATCCATGTCAGCACCCTTTCAGTTTAGTGTACTGAGGCGAACGCTATCCGCGATGTTTCTGTTCCATCATTTGAACCATCATGACAATATTGCTTCTTTGTATTTCGTTTGCGGATTCACATATTGATAGTGCTTTAGAGTCTCTAAAGAGCTTTTCTATTGAGTACTCTCTTGAACAACCATAACATCCTAAAATCTGAATACCTTCATTTGATGCCATAATGGCGGCATCCGAACCGCTAACCTTGCTCATTGAACTTATAATCATATTTGGTATCTTGTTATCTAAATGCCACGCTGCTTTTTGGTATAGCAACCTTGATGATTCTATTGAAATCAGCATATTAGCTAATTTATGGCTTATTGCTTGATGATTTATAATTGGTGTCCCACCCTGAATTCTTTCTTTTGCATATTTGTAAGAAATATCATAGGCTGTCTGGGCAATGCCAGTACCAATGGCTCCAACAGCGGGAAAACGATTTTCGATCATTGCTAAACAAATCTGAAGTCCATCTCCCTCTTTTCCAAGTAAATTATTCTCGGGGATTGTACAGTTTTCGAATATTAATTCACCTTGTTGTGACAATCTGTTTCCCATTTTGTCCTCAATTTTTCCTACATTAATACCAATTGTATCTGCTGGCACTAAAAATGCGCTAAGCCCACCCTGTGGCGCTCCTTTTGTCTTATCAGTTCTAGCCCAGACGATGTATAATCCCGCAATTCCTGCGTTAGTTATAAAACTCTTAGCGCCATTTATTATGTATTTATCACCATCTAGCACTGCTGTCGTCAACATACCTGCATTTGGATTTGGAGACATATTGTCAGATCCAGATTGAGGTTCAGACAGTGCAAATCCTACTAAAAATCTTTTGGTTTGGTCGTTTGCTATCTTTGTTAGCCAGCGTGCCCTTTGTTCCTCATCTCCAAATCTAGCTATCAACTGAGTGCCAGTTATAGTTGATAATAAAGTATAGGCAATACCTGCATCCCCATGAGCAAGTTCTTCAATGATCGTCAATATCTCAACACTAGATAGTTCATCACCACCATACTCTTTTGGAACAGCCATGCTGCCAATTCCTAGCTCTATTGCCTTTTCTATTATGGGCCAAGGTATGCAATCCTCTGGGTTTTCTTTTCTGTCATATCCTGCCGCATAAGGCGTAAGTTCCTTGTCAACAAATTTACCTATGACTCTTTTTAGTTCCAATTGCTCTTGTGAAAAGTTAAATTCCATTTCCCTATCCTCCCAATCCCGCATAATATACTGTGGAATTTTTCGCTATAAATTTAGAATTCAAAATAGATGTGTTAATTTAGTTCTATATAAATTGTTAGCAGCTAAATAGCTATCAACTTTTCAGAATTATCCTTGAAAAAACTAATGGCTCGCGCTCGTGAAAACTTTTCGTTCTCCGTATAGAAAATTCTTTTTTCATCATGTGTGAAACTATATTTGTAAATGTGAACATCGGTGGTATTCGCCTTTATTTCTTGGACACTACTAATGTTTTGTTTAACAATCTTATCGTCAAGACTGGAAAAGCCATCTAATAACAAAACTATATTTAAGGTAAAGCTATCGCTTTCTTGTCTTGTTTTGAAGATTACTATATCAGCAATTTGCAAACTTGATTTGATCTTCTGTTCAATCGTAATGGGATTTATTTTAGCTCCATTATTGAGTATGATTGTCTCATTCATTCTCCCGCTAATACGTAAAAATCCATCATCATCAATGCTCCCGACATCTCCAGTAGGCCTTGTAATATCCAGAAAATCTTTAGTATTGTCTTTATTGTAGTAACAACTAACAATTGGGAAATCACTTTGGGTAATAATTTCATTATCCTCAGATAAATATAACTTGATAATTGGTTTCCCTACAGTTCCAATTCTGTTTTGCTTTTTATTGTTACAAGCTATCATACCTATCTCAGTTTGCCCATATATCTGGTAGATTTCCAAGTTGCTTTCCCGAAAGTGCTCTAAAATCTTAATATCAATTGGCGCCATGCCAGTGAGTAAATACCGCATCTTCTTTCCCAGCGCTTCATATATTGGCTTATGAGTAATATGTCTACATATAATTCTATTATCAATGTTTTTGAATATTTTTTTAGCTAAACTCTTTTTATTATTATCTAAACAGAATAAATTGTAGTAGAAATTGGGAGATGCTAGTAGTATTGTTGGATTGAATTCTTTCAAAGCGTGCAATAGAGATTTATCGTCGCCAAAAGCTATATTGACTGATGTGATCAGGCATCCCCAAAAGAAAAAACGCTGCTGGTAATTTGCTAATGGAAGATAGATCATAAATTTATCTGAAGAATAGAACCGCATATAGTTAAAAAAATGTCTTGAACTCCTTATTGATCCCGGTTCAGTTATACCTAATGCTTTTGGGAATCCTGATGTCCCTGATGAGAAGACGATGGAGAAGTCTCTCTTATTGTATCTTGTCGGAACAACTTCTGAGTTATTGGATATTTCGAGTAAGGAATAAATATCAATGACTTTAGTGTCAACACCTAGATCCGCGTTCGTTTTTTTACTGATTATATAATCAACCTTAAATTGTTCCACTCTATCTATAACTATTTCTGATGGTTCGTTACTATTGGAAACTACAGATAACGCGCCTGTCAGAATTACGGCAAAATCACAGACAAGGAACTCATATGAATTATCAATATCAATAAGTATTATTGAATTATCTGTTATACCAAATTGTTTTAAATTACTATAACAATTACGTATATCACGATGTATTTCTGCGAAGCTTTTTTTTAGATACTTATACTTACGTTCGCTCCAATATAAGTATTCAATATAGTTAACATTATTATCCGCTATATAATCGAACAATTGATAGAAATTCTCAATATCATTTTTTTCCATATGTTTTTCCTTCCATTTATACTAGTGGAGCGATAGTATATTCTTTATTTTGAATCAATAACGCGTACAATACAATTGATAAGGTCATTTACGGTTTCATATTTTTCTTTGCTAAGAAAACCAGGTTCGAATGAATATTTAAATTTCTTTTCGAGCTTTATGAGAAATTGAATCCATCCCATTGAATCGATATATATATCCTTTTGAATATCAGTATCTTTGCTAATACTATCGTTTGAAGTAACTTCCTTCAAAGCATTGATAATAGCTTTAGCATAATTACTTTTTAAAATCATATGGCCTCCATAATGAATACGTCATTTAGTTTTATTCAACACGGTCTAGTGACACTAAATGATAATTTACATCCAAAGATTCTTGTAAATCTGGGGAATACAAAATTATATTTTGATTCTTTGTCGGCTTCTCATTGCTTTCTATATAGTCCTTTAAATTTCTGATAATATCAACATCGACAATGTGTCCACCATTGGGGATATTTTCCAAGAAGAATATTTTGGGACTCATTTTTAAATAATGGCTATATACATCATGATAAACATCATATCTCACATTGGATGTAATAACTTTTCCAATATTTTTCCTTTCAAGCTTAAATTTTGCTAAAGTCTCTTCGATAAAAGAAATCCCTCGGCTTATCATATCACCCCGATAGTCTTGGCTTTGAGGTTTCTTTACGATCTTGTTGTAACTTGGATTGCCTAGATTACAGGAATTCCAACCAGTTATTCTCAATGAACCTGCGTCACATCCAACTAATAGAAGACCTATTCCATCACCCCTCATTGTAAAATCAATAAATCTGTCTTCTGGCGATTCCAATTTGCAGGCGTTAATAATAAGCATATACTTTTTTTCTTGATCCAGTAAATTTCTTGAAAGTCCCATAGCAAAAAGTGATGCCGTGCAAGGTTGTATCAATGGTATGACAGTAGATTTATCAAAGTTATATACATTTTGTATATAGTGTATGATCGATGTGTTATTATATCTCATTAATACATCGTTGCCACACACAATATAACCTATTTCATGAGGATCAATTTTGGTTTCATCTAATAATTTGTCTACCATGTTAGCAATTATTATCGCCAAATCATCCTCTTTCTGAAATACGGAAATCTTATCTAGTCTAGTTTCAGTTTTGAATTTACTAATGAACTTTTCTGTCTCTATGTTCTTACTTTTAAATACCTCATCATCAAGACTTGAGAATACATCCTCAACAGTAATGTAATTCCCTGGTAAATAGTAATCAATATACTTAATATATGTATCATTTCCCACAATTATGCCCCTCCTCGATCCACTTTACCCGCATTATAACCTGCGTTTATAATAAGTTACTATTTAAAACAAGTTGTTTGGTTTTGTTGTCACACCCCCGCCTCCCAGCCGCTAACCACTTCAAGCGCGCATAGGCTCGTATGTTTGGGTTGTGGGCAACACAACGTTTGCTATAAAATATTAATCTCTAAAAACCGATGTGACTAGTGGATTGTACAATCCATCGTATAAAATGTTGTCAATTTCTTCAATAGGCGGAAGAACACCTACTCTAGTAAAAGTATCTAGTAAACTTTCATATTGAGAGAAAAACCCACTATTAACATGATCAAGGTTCACATCCTCTGTTGTTGTACCAGCTAAATATCTGTCAAAATGCCTTTTATCAGATTCAAATTTATCCCCGAACAGCTTGTGACAAGGGTCGGGAATCCTCGGCAAACCCATTGCATTTGCTAACTCTCTAGTCTCATTATCAGTAATATCTATAATAGGGGTTATTTTATATATCTCCTTATTTGGAATTCCGATTTTCAATTTGGGATATGGACTAAACCAGGATAACTGCATTCTATTGAAATAATACTTTTGATTATCATGTATTTTGTCATACTCCCAAGTCTTTCCCCCAGATCTGATAATCAAAGATTCCAGCACATAAAGCAAATCAAATTTGGTTAGCCCTACAGCTAAAGTAATGTTCTTACCCTTGTCATATTCATCTTCAAGGTACTTACACAAAGCTCTGTATAAACCAAAAAAACACCAAACGCATGGCTTTGATGCGTTTAAAAGTATATCTTCATTTATCCCGGGAACAGTATGGATGTAGGTATATGGTATACCTTTCCTCTCCCAAAATTCCCTTGTCTCATCAATAGCTTTCTTTTGTTCAATTATATAACCCTTTTTGCTTTCATCTGTGGCAAAGTACTTGTCAGGTGTATATTTCCATCCCGGCGCCGCAACGGTCACAATCTCCAATTCAAGATCTCGCCGCTCCTTTTGTTGATATTCAAGCAACAGCGCTGTAAGTACCTGTGCATCCTTTCCGCCAGACATTGCTATTGCAACTTTTTCGATTTCCTTTGGAATTAGTTCATAATCATTAATTATCTTCAAAAACTTTTCATACTTCAGTTGAAACATAACGATCCCTACCATCATTTTTATTATTGTTAGACATGTTGTAATACTACATTTCAAATGCTGATGCCAGATATTCTATCAGAAACTATTTCATAATGCAATAGTTTTATTGTGAAAATATACCGCTTTTTTATTTTTTATTTGTCTGATTTGTCCGAATAGATATACCTACATTGCGAGCCGTAGGTGTGGTAATCCAGTCCGTATTGCATCGATTGTAATGTTTTCTTTTGGATTGCTACGCTCCTCGCAAAAACGAAATTGTGATACTTACGACACTACCTGAACCGTTACAATACACATTTTGTTCTTATTGCTTTTCTGATGTTTTTGATGTATATTAAGCAACAGTAAGAGAGGTGTTGACTATGCAACAGCGGGGAATGAATGAACGTATCCGCAAATTGCGGGAAGAGAGCGTTAACGCGATACCCAGTATCTGTATGGAACGAGCGCTGCTGGAGACCGAAGCGTATAAAATGCATGAAGGCCGGGTGTCTGTTCCGGAGCTTCGAGCGCTCAGTTTCAAGCATATCATGGAAAATAAAACACTCTGGATCGGGGATGGCGAGCTGATCGTCGGGGAAAAAGGTTCGCACCCGCAGTCAGCGCCTAGTTATCCGGAGATTTGCTGCCACACGCTCGACGATCTTCATGTAATGAACGAACGCGAGCTCATCTTTTTTCGCGTAAGCCCTGAAGACTTCCAATCTCAGGAAAATACCGTCATACCATTTTGGAAAAAACGCGCAATTCGGGATAGATTGCTCGACGCAATGTCGCCGGAATGGAAACGTTGCTACGCAGCTGGCATATTTACCGAATTCATGGAACAGCGAGGCCCAGGGCATACAGTCGGCTCGCGCAACATATTCCAGAAGGGGTTTTTGGACTATAAGCGCGAGATCGAGAAATCTATCGCGGATTTAGATTACGGGAACGACCCCGAAGCGGCGCAAAAACGCGAGCAGCTGAGCGCAATGGCCATCTGCTGCGACGGTATTATGGCACTGGGACGGCGCTACGCCGACTACGCGCGCATACTTGTCGAGGCTGAATCGGACGACGTCCGCCGTTTGGAGCTTTTGCAGATAGCGGAAAACTGCGACGTCGTACCCGCGCATAAGCCGCTTACGTATTGGCAGGCAATACAGATGTACTGGTTTGTCCATATTGGGGTGACGAGCGAGATAAACCCCTGGGACGCCTATAGCCCGGGCAGGCTGGATCAGCATCTATACCCGTTTTACCGCAATGATTGCGAAAACGGCGTCCTGGACAACAACAAGGCGCTTGAGCTCCTTGAGTGCCTGTGGGTAAAGTTTAACAATCAGCCCGCTCCGCCGAAGGTCGGCATTACGTTAAAGGAGAGCGGCACATATACTGATTTCGCGAACATTAACACTGGAGGCGTCGCTGAGGATGGCAGCGACGGCGTCAACGACGTGAGTTTCCTGATCCTCGACTGCATGGACGAAATGCGACTGCTACAGCCCAGTTCGAATGTGCAAATCAGCCGTAAAACGCCAAAATCGTTCCTCAAGCGCGCGTGCGAGATATCAAGGCAGGGCTGGGGACAGCCGGCGTTTTACAATACCGACGCCATTGTGCAAGAACTGCTCAACGCCGGCAAAAGCATCCAGGACGCCAGGCAGGGCGGCGCCAGCGGATGTGTCGAAACAGGGGCTTTTGGAAACGAAGCCTATATACTCACGGGATATTTCAATTTGCCGAAAATCCTGGAAATCACGCTAAATAACGGTTTCGATCCGGAGCGAGGCGAGCAGCTTGGCCCTCAGACAGGCGATGCCGCAGACTTTTCCAGTTTTGAAGAGTTGTTTCTTGCGTATGAGGCGCAGATCCGCTATTTCGTCGACGTGAAAGTAGCCGGTTCAAACGTCATTGAATCATATTACGCGCGTTACCTCCCCGCGCCGTTTTTGTCAATCATTACAAACGACTGCATCAAGCGGGGCAAGGACTATAACGCTGGCGGGGCAAGGTACAACACGAGCTACATCCAGGGCGTGGGGATCGGGACGGTCACGGACTCGCTGTCGGCGATCAAGTACGCNGTTTTCGATAGAAAGCTGTTTTCNATGGAGCGGCTTATGGANGCGCTCGCAAACAATTTCAAAGACTATGACGATGTACTGGCTCTTGTGAGGCACAAGGCGCCCAAGTACGGCAACGACGACGATCAAGCTGACGATATTATGCGCTCAGTGTTCGAAACTTATTATAAAATCGTCACAGGCAGACCAAATACCAGAGGCGGAGAGTTCCGCGTAAATATGCTTCCCACCACATGCCACATCTATTTCGGCGAAGTGACAGGGGCGACGCCGAACGGACGCGTAGCGGGCAAGCCTGTATCCGAGGGCATCTCGCCGACCCAGGGCGTCGACGTTAACGGCCCGACCGCCGCGATAAGATCCGCCGCGAAAATGGACCACCTCAGCACCGGCGGCACTTTACTTAACCAAAAATATACCGCGAACGTTTTGTCAGGCGAAAAAGGCCTTGACAATATGGCTGGCATAGTAGCCGCGTATTTTGACATGGATGGGCATCATATTCAGTTCAATGTGGTCGATCGTAAAACCCTTCGCGAGGCTCAGAACCACCCCGACGATTACCGTGACCTGATCGTCAGGGTAGCGGGATACAGTGATTATTTCTGCAACTTGAGCCGGGCGCTGCAAGACGAAATAATAGAGCGCACTGAACATAGCTTTTAACAGTTGTCAGTTATCAGTTATCAGTTATATACGCCGCTCCGGAACCTTGTGGCTCCGGAGCGGTATTTTGTTGTTTTCATCAAGCAAAGTGGGTTATCCCTGCGGATGGATCCACAGAATTTCTAAAACTCAGCTTCGAAAGCTCCACAAAGAGGTATATAGGTGTCCGCTTCCCAAATAAACGCCTTTACCAGCCCTTCGCTAAATGGCGCCTTAACCTGGATCATTCCTGTAGCGCCGGGTTGCACAGTTATCTTATCTTCTATGTAGTCCTTGAGGGGGCC
>WRNV01000001.1 GCA_009776445.1 Oscillospiraceae bacterium | reverse complement strand
TGAGGCACAACATCGTGGAAAGCGAGGTGCGGAATGTCGCCTGATAAAGAACCCATAACCCGCGACAACCTCAACGAGTACCTCAAAGACCTCGCCAAAGAGTTCCGAAAGCTAAACGGCACGAAAACGCCCGCTGAAATCATCTTGATTGGCGGCGCGGCTGTGCTTGCGAATTACGGCTTCCGCGACCTAACATACGATGTGGACGCAATCATCGTCGCATCCTCCGCCATGAAAGACGCGATAAACCGCGTCGGGGAAAGACACGGGCTGCCGCACGGCTGGCTGAACGCGGACTTCAAGCGCACTGCCTCATACTCAGACAGGCTGATTGAGGTTTCCGTATACTACAGGACATTCTCAAACATAGTGACTATTCGCATGGTTGCCGCCGAATACCTGCTTGCGATGAAACTTATGAGCGGGCGTCAGTACAAAAATGACTTGTCTGATATAGTCGGCATCCTTTGGGAACACCAGAAATCCGGAAAGCCCATATCTCGCGAATCGGTGGAAAAGGCAATAGAATCGCTTTATGGCAAGGATGCGGCAATGCCTGAAACGTCCATGCAGCTATTGTATGCCGTGTTCGCGTCGAGCGATTATGAAGCACTTTACCGCACTACGCTCAAGAGCGAGCTTGAATCCAAGGAACTGCTGTTGGAGTTTGAGCAAAAATACCCGAACACGCTTAAAGGCGAGAATATCGACAGCATTATCAATGCAGGGCGGAGCAAACGCCGCGAGGGGCAGAAGGATTCAATGCTTGCCAAACTCGAAGAAAAAAAGCGGGTCGTGGAAAAAAACAAACAATCCCCGGACACTATCGCGGTGCATGTCAAGAACGGGCAGGGTGCTAAAGAAAATAGTATGTGAAGCCCACGTTAAAAAATAATTTCTAACGTGGGCTTCACATATGGGTGGCACGCCTGAAGGGATTTGAACCCCCGACCCACGGCTTAGAAGGCCGTTGCTCTATCCTACTGAGCTACAGGCGCATATAATCCATATCTATTCCATGTCAGTCTGTTCCATGTCATGGCGCGTTTAGAGAAAATACTACTAAAAGCGCGATGCAAGCTATCAGCAATGAAGCGTTCGTTATTATTCCAGCTATACGCCAAGCAATTATACTTGATTCTTTGCTATCTTTCAATACATACCGCAAGATATATCCCTCTTTTTTAATTGTTATTTTCCTCATTATCGCGAAAACCGCAAGTGAAACCAGGCCAATCACTAGGCAAATCGCGGCTGGAAGAAACAATAATTCGGCGACGGCGGACATCAGGTTCATGACGCCATTGGACTCGCCAGATCTGAACAGCGAGGAGTATGGGGCGAGCAACATGCCGGAGATAAAACATAACAACCCAGCTAAAACCAGCGGGATCCCGGAGCATAGGAACGCGTTTTTGATCATTTTCCTATATAGCCAAAAGATATCAAACACGATCAAGACGACAAGAACTATAACAATAATTAGAGGATACGCTGATAACAATATATATGGAACCGACGCGTCTATCCCAGTGTCGCTAAGTATCGCGCCAATCGTGTAATCATCAAGGTTTATATATCTGGATATTGTGTCGACTATCGCGTCGAGATCAGTTTCCGTCATACGAACGCCAAATTCTTCAGAAATGTCCGGAGCGACAGTTTTTATGAAATCTGCGACGTCGTCTAAATTCAGGTAATAATCATAGTCACCGCCCGCGATAGCTTCGGCGTATCTTTGCGCTACATTGCCTACAGCCGCAGATACGTTGTCTCGCTTGGCAAACCTGTTGACCGTNACGATATCNATGTTGGCGCTGATCATTTCTGACGCGTTGATTTCNTCGACGATGATTTTGCCCAGATCAGTTTCTTCGAGCAACCACGACACATCNGCGTTTTTCACTGCTTCGGACGCCCTTTTGGGCCGCGCCGCTATGAGCGCGATAGATGCAAGGGCAAAAACCAGCAGGAAAAAAGCAAGCATTGCTGACAGGCCCCATTTGATAANCATATCTTTCATTGCCTGTCACCACCTGTCACCGTAAACCTTGCANGTTTTCTATGCTAAATACATTNTCAGTTCCATAAACCATCGAAATAAGCCCGGANCGGCAAACCTCCAGTATACCTATACTTCTCGACTCGTCGATGAACNGTTCAATCTTCTCGAAGCTTCCAGATATTTCAGCAGTTATGAAATCGCCGCCAAAGTCCATGACTTTTCCGCTGTAATCGTTTATTAGGTTGCTTATCGCCGCCTTTCCGGTTTCGCCGACGCTTAGCTTGATAAGCATATGTTCTATTGAAACGGAATTGTCCTTTTCAAGAAGGACGACCATTTTCACGTCATGCAGTTTTTCGAGTTGCCTAAGTACTTGGTTTTTCATGTACTCGTCGCCTGTCGAAACGATCGTCATCCTTGAAAACGCGGGGTTTTCCGTTTCGCCTACAGCCAGGCTGTCAATATTATATCCCCGCTTGGCATATAGCCCCGCAACGCGGTTTAGTACGCCAAAATGGTTCGATACTATTATTCCTACCATAAATTTCTCGTTCACATTAACCACTCGCTAACTTAATAGTGTGTCGCTGATTATCCCGCCTACGGGAATAATGGGAAGTGCTTTCTTGTTCATATCATCCGCCTGTTAACTCAATAGTATGTCGTTTATTGTCCCGCCAGCGGGAATCATGGGGAGCACTTTCTCGTCCTTGTCGATTTTGCAATCAATTAGGCAAGGGCCGTCGCTGGGCGCGATTTCCAGGATTTCATCAAGCTCGCTAAGGCTCCGCGCTAAGTATCCGGCGGCGCCGAATGCTCTAGAAAGGGCAGGGAAGTCCGTCTTGCGATCAAGCGTCGTCTGGGAATAGCGCCCTTCGAAGAACAATGCTTGCCACTGTCGAACCATGCCAAGCACGCCATTATTCAGTAAAACCACGGTGATCGGGAGGTTTTCGGTGACTGCCGTCGCCAATTCGATCAGGTTCATGCCGAAACTGCCCTCGCCAGTGAACAAAACCACCCTTTTACGACCACGCGCGATCGANGCTCCGATAGCCGCGCCAAGGCCGAACCCCATAGCNCCAAGCCCACCGGATGAAATGAGNTTTCTGGGTTTTTCGAACTTGTAATACTGCGCAACCCACATCTGATGCTGCCCAACGTCAGTCGTGACTATTGTNTCTTCATCGAAGTGATCGTTTACGTGNTGTATGATATTCTTTGGGGTGAAATCGTTACTTTGCGCATCGGTGATTTGAGAATCGCCNCCCTTCACTTTCAATTCGAGGATCCTGTCGAGCCATTGCTTATTAGANTGAGCGCGTGATTGACTGATAAGCTTTGGGAGGATTTCTTTCAAGTCGCCGCATACGCTGAAATCAACCTTCACGTTCTTNCCTATTTCCGCTGCGTCAATGTCAACATGGACGATCTTGGAATTTTTGGCGAATCCACGCGTGTTGCCGGTCGCGCGATCGGAAAAACGGACGCCGAGCGCTATTATGAGATCCGCTTCAGCCATAGCTTCGGTGGACGCGTATTTACCATGCATGCCGCACATGCCGAGATTCAGTTCATAGGAATACGGGACTGTGCCGATGCCCATCATACTTACGCCGACTGGAGCGCCAAGTTTCTTCGAAAACTCTATTACGCCGGAACCCACGCCGGCGGACGCGGCGCCCCCGCCGCAGTAGATGTACGGACGCGAGCTATTATTAATAGCGTCAAGCGCGGCTTCAAGTTCGCGCGCAGTGGGCGTATGAGCGGTAATGAGCGGAGGAGTGCTCAGACTGGGGTTGTATTCGCATTTGTTAAGCTGTACGCATTTCGGGATGTCGACCAGGACTGGCCCCTTTCTGTCAGTGCCAGCTATAAGGAACGCTTCCGCAAGCGTTTGCTGGAGATTCTCTATCTCCTTTACAACATAGCTGTGCTTCACTATGGGAAGCGTTACGCCAACTACGTCGATTTCCTGAAAAGAGTCTCCGCCGAGCATTGGGACAGGGACGTTGCCTGTGATGAATACAACAGGTACCGAATCGAGGTAAGTGTTGGCTATACCGGTTATGAGGTTCGTGGCGCCGGGGCCGCTGGTCGCGATCACCACGCCGACTTTCCCCGAGACCCTGGCGTATGCGTCGGCAGCGTGCGCCGCGCCCTGCTCGTGTGCGGTAAGGATGTGCGTTATCCGCCGCGAGTTTTTGTATAGCTCGTCGTAGATGTTTATCACATATCCTCCCGGATATCCGAAAATAATGTCAACCCCATGCCTGACAAGCTCCTCGATCACTATTTCAGCCCCGCTAAGTATCATATCGCATTCTCCCCATAGGCTCTTTGTACTTTTTTGTTTCGTATTATACCACAAGTAATTGGTTTTGCGAATGAAAAAACAAAATAGCGTGTTTTGGCACTACAAGTCTTTACAAGCAACATTAAAAAATGGTAACATTGTGTCCATAAACTGAAATCCAAAAAACCATAAATGACTATTAGGCGGAGGGGCGTTTCGCTTTGATCGATCAGTTGCGGGAAAAGGCTCAAAACCTCCCGTTATTACCGGGCGTATACCTCATGAAGGACAAACAAAACCGCGTTATATACGTCGGTAAAGCTTCGCGGCTCAAAAACCGCGTGTCTAGCTATTTCCACGGCGCGCGCGACACGAAGACTGAAACGATGGTATCGATAGTCGCAGACTTTGACGTGATCATTGTACAGACGGAATTCGAAGCGCTGGTGCTGGAAAACTCCCTAATAAAATACCATAAACCAAAGTACAACATAAAGCTAAGAGACGATAAAGGCTATCCGTACATCCGGGTCGATACGCGAAACGAATATCCCGCGTTTAAAATCGTTTCAAAGCCTGCCGACGACGGAGCGACCTACCTTGGCCCATACGCAGGGAGAAGCGTTATCCGGGACGCGATCGGGGCTGTAAGCAAGGCTTTGAAACTGCCTACATGCGAAAAAAACCTCAAACGCATAATCGGAAAGGAGCGCCCTTGCCTCAACTACCACTTGGGGACATGTCGCGCATATTGCCAGAGCGCGGATTTGGCTCCGGAATACAGGGAAACCATGCGCGTGGCGATCAGTATATTCCAGGGGAAAACAGCCGATCTGGTTGAAAAACTGACGAATGAAATGAACGAAGCGGCCGAAAGCCTATCATTTGAGCTTGCCGCTGAAAAACGCGACAGGTTGCGCGCTGTGCAAACGTTAGAACAAAAGCAGCTTGTCATAGCCGGGGCGATGGCGGATACCGACGTCGTCGGATTCCACCGGGGGGTGGCTAAAAGCTGCCTAACAGTTCTCCACTTTATTGATGGAAAACTTATTTCCAAGGACTATGAGCTTTTTGAAACTCCGATAGAAGACGACCCGGACGCGATATCCGTTATCGCCATGCAGTATTACGAGAAACGCGGGGTTTTGCCTGGGACAGTGTATCTGCCGTTTGCGACGTCAGATTCCGAACTTCTTGAAAAACTATTCTCCGAAAAATCGGGCCACCGCGTAAGCATTTTCTCACCACAGCGCGGCGACAAAGCGAAACTTGTTGAAACGGCGAACACCAACGCTCGTGAGGAGGCAGAGCGCGCCACGACGTATGAAGAAAAGACGCTTAAAACGCATGAATGGCTGCAAAGCGCCCTCAAACTTGAAAAGATACCCGAGCGCATCGAAGCGTTCGATATTTCGAATACAGGGGCGACAGACATCGTAGCTTCTATGACAGTTTTTGTGAAGGGAAAACCGCATAAAAAAGACTATAGACTTTTTAAAATCCGAACGGTAATCGGCCAGGACGATTACCACAGTATGGCGGAAGTTGTATCAAGGCGAATTGCGCGGTATAATGGTGAAGATAGTAAGTTTTCACAGCTGCCGGATATCATGCTCATAGACGGAGGGGCCACCCATGCATCAGCTATACAAAAAGTGCTGGAAGCAGCTCAAATAAGCCTGCCGGTATTAGGCATGGTAAAGGATGAAAGGCACAGGACCCGCGCGCTCGTGACCCCAGATGGTGAGGAGATAGGGATTTACGCTAATCCAGCTGTTTTCGCGCTAATAGGCACAATTCAAGAAGAAACTCACAGGTTTGCAATCGAGTACCACAGGAACCTGCGTTCGAAGAACAGTAAAAAGTCCATTCTTGACGGGATCAGCGGCGTTGGCGAAAAGCGACGGAACGATTTACTCAAGGCTTTCGGCAGCATCAAGTCCATTAAAGCGGCAACTGTTGAGGAACTGTCGAAAATAGTCCCGAAGAACGTTGCCGGGGATATCTACGCAAGCCTTCGAGGGGAAACGGATGAGGAAACAGATGGCGAAGTGAATGGGCAAGCGGATGGGGAAGCGGATGAGTAAAGGGCTGTGGAAAGGGCTGTGGAAAGGGGAGCAATAGTTTGAGAGTTATCAGCGGAACCGCAAGGGGACGAAAGCTCAAAGAACCGACAGGGTTCGCTATTAGGCCAACAAGCGATATGGTTAAAGAATCGGTTTTCGACATTATCCAGTTTGACATAGAGGGCAGGGGAGTACTGGACTTGTTTGCCGGGACGGGCCAGCTGGGGATCGAGGCTTTGTCGCGAGGGGCCAAAAGCGCTGTTTTTATTGATACGAAACCGGAAGCGATCAAGCTTATATGGGAAAACTTGAAAATATGCGGTTTCACAGGCATGGCGTGTGTGTATGAGCGCGACGCGCTGAAGTTTTTAATTGGTGGGCAAACCAATCGCATAGCCAATGATTTGCGTATGCCTGGGCTACGCGGAGATATGTTGGGAGACGAAAGGAAAAGCCCTGACGACAGCAGCAATTTTGACCTAATAATAGTCGACCCGCCGTATAATTCGCCGCTTGCGGGTAAGGCGCTTTCAAAAATAATCGAATTTGACAAATTAAATCAGAATGGTATAATAATATGTGAACTAAAAGCCAATGACCCAGCGCCGATTGTAGCGCCGCCGTATTTTCTACAAAAAGAATATAAATATGGCAGCGTGAAGCTAGTTAAATATGAACGATCCGAGTAAAGGAATGTGTAACGCTTTATGAGTAAAGCCGTATATCCAGGCAGCTTCGATCCGATTACCCTTGGCCATCTCAATGTAATAAAGCGGGCGGCGGCAGTATTCGACGAATTACTTGTATGCGTTATGGTGAATTCCGATAAACGCCCGCTTTTCAGCAGCGGGGAAAGGGTTGATTTCATTGGGCGGACTATAGCCAGATTTCCAAATGTCAAGGTCGAATCGACAGAAGAACTATTGATAGACTATATGAAAACCAGAGGCGCAAACGTAATAATAAAGGGGCTGCGCGCCGTGTCTGATTTTGACTGGGAGTTTCAGATCGCGTTGATCAACAGGAAACTTGATCCAAACATTGAAACCCTATTCATGCCTTCCAGTGAGAAATACACGTATCTTAGTTCGTCAGTCGTCAAAGAAATGGCGAGGTATGGCGCGGATTTAAAGACATTTGTCCCATCGGAGATAATTGAAGAGGTCATAAACAAAGTCCAGAAATTTTGAACAAACTTGAAAGCAAATGACGGAGGTAAGTATATGAGCAGCAGAATCCCCGAATTGTTGGAAATGCTTCATTCCATGATTTCAGAGGCGTGGGGGCTCCCATTGGGAGCTGAAAAATGCGTCATCGAACGAGACAAAGCGCTTGATCTCCTCGATGAAATCAGGGCGGCGTTCCCGACCGAGATAGCAGAGGCAAAAAGACTGCTCGACGCAAGGGCTGATTTTATTAACAACGCCAAACGCGAGGCGGAAGCTATTCGCCGTACGGCGGAAGAACGGGCAAGGCAACTCATCGACGAGCAGGAAATAACGCGGATATCAAAAGCAAAGAGCCATGAAATGCTTTCACACGCGGAATCGTCCACGACAGAGCTTCGCCGCGTGGCAAACGAGTATATCGACGAAGCTATGCAACGCACGGAGGAAACTCTTGCGTCGGCGCTGACCGAAATACGGGAATCAAGGTCAAAATTCAGGCAAGCCGCGCGCGCCGCCGGAACAGCTATTCAAACGCCGCGCGCCCAGGACGAGGTCGACCCCGACGGATAAACAAAAGTGATCGATGCCCATAGACGCGGCGGTACATGATATAATTTCGTGATGGGAAATGATGCTAATGCAAGTGTCCAGTGAAACAATCTACATCATAGGTTTAGTTTTGGTCGGCTTTTCAGTTTTAGCTGCCGCTATTATAGTGCCTGTGTTCTTAGTAGCAGGATTCAGGCTGAAAAAGCGGCTTGAAGAGGATTATGGGGAAAATGGCCAGCATGGTCGATAGCGCCTTATTGGCGTTAATGGAGATATTCTAAGCAATACTATAACTGATGAGGGGTGCTGATATGGGGGGAATAAAGCGCTGCGTGTACATCGGGGTTATATTGGCTATTGTGATCGCGATGATAACTATTCCTGGATGCGTGATCCAAAGTATTTTTGAACCGCCGGATCCGTTTGGCAAATCCAAGAAAGAAGAAGAAGACCCGGAAAAGGGCAATCAGAAAGACAATAGCATTGCACAAACGATAATCGATCAAACACTACATGATGACACATCATCTGATGGTAATCAAAAAAAGCCAACCGGGACGCCCGCCCCGCAAATTGACCCGGAACAATCCGACAATGCAACTGAACTTGGATATGATGGGAATGTTGATGGCGTAGTCGAGCCGACTAGTACTGGATCTGGGTTCACCAATACAGTTGTCGCCAAAAGTAATCCGGGAAGCAGCAAGGACCCGTACGGCGGTTTCTTGTTCGAAGTGAATATTAGGGAAAGAATACGAGCCAACGGACGGTCATATGTGCCGAAGTATGTAGCGTCCACCGCGCCGTTCCAGATGCCCAAGGCGCTTATTGTGTCGCCTGGCGAAAAATCTTCTTTCTTATTTCACACCAAATTCATGGCTAGTTCAGGCGCCAACAGCGGCGAAGCTGTTCCAATGCCCAATATGTCCGGGGGACTGCCGCCCTATACCGAAGTTACCGTCAAAGTAATCGCAGCCCTCGACGAAACCGGAACCGCTGCTTACGCAACGTTGTCGGAAGAAAAAGCCTTGTCTTCTATAGATTTGGTCGTGCATAGAGCAGGCAGAAAAAACGTCTTGTCTATGGTGCGGCTTCAGATTGATATGCCTTCAGAAGCAAAGGCGTTCATTTTGGCTCTGACTGCTGAAACTGCAGCAAGTCTTTCTAATGAAGGAGTCGACTTGTTGTTTATTGGCTCGAATATTGGCAGTATGACAATAGATAGAGCAACAATAAAAATGATAAATGAGACTCGCGAAGACGGGGACGTCGAAATCTCGCTACGAAACGCGGTTAGCCCCCGCGCGAACCCCCGCGTAGAATCCGACGTAGAATCCGACGTAGAATCCAATGCAGAATCCAATGCAGAATCCAATGCAACAAAGCCTGACACAATGGGCAGAAACCCGGCTGTCGATATCACAATAAAGGCGGGGGACGCTTACATAAGCGACCTTGGCGGCCAGATAACAGTCGAACTCCCATACAAAGCTAAACAAGGCCAAAAGGCTGCTGGGATTTACGTATATTATTCGACTGGCGACGGCGAAGAAACGGCTGTGACCTCGCGCTATATAAGGGAAGAGCAGATAATTACCTTCGATACCACGCACTTGTCGGCTTACGCCATCGGCTATCGCGCGGAAGATGAAGACAATGCCGTAAAAGAAATTGGCGGCGAGGGGCTGACGTTGCTCATAGTCGCGGCAGTCCCGGCGTTAGTGTTCGCCGAGATGCTGCTCGTACGTGCGTTGCGGTCAAAAAGGAAATTCAGGTAGGTGCAAGCCTATGATAATAGCATCGCTGTACGAAATAACTCGTCGCATCGGCTCGGGCGGAAGCGGCATTATATATCTGGGACGCCATTTGCGCTTAGATAAGGATGTTGTACTCAAAGCCGATATACGTTCTTTCTCACCTAATGGGCATACCGCGCTCAAGCACGAGGCAGATTTGCTGAAAAACCTGAACCATACGTACATTCCGCAAATATACGATTTTTTCGCGGAAGACGGCGTTTTATACACGGTGATGGACTTCATCAGGGGCGAAAGCCTCGATATAGCGCTCGATAGGGGCGAGAGGTTCACATCAAAGCAAGTCGTAACATGGGGTAAGCAAGTTCTAGAAGCGCTTATTTATCTACATAGCCAGCCGCCGTATGGAATTTTGCACAGTGACATCAAGCCGGCTAACCTTATGCTCACGCCGCAAGGCGATATCCGTCTGATAGATTTCAACATAGCCTTGTCGCTGGGGAAAGAAGGCTCAGTATCTGTTGGGCGCAGTTATGGGTACGCTTCACCGGAACACTATGGGATAGTCGGAGTTGAGAGAGCCGCGAATCCTGGGAATTGGAAATCGGAAACAAGAACCCGAAACAATACCTGGAATACGCGAAGATTCCGTCTAAACACTCAGCATGCCAACGGGGCGCGAACAGAAACACATAACGGATCTAGGCACCAAACCTTCAAAAAAACGTCGGAAGTGACAGAAGTTGACGGGGCGCTCTCATCCGAAAGGCGCGCACATCCCGTCAATCAGGGAAGACGCGCCGTAATAGAGCGCCAGGATTATGTCCGCGAGGAAAGCAAGCCCATCGCTCTTGATCCGCGTTCGGACATTTATGGGCTTGGGGCTACTCTTTATCATTTGCTGACCGGTCGCCGACCCGCCTGCGACGCTGTCGATGTCCAGCCGCTGACCAGCCTAGATTGCCCTCCCGGTTTAGCCGCGATCATCAACAAAGCGATGTCGCCGGATAGGCAGGCGCGCTTCCAGACGGCGGCGGAAATGCGGAGCGCTTTTGATAGGATATACGAATCCGACATCCGTTCCCGGCGCTATAGAAAGCGTGGGGTTTTTGTCGCGGCTTTTTTCGCCGTAATCCTGTCTATCGGGGTGTTTATGACATTTTTTGGACTTCAGCGCATGGAGTGGGACCGCAGGTCAGAGGCTTTTGCGGAGGCTTCGCGTGTGGCTTTAAGGAAAGGCAATAATTCCGAAGCGGTCGAGTTGGCGATGAGCGCGATTCCTTCTAAATCCTATATTCTTACCGCCTCTGTAACGCCAAGCGCGCAAATTGCGCTGACTGATGCTCTTGGCGTATATGACCTGTCAGACGGGTTCAAACCGTTTCAAACAATCCTGTTACCCTCCCCGCCGTTGATGGCCGCTTTGTCTCCTAACGGGAATACAGCAGCGCTTGTGTATGCTTTTGAAACAGCAGTCATCGACATGGAAAGCGGCCAAACGATGTTTTCCATCCCTATGATCCAATCCGCGTTGGCGGAGTCGCGGTTTTTGGACGACAAAACGCTGATCTGCGCAGGGCGGGATGGGCTAAGCGCGTATGACATAGCTACGGGAGAGCAGCTGTGGTGTAGGTCAAGCGCCACTGCTATCGCTATTTCGGCGGATGGCGCGATCATTGCCGCGATCAACCGTGCCGACGATTTTGCCACTATTTACGATAAAAATGGCGCATTGCTGGAAAAGATCGATTTTGAAGGCAAAAAACAGCGAGTCGCTACAAATGACACTTTCGTGAACCCACGTGACAACATCTTCGCGCTATCAGCTACCGGTCGGTTCCTGGCGGTCAGCTTTGAGGATGGTTCGCTCATGATATATGATAGGCGCGCGAAAAAGCAGATGAATATTGAGCCCGTTGAAGCATCTCGATACATATGGTACCAGGGCGGTTTTTCGGGGGGTTATTTCATATTTGCGGCTGCAAGCGCTCAGAGGTCGGATTTGATCGTGATAGACGCGAATAAAATGGAGGAGCTTACCAGTATTAAGTCAAGCGGTCGCTTTGGCGTGTTAGCGAGTGAGGACGGCGTTTTTGTCTCTTCGAGCAATTCGGTAGCGCAGCTCGACCCCGCCTCTGGTCGGCAAAACGAACTTGCCAGTATGGGGTACGATGTGACTGGGTTTGCCGTCGGTGAAGGGTATACGCTCGCGGCATATGACAGAGGATTCGCTTTTTTCGATATGGATGGTCGGATGGTATCCAGGAATGACCGGGTCACGCCTACCGACATTTTGCTGATTTCCAATGACGTCGCGCTGCTTGGCGGTAGGGATAGCCGTGAGTTGACTGTTCTTCGATTGCAACAGCACCAAGTTGCCAGTCTATTCGCGTTTGACGGACCATCGTATAGCTACAGCGAGGCGAGGGTGAATTCGGGCGGCGACAGGCTAATACTATTCTCTATAAACGGGTTTCGTATCTATGACGATAGCCAAACATTGGTATGTCAGCAGACAATTCCAGACCCGGCGCGGATCTACGACCAGCAATACAGTAAGATAAGCGGAAATCTTGCTATATTGTATAGTGACGCGTTATTGATATACAGCGGACGGGACGGGGATTTGGTTTTCGAGTCAGAGGATTTACGATCAGCGTTTTACACACCATACGGCATCAGCATTTTACACAGAGACGGACAGTATCAATTGATCGACCCGGACACATGCGAAGCTGTTATCACAGAAACACTTGACTCAAACGAGACCTTCGCGGCGTATTGCGGCTTTATGGTTGACAGCGCTTTTCTTGCCGGGAGGAAGCTGATTGGCGCTAGCAAGCGCGAGGATGGATATCTGTTTGTGATATCAGATGGAAAAACATCTTCCCTTTATGACGAAACAGGCCGGAAGCGTTTCGATTTTCCGGACAACGGCGAATCCGTAGCGTATTTTACCGAAACTGCCGTCATCAGTGCGCCTATGCATGGTATTCCCACTGCGTACAGTCTCAAAAACGGGAGTAAGATTGCCGATTTGGAAAAAGACGCCCATTTAACGGGCATTTCCGAGATAGACGGACTCATCGTTTGCCAATATATTACTACGGATCACGAGCATTTTGGAGTGTTACTCAACGACGCGTTTGAGCCGATAGCCGAATTGCCCCGTCTATGCGACACATGGAAAGATCTGCTATTGTTCGACTTCCCTCTAAAGGGCGTGCGATGCAGTCGTGTGTATTCGTTAGAGGAGTTACTGGCTTTTGGACGCGCTAATTCTTATAGTCCGGAATATTAATGGATCGTTGGTGGTGATAGCGTGATAATTCAAAATCAAAATCAAAATCAGAATCAGAATCAGAAGATCAACAGCATGCTGACAGGTAGGGAGATTGAGATTTGCAAGTTAGTCGCAAGGGGGCTTAGCAACGAGCAAATCGCAAAACTGTTGTTTTTATCGGAGGGGACCGTTAAGAACCATATTTCGACAGTTTACAAAAAATCCGGTGTGCAAAACAGGGCGCAGTTGGCAGCGGTTTACGTTGCGCAATACGAACAGGTAATAACGGACACCTCAGAGGTTGACAACTACCTTGCGACTCACGCGGACGCGCGCTTGCGGTGTGTCGGTCTCGCCGTCTTGCCCAAGATAATCCCTCTCATAATTCAAGGTAGGCCGTTCGTCGTTGGGCGCTTCGACGTCAGCGTCGGCATCAAGCAGTACGATTTCGAGTTTGACAAATCAACAAAAGCCGTAAGCCGTCGTCATGCCGCCATCGAACGCGGCCCTTGTGGATATTCCATAATGGATTTGGGTTCACGGGCAGGTACTTTCGTAAATGGGAAAAAGATAACCGAGCCGTATTTGCTGAAAAACGGAGATCGAGTGTCATTCGGGAATTCCGGCGCGGATTACATTTTCGAGGGTTAGAAGATATCAAACCCGCTTCACTCAGGCAATCGACGGTTGACATGGTATACACCTACAACAAACCGGTCAGAACTTGAGGCGCGGCTTGAGCTGTGCTGTTTTGTAACGCCCCTTATCATAAGCTTTGGAGTAAAATAGTGACGAAAGTCATATAAAACCATTACTTTCGGCATATTGAAATGATTGACATTATAAGATATTGTATAGACGCGAAACATCCCATCCTTTTTTTCCTCATTCACCTTTAGCAAGGGGCGCGTCTTGGGCAGCCACACACATGTAACCAATGTGGGCTGCCCATTACGCTATCCAAAAGCGGGAAGAGTTTGCTTGTAGTACTCTGGTCAAAAACGCGCAAAAGTGACGAAAGTCATGGAAAATAGTGACGAAAGTCATATAAAACCATTACTTTCGGTATCTTGTTATTTGCGGCGTGAACCAATATTATTAATGTACCAAAGCCACTGAGAAAGCATAGATCTTCTCCTATCCCGACGTAACGCTCCCTACCGCTTTGCCGATAGGGAGCGTTCACTTAGTAAGTGAAGATGCTGATCTTAATCCGGCTGAAAATCTGAATATATAAATTGGAGGAAAATTGAAATGAGGTTCACAAAAAAAGCATTGGCGGTAATTTTGGTAATGGTACTGATCATCGGTATCCTTCCCATTAATGCGCTAGCGGCAAGCAGTGGAACGACTATAGACTTGTCAGACGCTTCCCCAAGAAGCCCAGGGACTGGCTGGACGTACAGCGGCGGTACGTATACAATCACTGGCAACGTTACTGTCATGATGACGGGGACAGCTCAAGTCACGAACAGGCGTCTAGTCATAAGCGGCGGCACGGCGGCAAGTCCACGGACGGTCACTCTGCAAGACATAAATATGAGCTACGGTTCAAACTCGCCCATTATGCTGAATACTGGGGCTTACGCTACATTTGTACTTAATGGAACGAACACAGTGACCGCAACAGGCGCAAACTACGCTGGAATACTAACTGCCGGAGCGAACCTGACAATTTCAGCGGGAACAGGCGCTGCCAGACTTACAGTGCAAGGCGGTGCCGACGGCGCTGGTATTGGCGGCGGCAGAGGCACTAATGGCAACAGTGGCACCCCTGGCGGAAATGGAGGTAACATAACTATCAATGGCGGAAACATATCTGCGACAAGCACCTATGGAGCGGGTATTGGCGGCGGCCGGGGTGGTAATGGGGCTAGCGGCGGATATGCTAAAAATGGCGGAGATGGAGCAACGCTCACAATAAACGGAGGTACAGTTACCGCAAATAGCAATTATGGTGCCGGCATTGGCGGCGGAAGAGGCGGAGATGGCGCGCAAGGTAGCAATGGTGGATATGGTGGATATGGTGGCAGCGGCGGATATGGCGGAACAACAACCATAAATGGAGGAGAAATCACAGCCAGCAGCAGGTACGGCGCTGGCAGAGGTGGCGGCAATGGCGGTAACTTTGACCCATATATAGACTATCAGGGCTCCGCTGGGGGCGACGGCGGCACTACCGTTATCACCGCTGGTACATTCACGGCTTCTGGCGCAATTGCCTGTGGCGGCGGAAAAGGCGGATCAAGTAATCGAAACTATGATTTTGCTTACGGCAGAGACGGTAGCGTAGGCTATCTCAACATCAATTTGCGGCCCGGTTTTTCATACACATACTGGACTGGAAATCCTAACGGCATTACTTTCCCAGGTGGCGATCCTTATGCAATCAGCAATAAGACAGCTTATTTAAGAATCCGCATAAACTCTTGGCCGACATGGGAACTGATCAGAAATGGAAAAGCGAATAACCCTGCAAATCCAATTGCTACAGAAGCTTCGGGTACGCCGATCTATAGCGCAAAGGAAGAGCTTTACCTGCCAACAAGTGGCACAAATGGAGAGGTTGCCTCATGGACTTCTGATAATGAAATGGTCATATGCGTTAATGGCTTGAGCGGGGAAGTAACCCGCCTGGAATACCCAGCGGACGACGCGCTGGTCAGGCTAACCGCTGCGGTCACGCAAGCTGGTGTAAACTACAATGTGCCGTTCAAAGTGAGCGTTCCTACAATGTCGTGGGAGGATTTTGCGGATACAACGTGGTATGACAACAATACCTCAGGATCGACATTTGAGATAAAAACCGCTGAAGAACTGGCTGGCTTCGCGATGCTTGTCAACGGAAGAGGTAAGAGTAGCGCGAATAGTTTTACCGGAAAGACAGTAAAACTGACTTCAAACATTGACCTATCCCCATACCCCTGGGTTTCGATTGGCTCGACCACATCTACTCAGTTTAACGGCATGTTCGAAGGTTCAGGCTGCCTGATCAAGGGGTTGAAATTTGTCAACACTGGCGCCAAGGGCTTATTTGGCTATATCGGCGCAAATGGAACTGTCATAAATACAGGTCTAACGGACACCTCTATCAAGAGGTCAGGATCCGGGAGGACCGACGAATTAAAGGGTTCCGGAGGAATCGCGGTTCTCAGTTACGGCAAAATATACAACTGTTTTGCTGCGGGCGAAATAGCCGCAGACAATGCAGGGGGCATTGTAGGGACGAACTATGGTGAGGTAGTCAACTGCTATTTTAACGGTTCTATTGTTGGCGCGCAGGTTGGCGGCGTTATTGGTACGAACGGTACCGGCACAAATAATGCGGTAGCAAACTCCATATCCTATTTCAAACCCGGTGGCGCGCAGTCCGCTGTGGGCGTTTTGGCGTCTGGCAACAAAGTTGACGCAGGTTACTTCACCGGTGCCGACGGCATATTAGCGTTTGAAGGCACCAACAACTTCAACGATAGCGCCAAACTTGTTAACGTACTAAACAGCTATTTCTTGGAGCTAAAGCAGAAAGGTTATGATCCCCTTGGCTGGTCCGTTACGCCTGGTATCAGTGGAGGCTATCCTATGTTTGACAGGACTGTGGATATTGATTACATCATTACCAACGCCGATCCACACAAGATCATTGTCAAAGAGGTCGCATCGATGAACTCCATTATCGACGCAAGGGTCAGCATAAACGGCATCGACGGCACCGACTTGGCTGTGGAGTACACGGACGAAAGAGGCGTTATCGAAACAAGGTCATATGGCGCAAATATAATCGAGGCAAGCGCGGAGGGATACCGGACGTCCGGGTCGATCTATGTGGTGGCGCCGATGCAGACGAGGTGCTTTTTCCTGGAAAAGGACAAGGGCGACGGGAAACCATATATCTCCATGGCGGTGGATCTCAATACTTATATGGATGTACGCTCAGGAAGTCTTGCGTATACCGAAAGGAAAGGCGATATGATCAACCTTAGGGTTTCCGGACAGTGGAACGGAAATACGCCTAAGGAATATATACTGTACCAGAGCGGCGGCGCCTTTGCCAGGAGCGAAGACGGAAAATTTAATATTGCGCCGGGACTGTGTTTTAAAGAAGGCAAAGAAATATGGTTGAAAATGGTTGCGCAAGAAACAGAATCTGAACCGGTTTTGCTCAACATCATCATACATCCTCCGGCGGATATTGACAAGGCAGTCGAATCAGTTCAGAAAGCGCCACTTTTCGAGGTTACGCCAATAAATAACGGCGTTTTAGACGGAAAAGCTGCCGAGGTTTTCCCGAAAAACGTTAAACTGCCGCAATCAAATATGGGCGTCCTGACAAATATGATACAGAGTTTGGACGGCACCATCACTTTTTATGGATATATTGGAGACTTCAAAGAGGGCCCCAAGTTTGGTTATTCCGTCGGCGGACTAAGCGACGCTTTTGAACTGTTGAGGAGCTCGAAAGACAAGCTCAAAAGCCTATATCGGAATGAGTATTATAAACTCAGAAACGAATTCACCAATTTCATTTATGAAAAAGTTGATCAGGGCGGCGACTTCGTCATAAAAATGTTGAGCGACGCAATGGACAAAGCCGGCGTCCCCGCCGGCGTCAGAAACGGCATAATAAACGGGTTCTCCCTTGACTATCGGGCGGAATATGAAAAGCTAAAGGCATCGTGGATAAGTATAATCAAGGGCAAATTGGCGGATGGCGCAGCCCTCACCAAGGAAGCGCTGATCCAGATCATGACTGACGCTGGAATACCGTCCGTTGTGCGCGATAGCATCATGAAAGGGCTCGTCACGGGGCTGGAAACGGAATACGAAGCTCTGAGGGATAGATGGGTCGACATGTTCAAAAACGCTGTGGATAGAGGGGCTTACCTCACCGAGAGCGCTCTAAATCAGTTGATGATAGACGCCGGTGTACCGGAAGTGCTGCGTGAAAGCATCATGAAGGGTCTTGTTGAGGGAATGGAAGCGGAATATGACAAGCTCAGGGATAAGTGGACAGCTGAAATCATAAGGATGGCAAATGAAGGCGCCGTCCTCACCGAGGGCGCGCTGAGGCGGATGATGACAGACGCCGGTGTGCCGCTCGTTGTGCAAAATGGCATTATGTCTGGGTTTGTTGACGTAATGCAAGCGGAATATAAGAAGCTGAAGGATGACTGGACTGCGAAAATCATAGAAAAAGTGAATCAAGGCGCTATCCTCACTGAGGACGCGCTGAGGCGGATGATGACAGAAGCTGGAGTACTACCTGTTGTGCAAAATAGTATCATGGATGGTCTTGTCGATGGGATACAAGCGGAATATATAAAGCTAAAAAAAGATTGGGAAAAAATAATAATAGATAAGGTAAATGAAGGCGCTATCCTCACCAAGGAGGCGCTGGAGCAGATGATGATAGACGCGAACGTGCCGCCTATGCTGCGGGAAATGCTAATGGAGGGGCTCATTAGTGGGCTGCAGCGGGAATATAACAACTTAAAAAACAAATGGCACGGTATTGTCGAAAACGGCGGTATTCTTACCGAAGACACGCTCAGGCGGATGCTGGCGGCTGCGGGCGTACAACCAATTGACATTGATAGGGTCTTAAGCGAGTTCGTCGCAAAAACACGTACGGCGTATGATACTCTAAAAGCTGAGTGGACGAGGGTGATATATGAAAAAGTGGATCAGGTGAATGTCTACGCCAGAGACTTCCTTGTTGATATGCTAAACGAAATCGGGGTTGCCCCTGAAATACAGGTCATAATACTGAGTAAATTTGACTCGCTATCGGGGGATGGCCGTGACAAGCTCATTGCGATTCTTGACGACCTGATTGAGCAAGTGGAAGGGCGCCTCATCGAGCCGCTGTTTGAACTCTTGGAAGACATTAAGCTGAATGAGGCCCTCAGGATTTTGCTAAACAAATTGAATGAAGCCGTCACAGGTTTCATCGACGACCTGTTTAAAGAACTGGATTTGAATCATATCAGTCCACTGTTTGATGAACTGAACAAAATGGGTTTTGAGATATCAATCAATGCATACATCGAAACCCTGAAAAACGAAACCATTGATATTATTGAAAAAATAATAACAAAGCTTGATCAGGAATGTATCATGGAACTGTTTAAAGTCTTGAAGGACAACGGATTCAATATTTCAATCACGGCTTACATCAACGTGCTGAGGGACGAAGTTATAAAACTGATCGACCAGATAATAACAAAAATGGACGGGGATTATATCACGAAGCTGTTTGAAATACTCAATGAAAATGGGTTTAATATTTCTATCAAGGCTTATATCGACGCGCTGAGGGACGAAGTTATTAAATTGATTGGGGAGATCATAACAAAAATGGACGGGGATTATATCAAGAAGTTTTTTGGATTCTTGAATGATAAGGGCTTTAATATCTCAGTCAAAGCGTACATCGACGCGCTGCATGATAAAATCATAGGCATTTTTGACGAACTAGTAGGTTCGCTTGATGATAAGCTTATCAAGCCACTGTTTGATGAATTAAAGAAAAATGGGTTTGACATTTCTGTAAGTGGTTACATCGACGCGCTGGAAAACTGGGTCGGCGACATCTTAGATGAAATCATGGATGAATTGAATGATTCACTGATCCTGCCGCTTTTTGATGCACTGGATGAATGGCTTGGCTTGAACGGCGTACTCCGCTTTTCTTTTACCGGGTTTGTCGATAAGATAAAGGGCGAGATCACAGGGTTCTTTGACGATATGTTTGATATTCTGGATAGTCGTTTCATAATGCCTTTGTTTGGGTTCCTTGATCAAACCCTTGACTGGGCGTTCGACGAGCTTATGAGCGCACTAAGAATACAGAATCTTTTGGAGGCTGAAAGGTCATGGAAGGAATTCAAATCTGATTTCCAAGCGGCTAAAATGTCCGTTGGGTACAAGGGCTGTCTTGACGTCATGAGGGAAAAATACGGTATAACGGAAAAGGACTTCACAATGGCAGCGGACGTCATTAAAGGCAACATTGGCGGAATAGGTTATTTTGAAGTTAAATTTGACATCTTCGGCAGACAATTGAGCAATGTTGGGGAAATAATAGTCAATAGTTACGCTGAAGGGCAAAAGAGTTTTCTATTTACAGTCGGCATCGTACCGATAACTATAGGTGTTGGCGGAGGCCTAGGACTTGGAGTCGCCGCAAAAGCAGAGCTTAGCATCGGGGGTGGAGGCGTTAAATTTGACGGGGAGACCATTATTGGCATTAACCCGTACATGTTCCTTTCGTTGGGAGTCGGCGTACGAGGGGTGTTATACGTGGGCGTGAGAGGCGACGCCAGCCTACCAATAAGAGTATACGCAAGCACTTCAAAGGGCGTAGAGTCTTACGGACGCATTGAGGCTTCCGCGAGCATTGAGATCGACGCGCTGTTCTGCATTAAGTTTACATGGACCTTCGGGCCATGGGGCAAAGACCTTTGGGGGAAACCGCGTATGCTCGCTTTGGCGGCATACGGCGCGCTTGATCCTGCCGCAGTCCAAGAAGAAGGTGAATTAGACTTTGAATATATATCAAGGGACTACCTGGAGAATACCACGCTTTGGGATGGCGACTGGGCTTCCGGCGTTCCGCTGCAAAGCTCCGTATTACCGGGGTCGATGCCTCAGTTTGCCAAAGCCGGGGATAAGACGATCATGCTGCTTAACGCGGACGACGGTGTCAGCAAGACCGGCGACCATGTCAAGTTGATGTACTCCGTGCTGGATAACGGCGTATGGAGCGCGCCAAAACCTGTTGTGGAAAGTTCTACTTCCGATTTCTACGCGAAAACAGTCAGCGTCGGCGACGACTTATACTTGATTTGGCAAAAGTCAGTAGTTAAGGCTGCCGACTTGTGGAACGGCGGTGCCGAACCCGAAGCTGGGGATGTGCTGGACGAAATGCTGTATGGATCAGAGATTTGCGTCGCGAAGTGGGATCAGTCTTCCCAGAGCTTTATTGATTATGAACGTATCACAGATAATGATGTGGTTGAGATGAACCCGCTGCTCGTTGAAAACGGAGATAGCGTCACGGCGCTTTGGACGGAAGTACGCGCCGGTGATCCAATCGGGCGAAGTGATGATGGTAATAGCTATGATGGATCGTTTGCAGTCATGAGTACTACACTGCGTGACGGTGAATGGAGCAAGCCTGAAACACTTTTCAGCACAAAGGATTATATTGCCGAATTGGCGGGCGGATATGTGGATGGCGAGCTAAAAGTGGCGTATGGTATATACGGCGATGAGGAAAAACCCGACATATGGCTCTTTGACGGCAATACGAGTATTCCGATATCAACCGCGAACGGCGGCTCGGACCTCAAGTTCCTGGATGGGTTCTTCTACTGGCAAGAACAGGGCGTGATTCAATTCTTTGACGCTAGATACAGCGAACCCGGCGCATCGCGGGCAATCACATCGATCGAGGCCCCGATTTCCGGCATGTTCAAGGTCTTAGATCAAGGAGGAAAGCAGGGCATTGTTTGGGCGGAACCAACCGTAGTATTCCCGGAAGTGGAAGCAGATACGGACGAGTCGCCGTACACCGACGGGTACGCAGTCAGAGCGTCCATTCTGGTTGATGGCGAATACAGTTCCCCGATAACGTTGTTTACCACCGACGACAATATTGCAAATTTCGACGCGACGCTGGCTGACGACGGCGTATGGAAACTTGCGATGAATACCTTCCGGGCGGATGAAATTAATGAATACATACCAGAATCCGACCCTGCGCATTCGCTCGTCTATACAGAGATTACCCCCAAAACCGACGTTGCGCTGACGTACGCGTACGCTTACCCAAGCGAGATGATAGATGGCGTGCAGCCGGTAAGCCTTGTGATTAGCAATTTAGGTGAAACAAACATAAAACAGCTTACTTTAAACTTGACCGGCAACGCGGCAAGCAATCTGCCTGTCAACCTGCGCCCAGGCGAGACCGTTACGTTAAGGCAAGACGTAAGCTTAAGCAAACTGCCTTCCACAGGGCAATTGACGGCGACCGTTACATGCGCAAATGACAGTGATCCGGGCAACAACACATACGATAAACTACGGTTGGGGCTAGTGGATGTGTTTGTCGAAGCGTCCCAGTACCGGTTTGACAATAAGACATACGTAACAGTTGAGTTATACAACTACTCAACGATTCCAGCGGACACAGAGCTGATTATCCGCGAGGGTGATGAAACAGGCGCGGTGCTGGACGAACAACGCGTAACTGTCGTTAACGGGGAAAACCACATTATGTTCTACAAATTCGGCGACGATGAAATGATGGCTAATATGATTTACATTGAAGCGGCGACATCGGAGCCTGACTATAACCAATTCAATAATAGCGCGATTGTGCCGATTTACATAAGCCACGCCGAGCCGCCGGAGGATCCAGATGAGGACATGGAAATCAACTGGATTTCAGCTACCGGCATTTCTATAAATGGCGCAAGGGATAGGTCCGTCAGTTTGGAAGACGAGTCCGATACAACATTGCATGCTACAGTCTATCCAAGCAACGCGTCGAATCAAGAATTTGCATGGTCGTCGTCAAATAAGTATGTGGCTTATGTGAGCGACGAGGGCAAGATCATACCAGCAAATCCAGGGGAAACCGTTATTCTGGCGTCGACACTTGACGGTGGGTACAGGGACAGCGTTACGTTGACTGTTTTTGGGCAGAGTTCCGACATACCAGTGGTCGATCCCTTTATCCCAGTTACAAATATTATTGGCGTATCGTCTTCAATGAAAGCAGGAACGCCGCTTACTCTTGCAGGCACGGTCAATCCGCCCGACGCGACAAATAAAGACATAATATGGAGCATTCAGAATGCTGGAACCACCGGGGCGACACTAATGGGCAACACGCTAAGCGCCACATCGGCGGGGACTGTCATCGTAAAGGCGACTATTGTCAACGGATCAACAGCCACGACGGATTACACTCAGCCGTTCAACATCACAGTGACCGCGTCTCCTATCACGGATTTTATTCCAGTAACAAATATTATTGTCGTATCGACTTCCATGACTGTTGGAACGCCGCTCACTCTATCAGGTACGGTCGATCCACCCGACGCGACAAACAAGGATATAACATGGAGCATACAAAACGCCGGAAGCACCGGGGCGACATTAACGGGCAACACGCTAAACGCCACCTCGGCGGGAACATTCACTGTAAAAGCGACAATTGTTAACGGATCAACAGCCACGACGGATTACACTCAGCCGTTCAACATCACAGTGACCGCGTCTCCTATCACGGATTTTATTCCAGTAACAAATATTATTGGCGTATCATCTTCAATGAAAGCAGGAACACCGCTTACTCTGGTAGGCGCGGTCTATCCTGCCAACGCAACAAACAAAGATATAAAATGGAGCATACAAAATGCCGGAACCACTGGGGCGACACTAACAGGTAACACGCTCAGCGCCACATCGGCGGGAACCGTCACTGTAAAAGCGACTATTGCTAAAGGTTCAACAGCCTCGACTGATTACACGCAGGATTTCAACATCACAGTGGCTGCTAACGGAAACAATGACGGAGGCAATGATAAAGGCGGTAACAGCGGCGCCATAACAGTAACTCCAACTCCAACCCCCACGCCTGAGCCTGAGCAACAAGAGTGGAATCCACGTATACCTGCTTCTGAATGGGCTGTACCGGAGATTCAGCGTGCGTATAAGCTCGGTCTCATTCCAGAATCACTGCTTTCCGACGACACGGATTTCACAGCGCCGATTACCCGCGTAGAGTTTGCAGGTGTAGCGGTCAAGGCGTTTGAAAATCTTGCGGAAACAAAAGCGCAAGCAGCCGAAACAAACCCGTTCACCGACACAAGTGATACGGACGCGCTGAAAGCTTTCAACGTGGGCATAATGGTAGGTTATTCAGCCGACAAATTTGAGCCGAGTATTCAACTCAACCGGGAGCAATGCGCTACTGCGCTCACTCGCGTGTTTAAGCGGACAATGATACCTGAATGGACATTTGAAACCGACCAAAGATACCCACTCAGCTTTACATGGCCGGCGCCATTCGCGGACGACGCCGTAATATCCAATTGGGCTAAAGAAAGCGTATACTTTATGGCGGCTAATAGCATAATCCTTGGCGTTGGAAACAACAGGTTCGCGCCACGGTCAACGACTACAGCCGAAATAGCCGTGGGATACGCGATTGCGACACGCGAGCAAGCTCTGGCAATCGCCGTTAGGATGGTTGACAAGTTTGGGCTGCCGGACGTCGAGGCAAACGATTACTGAGCGTAACGTCATTAGTTGAAAGTACGGCGGGGGCTTTTGCCCCCGCTGGTTGTAAATTCTCCTATGACCTGAACCGTGATAATTACGATACCCCCAAAGCGGCATCCTGGTTTCCCTACTTTATGCCAACTGTTGATGTTACTGCATTTTGTGATATACTACGTCATAAGAATAGGTCAGCGACGCGTAGCGTATCGCCTGGTTCATAGATATAGGAACTCTTCTCAACAGGAACAAACAATAATGATTGATTTTGAAAAACTTGATCTTTACAAAGATAACAACCGTCTAGAAGCAAAAAGGGCGACTGGTGGCCTTCCTCAAAGTATATGGGAGACTTATTCTGCTTTTGCCAATACTGATGGCGGCTTCATTTTACTTGGTGTTGAGGAAAACCCTGATAAGACATTGAATGTACTCAATATTGAAAACCCTGAAAAGCTTGTTTCCGACTTCTGGAATACAATTAATAATTCCAATAAGGTAAACGTCAATATCTTGAAAGACAAAAATATTCAAATTGTTGAATACAGCGGCAAGCGAATCGTTGCGATAGAGATTCCGAGAGCTGAGCGGATGGACAAACCTATATATTTGAATAATGATATATGGAGCGCGTATCGAAGAAACGGCGAGGGTGATTACCGTTGTTCCAAAGATAGCGTTAAGGCAATGCTGCGGGATAACGCGAACGAAACGCAGGATATGATTGTGTTGGAGACGATGCCTTTTTCAGTGTTTGATTACAATACTGTAAAAAGCTATCGCAATGTTATGGCAGCCAGCCGCCCGAATCATGTTTGGGAATACCTTGACGCTGATGATTTTTTGCTAAAGCTTGGCGCTATAGGACGTGGCGAAGACGAAAAATTACATCCGACTGCCGCAGGACTTCTGATGTTTGGATTTGAATATGAAATTGTAAGGGAATACACTCATTATTTCCTTGATTATCAGGAGAGTTTTGACGCAGATTTACGATGGACCGATAGAATAACTTCAACCTCCGGTGAATGGAGCGGGAACTTATTTGGTTTTTATTACAAGACATATAATAAGCTCATTCAAAATCCCAATATTAAAATTCCATTCAAAATTGAAAACGGCTACAGGGGGGATGATATCCCTGTTCATAAGGCGTTGCGCGAAGCTTTGGCAAATTGCCTTATTAACGCCGATTATTACGGTGAGGGTGGAGTGGTTATCAAGAATAATACCAATATGATAACGCTTGAAAACCCGGGAACACTTAGAATAAAAGTAGAGGAAGCTATATGCGGCGGTTTTTCCAACCCACGAAATTCGGTGCTTATGAAAATGTTTAATCTTCTGGATATAGGAGAACGCGCCGGAAGCGGAATCCCAAATATTTATTATGTTTGGGCGACGCAGAAATGGGAAAGCCCACAAATTAAGGAGCGATTAGACCGTATAGAGCGAATATGTTTGGCGCTCCCTATCAAATAATATCGATAACATTGGGCGGATCTACAGTCCGCCCTGTTTTGTATTTTGCCATATATAATGCCAGGGCGGACACAAACATGATGAATACACCCGTTTTCCCCGAAGTACCTTGACGCAAAAGGTCTGGAGCTATTGCTAAAATCCATCGCGCAGATATGTCGGCAAATTAACCCCCAAAAGCTGCATCCTGGTATCTTTGTATGACAGCCGCGAATTCGGAGCGGGTCGCGTTGCCTGGAGGATCGAACATGTTATTCGGTCTGCCTTCCATAATGCCCTGCATGACTATCTTGTCAACAGCAGTTTTTGCGTATTCGCTGATATTGTCGCCGTCGGCAAACTCGCGGATTCCGAGGACGTCGGGCGGTATTTTGCCTGTATATTCTTGATAGCGGTAGAGTATAGCCGCGAGCTGTTCCCTCGTTATATACTCGTCCGGGTCAAAACGGGTCTCGGTGAATCCAAGCACGATCCCATGTTCCGCAGCCCAGGTAATAGCGCTAGCGTACCATTTGTCTTCCACCACATCGCTGAACGGGTTTTCAAAACCGGCTATGTCGGGCGATTCTTCTATGCGGTACAGGACGGTAACGACCATTCCACGAGTCAGCGCCCCATTTGGATCGAAGTGTACATCCGATACGCCGTTCATTAGCTCGTTTTCCCACATGTAGTATACAGAGTCATAGAACCATTGCCCCTCGTTCACGTCAACAAAGGGGAACTTCGCTCCACCAGGCGTCCCTGTATCAACAACTTCTTCCTCTTCGTTCACATCCATACCATCGTTAGTATTATTTGTCACCGTATGTGTAGACGGCTCGCTTCCCGTAACTAATATATCACATCTTACCCTATAAAATTCATTTACAAATAACATGCACTCAGCTATCAAATAATCCCGACCTGGTTTTTTCCCGATAATGGTCACTTCTTTATCGTCAACAATAGATACTATGTCAAAAAAATTACTATACGCATCTCGTTCTTTGCCATCCGCATAGTTAATCCATCCCAACCATTCATCTGTAGAGTTACACCAATGTGCAATTATTGAGGATGTTATAGTTGCTTCTTCCCCAACAGCAATTGTTAATTCGTGAGGTTCAATATCAAAAGTTATTTCAAAATTCGCAACTAAATCATTTTCTTCATTTTCGTTTAATTTGTATCTTTCGGATGTTGAAACTGTCTGTCCATTTTCCGTCCAATTTATGAACTTTGATGGCGATTGATTCGGATCTATTAAAAGCTGCGGAATAGTTGCTTCCGCATTATGAACTATTTTCCCTGAAATAAACCTTGGATAAACGCTCACATACCCGGGACCGTTTGACGTAAGCGTAATTTCCGTTCCATTTATAACTGCCTTTATGGATGTGAAATAATTCAGACGGCAATCCAGTTCAGTCAGTTTAGTACAGGCCGACAAATCCAGATCCCTTTCAATTACATAGCAGCCATTAATGTTAAGTTTTTTTAAATTTGAAAAATAGCGTAATATTTCCATATTGCCCAGATACGGTTCGTGTATCGTCAATTCCTTTATGTTTTGAACATCAGACACATATAGTTTGCTTTTTATATAGTGCAATAAATATTTATTCGGATCAATTCTTTTCAGTTCGGTTAAAATCGCGTTTTTCATCACGCCATTCTCAATATGAACAACTTCGGACATCTCCGGTATAACGGTTACCACGGCTGATGCGTAGCACTCAGTGTTTTCATCCGATGTGGCAGTTATAGTAACAGTTCCTGCATTTTTTGCAGTTATTATACCGGAACTGTTAACTGTTGCTATCGTGGTGTCACTTGAAGCCCATAAAACAGTTTGGTTCGAGCCTTCTGGCAAAACAGAAACTCTGAGTACTAATGTTTGACCTGCTTCAACAATTAGCGTTTCAGGTGAAACCACAACGCCTGTAACATCTTGCAGTGGTACAAGAGCTTTATAAGCATTTAATCTTCTTCCGTTTGAAATAAACCCATTTAAGGAGTCAACCCTGTCCGCGCTGCTTAAGATTTTCAATTTTATCTGTCTGGCTGTATAATTCGGGTTTTCCGCCTTAATGAGCGCAGCCACTCCTGCAACCATAGGAGTAGCCATTGAGGTGCCGCTCTCAAATGTGTATTCACCGCCAGACCACGTACTCAGAATGCCAACGCCCGGAGCCGCGATATCAACGCTATTGACCCCATAATGTGAAAAGGAAGCAAGTTGGTCATTAGAATCTGTTGCGGCAACAGAAATAATATTATCGAGATCATAATCAGAAGGATAGAAATGGATCGTATCATTGTCTCTTTCATCATCAAACGGTGACACATTTCCAGCCGCCGTAATAAATAATCCGTCGTAGTTTTCTATTGCTTCTTGCAGCGGTAAATATACTTCTCTGCCTCCCCAACTCGTGTTAATAATGGGGATATTATTGTTCTGCGCGTAGTTAACGGCTTCAACCCCGCCGGAAATTGATAAATAATTGTCATCTTCACAAACGCCCAACCACGCAAGCTGTACATTCCAGTTGACGCCAGTCACACCTATATTATTATTTGTGGACGCGCCAACGATCCCTGCAACATGTGTACCGTGGCCGTTATTGTCGTATGGTATACCACCTTGTTTGGCAACAAAGTCGTAACCGTGTATGTCATTTTCGTAGAGGACGCCAGGGTTTGGGTTTACCCAAAGGTTGTCCTTCAAATCGGGGTGGGCGCCATCGATGCCCGTATCGATTATACCCACAACAACATCCGCACTACCTGTGGTAATCTCCCACGCAGCAGGTGCGCCAATTTTTTCGAGCGCCCATTGTTGTATGTATTGCGGATCGTTCGGAAGGACCTCAAACAGCTCCAGATAATAGTCCGGTGTGGCGTATTCCACACGCGGATTGCGGTTTAGCCGCTCTACCACTTTTAGAACGTTTTCTTCGCCGGGTTCATTAAGAGTCAGTACAAACATGTTGTTTTGCTTCGAGGTTGACGAAAACACGCTCGATGGTGCACGCGCGCTTATGGAAGGATTAATTAACCTTGATTCGCTAACATTTTCGCCCAAATCCTGTGACATATCAAAGCGGCCGCAGCTGCGGCGCCCACGGGAATTCTCTTGGAATCGGAGCCTTGCATCTGGGTCGCTTTGCTTTAGCTTAACAATTACCCGGTCAGGCGCAAATGAAGGCGTATCACTGTCTGAGCTGCTGCCCTGAGAGGTGTATCCGCCACCATTCGGATCTCCACTTCTATATCCTCCGCCGTCTGGGCTGCTAGCTCTACTGGAGAGGCTGGAGGATGAATAGTCTTTATCGTTGCTGTAGCTCCTATAGCCGTAATCGTCGCGAGAATCAAAGGAATTCAAAGAAGAATCTATTGCGGCAAACGATGAGTTCATCAACGGCACAAACGCCAAAGCCACAACCAGCGCCACCGTCAGCAGTTTAAAGATAAAACTATGGTTTCTTAATATTTTCATTTTGACACATCCTTTTATGAGAAAATTTCTTGAGATACTAACTCCAGTTATTGGTCAGGCATAATTCAACGGTTGTCATAAGCGAACAGTATATCAATACCCATTGGCAACAGACCCGTTGCTTAATCCCTCTTTCCGCCTAGATGATACCACGTTTCTGGGGAAACTGCAACGTAAGATTCAAGGTTTGAAGATTCTAGATGTTATATATTGATACATATTTTGCACTATTTATTAATTTAAATTGGCAGAGTAAGACACAACAGATTGCTTGTTACAATCGTCAAAAACGCGCTAATATGACTTTAGTAATGGAAAATAGTGACGAAAGTAATGGAAAAACATGACTTTCGGCATATTGTTATTTACGGCGAAAACAAATACTATTGATATACCAAAGCCACTGAGAAAGCATGGATCTTCTCCTATCCCTATTTGACGCTCCCCGCCGCCTTGCCGATGGGGAGCGTTCACTAAGAGAAGATGTTGATCTCTGTCTGGCTTAAATCTGAAGATCGAAGTGGAGGAAAATTGAAATGAGGTTCACGAAAAAAGCAGTAGCGGTAATTCTGGTTATGATTCTGATCATAGGTATCATTCCCATGAATGCGCTCGCGGCAAGCAGTGGGTCAACCATCGACTTGTCAGACGCATCCCCACCCGCCATCGGGACGGGCTGGACATACAGCGGCGGCGTGTACACTATCACCGGCGACGTTACTGTTATGGGTGCGAGTTCAAATGGTAGACTTGTCATAAGCGGAGGTACGGCGACGATTCCGCGAAGGGTCACTTTACAAAACGTGACTTTAAGTCATGCGTCAAATCCTCCTGTTCAACTACAAGCTGGTGCATACGCAGTATTAACGCTTGACGGCACGAACAGGATAACGGCAAGCGGAAGCAATTGGGGCGCCGGTATCTATAACACTGGCTCCTATCTTACGATCGAAGCCGGAGAGGGCGCCGCAGAACTGGTAGTGCAAGGCGGCGGAGGCGGAGGCGCTGGTATTGGCGGAAATTATCGCGGCGCAGGGATTCCGGGTGACAATGGCGGAACAGTTACCATAAACGGAGGTAATATCACCGTGATAGGCGGATCGTACGCAGCAGGTATCGGTGGAAGCGGAGGCGCCGATAAAACCGGTAGCGCACTTTCCCAAATCGGCGGAAATGGCGGATCTGTCACCGTTAACGGAGGACGGGTTAACGCAACAGGCGGCTCTGGTGCAGCTGGTATCGGCGGAGGCGGAGGCGGTTGGGGATATGATCTTGGAGATCATGGCAACAACGGCGGCAATGGCGGAACCGTAGTCATCAACGGAGGACTGGTCAACGCAACAGGCGGTACTGGCGCGGCTGGTATCGGCGGAGGCTGGGGCGGCAAAGGTATCGGAGAATTGGGATATAGCAGCTCCCTGAACGGTGGTAATGGTGGTGGTGGAGGCGTCGGCGCAAACGTCACTGTCAATAAAGGTGTAGTTTATGCTACAGGAGGCGCCGGAGCGGCAGGTATTGGCGGTGGTCGAGGCGGCGATGGCGGTAACGGCTCCAACAGTCCAAGTCGTACTAACGGCGGTAGCGGTGGCAACGGCGGAAATGGGGGTTCACTCGTTATATACGGAGGGAACATCACGGCAACAGGTGGCGGCGGCCTTATATATGGTCCTGGCATCGGAGGCGGCGCAGGCGGCAATGGCGGTTATGGCGGTGGCTCTGCTTCAAATGTGCGTGGCGGGAATGGCGGCGGCGGCGGCACTGGCGGAAACGGAGCAATCTTAACCTTAAATGGAGGCGCGGTTAGAGCGAGCAACAGTTGGGCAGCGGGAATAGGTGGCGGCAACGGTGGTATCGGCGGAGGCGGCGGAAGCGCGCACATGGATTATCCCCAACTACGCGGAAACAAAGCCGCAGGTGGTAATGGCGGCGCGGGAGGAACAACTGTCATTAACTCGGGCATATTTGAAGCTTATACCAATAACACATATTCAGCGGCATGTGGAGGGGGTGCCGGTGGTCTTGCCGGCGCAACCGGAAACGGAACTGCTTCAGACGGCAGTGTTGGTTCAGTCGGCTCGTTTAGCGTCAACACCAGTACCGGTCCAGCTACTATCTGGAGCAGCTATGATTATTCTGCACCCAATTCATTCACTGAAAATGGCACATCCTATGCCAATGGTTCATCATTCGTAAATTCAAACAATATAAAGAAACTCAAGGTTCAAAACGCATTGGGCGGCGGTACTATGTCTAACGAGTATATCACAGCATTTGTGGCAAACGACGGAAAATACACAATGGGTACTACCGGAGGGAACCCCAATACAACCACTGATAACAACAAAAAACTTTTGTTCAGCCACCCCAATCCATGGTTTCCCGGATTCCTTGTAAGGGTCGATGGGAAGGATTCGTACTTTTACGCTACGAGCAGTTCATTTAACATCGACGGCACACAATGCGTCTCAACAGGGATGATTGGAGATGTTGAGGTCAAACAAATACTGACATTTGAAAACAATCCAAATACAAACAGAGCGGACATCATGAATATTCGATACACGATGACAAATAAGGGAAATACTCCAAAACAAATTGGCGGCAGGATCATGCTTGATACCCAAGTAGGCGACAATAACGGCGCGCCCTTCGTTATTCCGGTTTCGGGCATAGGCGTTGTTACGACGGAGCTTGAACTCGCAGGCTCATCTGTTCCAGAGTATTGGCAGGCTTACGATAACCCGTCCACCCCAAGTACAATTGCGTCTGGGTTATTCTATAGAGTGGGGGAGGAAAGGCCGGATAAGGTTCAGTTTGTCTCCTGCCCTGATATCCAACGATCCGTCTGGAATTACACAGTAAACCAGGGACGCTACCTAACAACTGACAGCGCAGTAGCTGCGTACTTTAACCCGCGGACAGTAGCCGCAAACCAATCAAGAACTGTTGCTACCTACTATGGGATCAGTGATTATTCGACGAACGACTTAGACCCGCCCCTGTCGGTACGCATCAATTCCCCGGTAATCATGTTTTCCACAGAAAACGGCGTTTATGCCGACAACCCATTTTCAGTAACCGCTTTCGTCAAAAACATTGTTGCCCAATCCTACAACAATGTAACAGCGCGGATATCGCTGCCCCCGGAATTATATCTTGCGTACGGCACAACCTCATTAGCAACGTCAAGCATCTCAAGCTCCAACGAATGGCAAGCGCGGTGGACATTAATGGCGCGTCCGCAGACAAGCGCAAAAAGTGTTACGTTCACAATAACCATTTCGGCGGATGGTATGCAGGACAAGACGATCCCGGTTTCGCTTCAATTGCAACCGTTGTCGGAAATATATAGGACTGTCACCTTTGATTTGAATTACCCCCACCTCCCTAACGTTACCCCGCCGTCAGCACAAAATATACTAATTGGCGCGAAGGCAACTAAACCCAAAGAGGTTCCCAAGCGAACCGGTTATCAATTTGCTGGGTGGTACGCAAATCAGCAGTGTTATGGATATGAATGGTTCGATGTTTTCAATCTTTCACCTAGTATAGAAAACAACGTGACAATTTACGCAAATTGGCGGAGGGATTATATAACCGAGGATGATTTGTTTTGCTTTACAAACCATGATGAGTATTTTACTACCAATAAATACCGGATTGCGGATCAATATTATGACATCCTCACTGATGGACTGAATTGTGTACAAAGAGGCGTCGTTAAATTCTTCCGAAACAGAAAGTGGCGGGGATCCTGTGCGGGAATGGCTATTTGCGAAGCGTTATTTGCGGGTCGATACTTAACGCCAGGTTTCTTTTACCCTGGTGCCACAAACACAAAAGATATAAAAAGCTATCCAGTAAACAGTTTGGGAATAGAATCACTTGTAAATTTCTATCAATTATCACAGGCTTTACCTAGTTTTAGGAAGGCATATTTTAAATCCTCAAACGTATTCAATAGTCACAAGGCGCTGTCAAGGATGGTGGAGCTTGCCAAAGAGGCTGAAAGTACAGGGGACTTTGTCCTGATAGTTTTCGGTACACGCCCCAGCGGATTTGATATTGGCGCCCACGCGGTAATGGGATGGAAGGTTACTGAGTATGGCGACTACTACAAGGTGCATCTTTTTGATCCAAACGCATCAACACTAGAGGAGGCATATTTTTTAGTAAAGAGTGATTATAGCAACGCAACGTATTACCGTAGCGGTAGTTCATGGAATGGTATAAACGTAAAGGATTATACGCTAAGAATCTTGACTTCGGTAAATCGTTCAGTGTACTACACCAAGAATTTAGAATCGGAATTAAAAAACAGGGGAAGCGCGCCAATTCAACCATATAGTTCCGCGCTTAGCGCTTTCGCAGTGTCCAACGATCCTGATGATGAGACTGATGATGAGACTGTTTTCGATATGATTACCACGAATTACACACAGTTCGAAATATTTGGCGACGATGGAAAGCAGTCGTGTATTGATGACGATATATATGAAGGTTCACTGCCGTTAATTTATACCGATACTGATGAAGATGGAACGTTTAGTAATTATTATTTCGACGAAAACAAACAATATATAGTCACGCCTTCCCACGCAATATATGATAATTACACTACTGCTGTTACTTTTGGAGATGTCTGTTTTGCTCAAGTAACATCACAAAGTAACAATCAATTGAAATTCAACAGCACAGGGGAAGTCGAGGTTATGGCTAAAGTAGACAGTCCCGATAGTATCTCTGGAATTAGCATTCAAAGTACAATAAACGACGTAAACTTCCCATGGGAAACCACAGGGGTCACAGCCAACGCCGCAGACCTGAAACTGACGCTTTCGCCGGATTCCATCACGATTTCATCTTCACAGCCACTTGGGACAATGACTGTTGAGGCGATGCGCGATGATAATGTTTTTGATTTACTTGTCCTTACAAACAGCAAATCAATAAGTATCGAAAGCATAAAAGAGGGCAACATTGACTACATCGTGGCTTATGACGAAGCTGGCAATGAACTCAGCCGCAGCGAACTGACATATTCGGTTAGCTTCTATACGTATGGTGGCTCGATTATTGACTCACTACATAACATTAAGTATGGCGCCGCCATTTCAGCGCCAGCCGTGCCAAGTTTCGAAGGCCTCGTATTTGACGGGTGGTATAAAGACCCAGCGTGTACCGAAGGGCAGGAATGGAATTTTGCCTCAGACCGGATCACAAACGATACTGTGTTACACGCAAAATGGAATTTGGCTCCGGACTATCTTCACAAAATTACATTCAAATCTGAAGGCTTCGACGATATTATCATCCTTGTAAGACACGGCGAAAGCTTAGCCGAAATACCGCCGGTACCCAAAAAACCGGGTATGAACGGTCAATGGGACATATCTGACTTTACGAATATAACATACGATAGAATAGTAAACGCGGTATATGTGGAACCAGAAGTTAGTGAACCAACCATCGACTTATCAAATGCTTCCCCACCTAGCAGCGGAATTGGCTGGTCGTACAACGGCGGCACGTACACAATCACAGGCGACGTTACTGTCATGATGACGGGGACAAATCAAGTCATGAACAGACGCATCGTCATAAGCGGTGGTACAGCTGCGAGTCCACGGATTGTCACTCTGCAGGACATAAATATGAGTTACGCAGAATCCTCACCCATTACACTGAATGCTGGGGCATACGCAGTATTGATGCTTGATGGAACGAACACTGTGACCGCAACCAGCGAAAACTATGCGGGGATACAGACCACCGCAGCAACCTTGAGCTTTGATGGCTCGGGAAGTCTGAACGTCACTGCCAATAGAGGAGCGGCGATCGGCGGCAGTGCCGGGTCACATGGAGTAGCTGGAGTTGATGGTGAAAATGGACAAAGGGGAGAAAATGGAAGTCCTGGAGATGACGGCAGCAATGGCAATAATGGCGGAACTGTCGTTGTAAGAGACGGTACAATCTTGGCTACAAGCAGAGACGGCGCGGGTATTGGCGGAGGAGCTGGTGGTAACGGCGGCGCTGGTGGAAGGGGCGGTGACGGCAACGGCAGTATATTTAACAACATCTACGGTGGCAATGGTGGGAGAGGTGGCAACGGCGGTAATGGCGGTGTCGGAGGTAACTTTACAATATTATCCGGAACGCTGACCGCCAACAGTACTCATGGCGCAGCCATTGGTGGTGGCGCTGGAGGCAATGGCGGAATTGGTGGAAGGGGCGGCGACAGCAACTCCCGTTTACTTTACCGCGACTACGGCGGCCATGGTGGCAACGGTGGCAACGGCGGTAATAGCGGCAGCGGTGGTAGCATTGCAGTCATTTCCGGAACGCTGACCGCCAGTAGCTCTTCTGGCGCGGCTATTGGCGGCGGTACTAGTGGTAATGGCGGAACTGGCGGCAGCGGTGGTATAGCATCCCAAGGAATTAGGGATGGTGCCCCTGGCGCTGCTGGCAGCAACGGCATCCAAGGCGCCGTTGGCAGTTTCAACATTAATTTGCTTGCTGGCTTTGCATACACGTACTGGTTCGGGGATTCTATCAGCGACTTGAATGGCAACGGCACTACCTACCCGGGCGGCGCTCCTTATGAAAATAGTAACTCAGTGCGAAACTTAAAGATCCAGGTGAATAGTATACCAGAGCCGCCTTTCATACCAGTGACGGTTATTTCAGGCTTACCTACTTCGACAACCGTTGGAACACCGCTTATCTTAACCGGTATAGTCGAACCATCCGACGCAACAAACAAAGATATTATATGGAGTATACAAAACGCCGGAACAACTGGCGCGACAATAACTGACGATACACTATTCGCCACATCTGAGGGAATCGTCACCGTAACGGCAACAATTGCAAACGGTTTGTCAGACGAAACTGATTACACACAGGATTTTGAAATCACAGTGAATCCTGTGCCACCCACGCCGACTTATACCGTTACAGTCATTAGCGATGGCGACGGCGCGACGGGCAGCGGCGACTACGAGTCGGGCGCGACGGTCAATATTAGCGCAGGAACACCGCCGACAGGCATGCAGTTTGAAAACTGGACGACGGAAAGCCCCGGCGTGACTTTTGAGAACGCCAACAATGCCGATACCAGCTTCATAATGCCGAACTACAATGATGAAACCATGATAGTACAAGTATACGCAAATTGGGTCGTAGCGGTGCCGAAAGGGTATAAGATTTACTATTCGAACTTCCAACCCGCTCCAGCCAATATAACACTGCCCATAGGTAGTGAAGCGCAATTCTACGCAACTCTGGACGGGGCATTGATCATGAGTGGCATCAAATGGGTTATTGCGAATTCGCAGCTGGCCACGGTCAATGCTTATGGGCTAGTCAGCGTCAATAAAAACAAGTATGCAGGGCAATTGACATTGTTACTCTATAGCTCCGAGAATAAGCTATTAGACAGCATCACATTGAGGATAGTTTAACAGTTATTATAGACGGAGAAAAGTCTTCGGGGGCTGTCGCGCTATGCAATGCGCGACAGCCTCAATATATTTGCTGTAGTACCAGCATCGCGTCCCCACTGCGTACGTGTTTTACAATTTCACATTGGTAATTGCTGCGTCCTTCAATCATCGAATATATGTACAATTCTATTCGAGTGGCGAGTATATATCAAGTGTTTTTCAACATTCTGCAAGGAGTAAACGGTACTGTAAATAGTACACAAGGAAGTGTGCGACAAGACGCGCCGCCGTTGGTTGCGTTTTTGTATTGTGCCATTTTGGCACAATTGCTCTTTAAAGTGTTAAAGCCTTCCGCTTTTATTCACCCGCTCTTTTTATCTGTCTCCGGATAAGACCGAACTCCTATGACCTTAGCCGTGACATAAAAATCTAATAACTTGTCCATAATTATCCCCCAAAACCCACAATGAGGAGCGGTTATGCAACCGCCCCTCGCATTACAAGTCGCGCTTACGGTGGCGAAGCACCAGAATTATCTCCGTAGCACTTGCTACAATTTTATTATACCCCAACTCAGCGAAAAGTCAAAAAAAGTTATCAGGCAAAAAAAGTTATCGGGTATGGCATTTTTCTATTTATAAAATCTTTACGAATTCTTTATACCCGTGGTTGCTGTTCAATGGGCATTTGGGAATGGGCGTAAAGGGGACTGGGTTGCTTCGCAGCGGCTCGCAATGACGGGGGGGACCATGTGAACTATAGCCTGAACCTACTAGATGCAACACCTTCACAGCATCACTTTATTTTGCATTTTGCATGACGTACAAAATGCTAAATCCTGCCAAGCCTTTTAGCAGCGATTTTGTATACTTCATCATCTTCACGTTTTCCAACGGTTACGATTTCGATAATTTCAATTCCAATTTCGGACTGCCTGAATACTACTCTTAAACCTAACCTTTTGTGTTTCAGTTTGCGACAATCCCAAAGATTACCAGACAAGGGTTGTCCCGTATTCATACCGCTTTTTTCGATTTTAGTTAATGATTTTAGAATCTGTATTTTTTGGTTGCCATCTAAATCGTTAAAATCTAATTGTGAATACACAGTAAAAACAGGCTTATACATTATTCCCATTCATCCTCAACTTCGCCCAGATTGTCACGCCAGTTTGTACCAGCAACTTCTTCAATGGATAGATAACTGGTATCTGAAATTTCAAATGGAATTTTCCTCTTTTTAACAATTTGTTTAAAATACACGTTTATTGCTGTTGTGAAATCCAATCCTAAACTATCAAGCATTTTTGCTGTTTCATTTTTAAGTCCAGAATCAAGATTAATATTAAGTCTAACTTTTTGCTCCATGTCTGTCACTCTTTTCATATTTTATACACCGATTATACACCAATTGTACACCTACGTCAATATCAATTCTTGCAGCGAGGAAAGGCTGTAACATACAGGGCAGACACACACAGGGGCAGACACGCAGGTCTGCCCATTCTTGTGTGCAGAAATCATTGGGAGCACAACATATTGTACCCAAAAATTTGTGCCTGCCCGTCTGATAAAAAACCCCTCGATTTATGAAAATTTATGAAAAATATTTGATTTTTTTCGTAATTCTTATTGACACCCGCCTGGGACGCGATTATAATCAAAGACATTGAAGTGGGGGATAGTGGGGTAAAGTGTTTAATTGTCCCACGATCTGGATAGGCGGGGAAGCAAATGTATGGAAAATTCCAACATTCGATAGATGCCAAAGGGCGTCTGTTCATCCCTGCCCGTTTACGCGAAAAGCTAGGGAACACATTTTACGTTACTATATCATTTGAAGAATGTCTCACGATATACACAGCCGAACGCTGGCGTAAGGCGGAAGAAAAACTTGAGACTATGCCACAGTCAGCGCAAATGGAGTTGCGCCAACTTTTCTCAAACGCGTCCGAAGTCGAACTTGACGGCCAGGGACGCGTACCGCTGACCAAAGACCTTCGCGACTTCGCCGGGCTTAAGAAAAACGTCACCATTATCGGAACAGGACTGTATGTACAAATCTGGGATTCTGAGATTTACAAGAGCATTGAAGACAGAGAACGGGATCGCGACAATCTCAGAAACGTAATTGAAAAGTACGAGTTCTGATGGAACACACGCCAGTGTTGCTGAGCGAATGCATCGATGGCTTGAAGATCGTTCCCGGCGGAATATATGTCGATGGGACGCTTGGGCGCGGGGGACATGCCCTCGAAATAGCGAAGAGACTCCATAGCGGGAAACTCGTCGCGATCGACCGTGACGCTGACTCGATCAACGAAGCGGGCGCAAGGCTTCTGGAGTATAAAGATCAAATTACGCTGGTACATGGGAACTTCGCCGATATACCGGAGATACTGGATAAAAACGGCATCAAGCTAGTAGACGGGATGGTTTTCGACCTTGGGGCATCGTCGCCCCAGCTAGACGACAGCAGTCGTGGGTTTTCATATATGCATGACGCGCCGCTGGATATGCGGATGGATAGAAGGGAAAACCTGACAGCGCGAGACGCGATTAATACTTGGACGGAGGAGAAACTCCGCAAAGTGTTTTATGAATTTGGCGAGGAAAGATACGCCGGCCCGATAGCAAGGGCCATCACGCGCAAACGCTCCACCGCACCAATCGATACGACATTTCAGCTCAACAACGTCATCCTCTCAGCGATCCCGGCAGCCGCGAGAAGGGAAGCGCAACACCCTTCAAAACGCTGCTATCAGGCGCTAAGAATCGCAATAAACGACGAACTCGGCAACATTTCACAAATGCTTAAAACAGTGCCGGACAGACTTAAAACAGGTGGGCGGATATGCGTGATCAGTTTCCATTCGCTTGAGGACAGGATTATTAAAAACTCGCTAGCCTCCCGCGAAAAAGGGTGCGTTTGCCCAAAAGATTTCCCAATATGCGTCTGCGGCTTCGTCCCAACGCTAAAGTTGATAACAAAAAAGCCCATCGTTCCAAAGAAAACAGAGACGGAACTCAACCCCAGGGCTAGGAGCGCAAAGCTACGGATAGCGCAACGAGTCTAATGAGAATAACCTGTTAGAAAGTAGGCGCGCATTATGGCGGCAGAAGCGGCAAGAGCATTGGATTACAGAAGCAAATATATTTTAGGCTCGGCAGTTCCAGCCTTGGAGTACCCTGATACGTCTGATGACGACGTGGTGGAAATACCGATACCGCGTGAACGTACGATTCAGAGGCAAAGGGAAAGAGCTGCAACAGCCGCAAAAAACGTGCCGGGCATATCGCTTTTTGCGATATTTGGTTCCCTGTTTGCCGCCGTTCTTATGGTTTTCGTGGTATTGGCGCAAATCAACTACAACGAGGCGGCAGCCGAAACAGTCAGGCTCAACACCCGGCTTCAAGAGCTGACGGAACAGCAGAGGCGGCTTGAAATCACATATGAAAACGTCATAGATATGAAAGAAATCGAAATATACGCGCAAGACGTATTGGGTATGTCAAAGCCGGAAACCGACCAGATAGCTATCGTTAAAAGCACGCCAATCGACAAAGTAGAAGTCATTGGTGAAAGCAACAGCGGCTTTTTCGACGGGTTTGGCCCGTTCATATCGTCGCTCTTTGAATATTTCAAATAAAACAAAACTTTATCCGCAATTACTGGTTACCCAAGGAGCATCAACGGTTTGAGAGGCAAAAATTATGAAATCCAACTCAAATAAGAAAAAAACCGCTCAAAAACCAAGTAGGGCAATGCTCGTCCGGACTGTGTTTTTGCTCGCGATATGTGGCGTCGCCGCGTTTATAATCCTTGCCTCAAGATTATATGAAATCCAAATCAGCAGCAATGGTAAATACGAAGCGCAAGCGCTGGAAGCACAATTGAGGCAGGAAACAGTCACGGCGTCTCGAGGAACGATTTATGACGCGAACGGCAAAATACTCGCGATGAGCGCCGCAGTTGAAAACGTTTTTATCAGCCCGTTTGAAATAAACCGCGACAGCCGGGACGTCAATCTCATTGCCGACGGTTTATCAACTATCCTCGATGTCCCATACGCGTCGATATTGGAAAAAGCCGCGAAGATTGAATCGCAATACCAGATAATAAAGATGAAAGTAGAAAGCGATGAAGCCGGTCAGGTCCGCGAGTTTATTAAAGAACACGGACTGAGCGGCATCTACCTTGAACCAAACTCAAAGAGATACTACCCCAACAATAACCTCGCTAGTCAAATACTGGGATTTGTGGGAACTGAAAATAGAGGGCTCGACGGATTAGAACAGCGCTATAACGACTATTTGACGGGGGTGGACGGCAGGGCGGTTAGCTTGCGCAACGCCAAGGGAACAGACCTTCTGTTTACAGAATTCAACGACTACTACGAAGCGCGGGACGGTTTCGACATCACGCTGACTATAGACTCTTCGATCCAATACTTCGTCGAGAAACACCTTGAGAAGGCGATTGTGGACTATGACGTGCTAAACGGCGCGATATGCATAGCTATGAACCCAAAAACAGGCGCGATTTTGGCAATGGCAAATTACCCAAACTTCGACCCAAACGATTATCAGAAACTCAGCGAAGCCTCGGCAGAAAAACTTAGCGTTATTGAAGATGAAGAGAAATACACGGAAGCGCTACACAAAGCGCAATATCAGCAATGGCGCAACAGATCTCTTGCGGATACGTATGAACCGGGGTCAGTTTTCAAGATAATCACGCTTTCGATGGCATTGGAAGAAGGCATTGCCACGTCTAACAGCTCCTTCGTCTGCACTGGCTCGAAGGATATACTCGGACGCGAAGAAGATCAGCCGGTTAGATGCTGGAGAAGATGGGGGCATGGCCCGCAAACATTGGTCGAAGCTATGCAAAATTCGTGCAACATCGCGTGCGTGGAAATGGGCCTCAAACTCGGCGCTCAGACGTTTTACAAATATATAGACGCGTTTGGCTTACGTGAAAAAACAGGGCTTGACAACAGCGCGGAAGGGTGGAGCCAATGGTGGGCCGATAGCGTATTCTTCGCCAAGTATAATAAATCGCAGCTAGCCTCGGCGTCATTTGGGCAAACCTTCACAGTAACGCCGATACAAATGATTACAGCTGCTGCAGCGGCAATAAACGGCGGATATCTCATGAAGCCATACTATGTAAAGCAAGTCGCCGACAGCAACGGAAATATAATCGAGGCGACAGAACCGACGGTACGTCGCCAGGTCATAAGCTCGGAAACGTCCGCTACCGTGCGCGGCATACTGGAGAGCGTTGTAAAAAATGGAACGGCGACGAACGCGCAAATAAGAGGCTACAGCGTTGGCGGAAAAACGGGAACGTCCGAGAATGTCGTTCAAATAGCGCTCAGTGGAGACAACGCGCCAAAAGACTACATAGTCTCATTTTTGGGGTTTGCGCCAGCCGACAATCCGGAAATAGTGATACTGCTCCTGCTCGACACGCCCAGCCGCAGTACCGGAATATATATCAGCGGCGGTTCGATGGCCGCGCCGGTGGTAGGGAATATGCTGGCGGATATCCTGCCACTGTGCCTGAACATTATGCCAAAATACACAGAAGATGATATTAAAGATATCAATGTCAATATGCCAAGGATTACGAACATTAGCGTCGAGGAAGCAAAAGACCTTCTTTGGAATATGGGGCTTGCGTATACGGTCGTTGGCGAAGGGGATAGCGTAACAGGACAGCTTCCGGCGCCGAACGCATGTATAGCGTCTGGATTGGCAGCTATATTATATGCCGACGAAGAAGTCCCCAGGGAAACGGTGACTGTCCCGCTTATAACAGGCTTGAAATACGTGTCCGCTAAGCAAGCGCTGGAAAACAAGGGGTTGTTCATACGGACTACCGGCGCCCCTAAATCCGATAGCAAAGTGGTGGTTTCAGTACAGTCGATACCTCCCGGACAAGAGGTCGCGTACGGCTCTGTAATAGAAGTCACGCTTATCGACAACGACTCAATCGAACTGCGAGGTTAGTAAACAATATGATACTAGGGGATTTACTTAAGAAAACCGATATTCTATCTATCGCGGCGGATATGAACATTGAGATCCATGGAGTCAGTTTTGACAGCAGAACGATAATGGCGGGCGAACTCTTTGTGGCCATTACTGGGTTTCAAGACGATGGACACAGATATATTGGCGAAGCCGCAGCGAAAGGCGCGGTGTGCGTAATATGCGAAATAGAGCCTGACGACGCTTCGATGCATGTACCGTATGTTGTGGTAAAAGACTCACGCAAGTCTCTCGCCGACGTATCAGCAGCATGGTTCGGTTATCCGGCTGATATGATAAAGCTTATTGGGGTTACAGGAACAAACGGCAAGACCACAGTGACAGCCCTAATAAAACAAGTAATTGAGAAATGTACCGGTGCCAAGACTGGACTCATTGGTACAAACGGAAACAAAATCGGGGGAAGAACCCTTAGCGCCAAACGCACGACGCCTGAATCCTACGAGATACACAAGCTATTGCGGATGATGGTCGACGAGGGATGCAAGTACGCTGTAATTGAAGTTTCATCGCACGCGTTGCGGCTTCACAGGGTACATGGGATAGAATTTGAAGTCGGGGTGTTTACGAATCTATCACCCGAACACCTTGATTTCCATGATACGATGGAGGACTACGCCCAGGTCAAGTCACATTTGTTTTCGCAATCCCGCCACACGGCGATAAACATCGACGACAAGTACGCGCATACGATTGCCGCCGCGGCCCGAGGTTCTGTCATGACATATTCGATCATTGACAATTCCGCCAATCTTGTTGGTAAATGCATAAAACTTGGCATGGATAAGGTAGCGTTTTGCGCGTTGACAATAGGAAAGCTAATCAGGACGGAACTCCGCATCCCTGGCGTATTTTCAGTATATAACGCCCTTGCGGCGCTGTCGGCGGCTATGCTCCTTGGGATCGACATAGAAAGCGCCGCCTCTGTTTTACAGACTTGTGAAGGAGTAAAGGGCAGGGCGGAGGTCGTGCCGACAGGCAAGGATTTCACAGTTCTGATCGATTACGCGCATACGCCCGATGCTCTTGAGAACATAATACAAACATCGCGAGGTTTCGCGCGCGGTCGGGTAATAACACTATTTGGCTGCGGCGGAGACCGGGACAGGAAAAAACGCCCGCTTATGGGCGCGGTAGCGGCGAGGCTTTCCGATATCGCCATAGTTACGTCTGACAATCCAAGGACAGAAGACCCCAGCGAGATTATTAAGGACATACTGTCAGGTCTGGAGAATGTAAAAACACTGTGTAAAGTCATAGAAAACCGCAGGGACGCGATCTGCTGGGCGCTCGACAACGCGCAGCCCGGAGATGTGCTCATACTAGCGGGGAAGGGCCATGAAACATATCAGATCGCGAGTGACGGTAAAAGACGTTTCGACGAACGCGAAGTGGTAAAGGAATATTTTGTGGGATTGGCGGATATAAAAAAATGACCGTAAGAGATACGCGCGATGATTTCCAGGATGTAGGCGATATTCAAGCTGAACCAATCGTTGAAGGTCTCCCAAACTGGGAAAACAGAGAACTATCGTCAGAATACATCGAAGCGGACCAGAAAAAACTGGGCGTCGACAAACCGTTTCTGGTACTCACGCTGGTTATTCTGCTCATCGGTGTTGTTATGGTTTTGTCCGCAAGCTTCGCGCGCGCTTACTATACCTCAGGTGAACCCATGAGGCTTTTCATGCGCCAGCTTCTATTCGCTGTCAGTGGTATTGCCTTAATGTTGCTGGTATCACGTATCAGCGTCAGGACAATGAGCCGCTGGTCCACGCACTTGTTAATAATATCGATAGTAATGCTTATTCTTGTGTTGGCGGTCGGAATCAGGGTAAACGGCGCTAAGCGGTGGATAGGCATTGGAGGCGCGAATGGCTCATTTACGTTCCAACCCTCAGAAATCGCCAAAGTCGCGGTAATTCTCTCATTTGCGCAGATAATGTGCAGATTCGGCAGGGCGAAGATGAGGACGTTTAAATTCGGTGTTTTACCATTTGCCGCTATTACAGGAGTCATTATTGTCTTGCTGGGGCTTGAGACACACCTTTCCGCAGTGATTATCGTCGTGACGCTTGCGGTAATAATGATGTTTGCCGGCGGAACAAAACTGAGGTGGTTTTTACTGGCCGGGGCAGTCGCTTTAGCGATACTTGGACTACTGGTACTCATGAGCTTGCGAACGTCGTCCCCGCAAGAGGGCGTACAATCCCCGACCGAACAACTATCAAAAATCAAATGGGGAGATAGGTTCGGCTATGCCGGACGGAGGATTGACGCGTGGCTCAACCCAGATGCCGACCCTCTAAACGACGGGTTTCAAATCCGCCAATCGCTTTTAGCTGTCGGTTCCGGCGGACTCATGGGTCAAGGACTTGGCCAAAGTAGGCAGAAATACCTCTATCTCCCTGAAGAACACAATGACTATATATTTGCGATCGTATGCGAGGAAATGGGTTTTATCGGAGCAATGCTAATACTAATGTTGTTCGCTTTACTGATTGTTCGGGGATTTTGGCTTGCGCTTCACGCTAAAGACAAATACAGTTCCCTTATAACGACGGGGATCACAAGTTTGCTTGCCATACAGGTATTCCTAAACGTCGCAGTCGTAACCAACATTCTCCCTGCTACCGGCATATCGCTCCCGTTTTTCAGTTATGGCGGAACAGCTTTATGGATACAGCTCGTACAGATGGGCATCATCCTGGCTGTCTCCCGCGAGATACCGTTAACTAAAGCGGAAACGAGGGATATAGAATGAATTTTCTGCTTGTCTGCGGCGGAACAGCTGGGCATATCAATCCCGCGCTGGCAATTGCGATCCAACTACGCCGGACAGTGCGGAACTCAAAAATCCTATTTGTCGGCGCCGGCAAGGACTTGGAAAAAAAGCTCATCCCGCTCGCCGGGTTCCATTTAGTAAATATTAAAATGAGCGGTCTAAAACGAGGCCTATCGCTGAGTGAACTCGCGTACAACCTGAAAACAGCAAGAAATCTAACGACTGCGGGGATAAAGGCTGAGAAACTCTTAAGGAGGTTTAAACCGGACGCTGTTATTGGGACAGGAGGGTACATATGTTATCCGATTTTGAAAAAAGCGTCACAGATGGGTATTCCAACTGTGATACACGGATCCGACGCCATCCCCGGATTGACGGCGAAACTGCTCAGCGCGACAGTGGACAAAGTACTCGTCTCTTTCCCGGGACTTGAAAAGTTGTATAGGAAACCGGAACGAGTTATTTTCACGGGGACCCCGGTACGCGTGGGATTCAGGGCGCAAAGTGAGGGCGACAAAACAAAAAGGATTGGAAGCAAACCGCTGGTATTGTCTTTTTGGGGCTCGCAGGGCGCGGAAAAGATGAACGCTACGATAAGCGAGTTTATTAAGCTCAACATCGATAGAGGGAGTTTCGATCATATACACGCGGCTGGCAGCAATGAAGCGATTAAAGAAATGAAAAACCGGCTCGCTCGGCTTGGGGCGCCAGGTGATTTACCGGAAGGGATAGAAATGAAGGAATACATCGATGATATGCCTTCTGTAATGGCAGCGGCGGATTTGGTGGTATGCCGCGCAGGCGCGTCGACATTGGCGGAACTAGCCGCGATGGGCAAACCGGCTGTACTCGTACCGTCGCCGTATGTGACAAATAATCATCAGGAAGAAAACGCTAAACAACTTTTAAAGGTAGGCGGAGCTGAGGTAATACTTGAGAAAAACTGCACGGGAGAAACTTTATTCGACGTCGTATCGTCCCTTCTTTCGAACAGGGACGCGCTGGAGAGGATGTCGCAAGCGCAAAAGGCCCTCGCCGCGCCGGACGCTGTTGAAAGGATAATAGAAGTGGTAATGTCACTTACAATTAAAAATTAACAATTAGCAATTCCGGATTTTATTTTTGTCGAAAGGGGGCGCTGTAATGAGTGAACGAAAAAAAAGACGTATCAGCAGAAGCACTGTTCTATACTTGCCGGCAAGCGTCCTCGCAATAGGTTTTCTGACCGTGTTCGGCTTAAGCGTTTTTACAAGAATAATGGAAATCAACGTGACCGGCATATCGATGTACTCGCGGGAAGAAATCATCGAATCGTCAGGAATATCTCCAAGCGACAATTTATTGTTTTTTGACATGGACGCAGCTTTGGAAAAAATCCAAGCAGAAATGCCATTCGTCCGCGACGTAAAAATTAAACGCGAGCCGCCTTCCGCTATACTTATTGAAGTGACTGAAAGCACGGCTCTGGCAGCGTTTACATATCAGGGCGGAGTGTTAATTGTCGATTCAGATTGCAAAGTCTTAAAAAAAGCTGACAGCTTACCTGAAGGGTTGATCGAAATCACAGGACTATCTACGCCGGTCGACCCTGCGGAGGGAAGTCCGCTAAAGGCTGAAATGGGCAATGAAAACCAGCTTCAATACTTGAAAGATGTACTTTCCGCGATTGAAAAAGAAGGCATGCAAAATGATATATCTTATCTTGACGTAGCTAATACGAGCAATATTAACTTTGGATATTTAGGGCGCTTCAGGGTAATACTTGGCAACCCGAGCAACGTAAGGCATAAATTAAGCCAACTGCCTGACCATGTAACCAAGATAAATACTGAAAGCTCCTCTGTTGACATAAGCGGTGAAATAAATATGTCTGGACAGAACGGCGAATACAGGTTCACTCCAAAAACATGATGAACTCTGCCTTCAATGTTACAGTTCAGGGGTATCCAAAAACTCGCAATGGTTACAGGCTCCGCACACAAGTTTTGGCCATTATTACTAGTTTTCAACAGTGTACCAGTGCGTTGTCTGTAACCAACCTGTGTTTTTGGATGCCGTCTGAATAGTAACCCTTTAATAGGGTGATTTGGAAAAAAATTCAATAACCTATTGACCAAAGGGTAAAATAGAGATAAAATAGCTGTAAATATCCGGATTTAGTGAATAGTTCTTAGATAGAACCCTATATAATGTGAGTACCAGGCGAAAAAGTAGTAAAATTATAAGAATAAAAAAATGGAGGGATATGAACATGTCGTTTTCATTAGAAAGCGGTCCTGACAATGTTGTTGTAATAAAAGTAGCCGGAATCGGCGGGGCAGGGAACAATGTTGTCAACAGGATGGTTTCCTCGGGAACGCAGGGTGTTGAGTTTATTGCGATAAATACGGATAAGCCGGCGCTATCTGTTTCAAACGCGGATTCCAAGATCCAGATCGGCGAAAAACTGACAATGGGGCAGGGGGCAGGTTCGAATCCTGAAATCGGCAAAAAGGCGGCGGAGGAGAGCCGAAACAACATCGCGAAGGCTATTGAGAATACTGATATGGTGTTCATCGCCGGCGGTATGGGCGGTGGTACCGGTACCGGTGCTTCGCCTGTTGTAGCTGATATCGCGCGGGAAAGCGGCGCCCTGACTGTTGGCGTTGTTACAAAACCGTTCAGTTTTGAAGGCAGAAGGCGGATGGAACAAGCCGAAGAAGGCATCAGGGCCCTGCTTGGCAAGGTCGATTCGCTCCTGGTTATACCAAACGACAGGCTAAAAAGCGTTTCCGAACAAAAACTTACGTTTGCAAATGCATTTGAAATTGCTGACGGCGTCCTTCACCAGGCGGTTGTCAGCATTTCTGAACTGATAAAGAATACTGGGTTTATTAACCTGGACTTTGCCGACGTAACAGCGATAATGAAAGACGCTGGGTTTGCGCATATGGGCGTCGGACACGCGGCAGGCAAGGGGAAAGCGGAAGAAGCTGCCCGCGCCGCCGTCACAAGCCCGCTTATGGAGACCTCGATAGACGGGGCGCTCGGCGTCTTGATAAACATCACAGGTTCCCTGGATATCGGGCTTGACGACGTGGAAGCCGCTGCAAGCCTGGTCCAAGAAGCCGCGCACCCTGACGCGAATATCATATTTGGCGCCTCATTTGACGAAGATATGGAAGATGAAATTCGGGTCGTCGTCATAGCGACGCGATTTGAAGACAGCGCGACCGCGTCAAGTAGCAAAGATAAAAAATCAGATGTATTTTTCGACACTTCCACAATTAAAAGAGATCTCCCGCCGATGCCCACTCCGGAGCCGCCGCCGCCCCCGCCGCCGATTGAGGAGGACCCGTTCGACACGATTTTCAAGATTTTCAACTCAAAATAGCATATGGAAACATATAGCTTGATTAGCAAATACTGAACAGTACAGCCAAGCTCGACGAGCTTGTACTGTTCTTTGCTAATGCGTCCTTAAGTTTCAGGTCACTGTTCAGTTGGCATCCAAAAACACAGGTTAGTTACAGGCAACGCACTGGTATTGCGGTTGAAACTTGTATTATTGTCCAAAACTTGTGTGCGTAGCCTGTAACCATTGCGAGTTTTTGGACACCCTCTGAACAGATACAGTTTTTGTAAGTTGCTAGCTAACCGGAGCAGGCGCCAGCCGCTTGCGACAGGAGGCGATGATAGCGTGAATACGCGCCCTGTGAATATTATCAGGGAAATGACCGGCATTTTTGTCAATAGGCATGTTTCTCGTAGCGCGGCGGCGTTATCATACTATCTCACTATATCGGTTTTTCCGTTCCTCATTTGCGTCAGCGCTATACTCGGGAGCCTACGTGTATATGAATCTGATGTGTTTGTGTTACTTGAGGATATCGTGCCGGCACAGGCTTTTTCGACTATTACTGATTTCTTGAGATATGTCACCGGCAACAGTTCAGAGTTGATGATTGTTATTGGCCTGTCGGCAATGCTGACGTCGTCTTCCGCCGCGTTTCGCTCCTTTATCGGAATTATGGGTGAAATACAAGGAAAAATGCGGTTCACAGGCGTTAAGAGAGGCGCTCTCAGTTTTCTTTTGTCAATAGCTTTCCTTGCGGCGGTATATGTTTCCGGGCTGGTGTTGCTCTCTGGCAGTTGGCTCATGCAAATACTGGAAACGCATTTCAAATTGGGGGAGATTCTTACGATTTGGACATGGGTCCGGTTTGTAATCTTATTTTTGCTGCTTTTCGGCGTGATATACTGCATATACATGATATCCGCGCCAAAAGAAACAAAGAGGATACATAGGCTTCCGGGTTCGCTGGCGGCTACTGTGGTTCTGGTTGTGGCGAGCATAATTTATTCGAGGATGATTTCCGCCTCTTTCAGGTACGCGTTGCTGTACGGTTCCCTCGCGTCATTCATTATTTTGATGATATGGCTTTATACGTGTTCTATAATACTGATTATGGGGAATGTGTTCAATATTTCGTTACAGAAACTGAATGTACAGTAACAATTGTTATTCTTACCACTGTGGAGATGATATTATGAGCGATTACTTAAGGCCAAATTTTAGCGGTGAACTGCGAGGGATATCCGTGCTGGGATTGGCGCATGTTGGGGACGCGGTTTTTGAGTTGATGGTCCGGACATGGTTATGCCAGCAGGGAACCTCAACTGCAAAGCAACTCCACGGCGGAACTGTAGCTTATGTTTCCGCTAAGGCGCAAGCCGAAGCTGCGGATCGTGTTTTGCCGAAACTCAGCGAGGAGGAAATGACTCTGTTCAAACGCGGCCGCAACGCGCACGCCAATACGGTCCCGCGCGCTTCGACATATGAGGAATACCACATCGCTACAGGGATTGAAGCGCTTTTTGGTTATTTATACCTAAAAGGGGACACAGATCGGTTGAGCGAACTTTTTGATATTATCATTGAAAGAAATAAGGTCGTTACATAAATGGCGCTGGACGCAATTTGCCTTATGGCTGTCAAGGAAGAGCTGCGCGGACGGATAATAGGCATGAAGGTAGACAAAGTGCGGCAACCGGAGCGGGATATAATAATCCTATCGCTCCGGGGCGGAGACGCGCCGCCATGCAACCTTCTGATATCATCCGGAACAGGAGACGCGCGTTTGCATCTGACCGAATATAAATTTGAAAACCCAGGTTCCCCGCCTATGTTCTGTATGCTGCTCAGAAAGCATATCACCGGCGCTAGAATAACCGACATTACGCAACCGCCGGCGGAACGGGTGCTGGATTTAGCGCTTGAGGCAAAGGACGCGATGGGCCTTGTTTCGGAAAAACATCTGATTGTAGAGCTAATAGGGCGCAGTTCCAATATTATCCTTACAGATGACGGCGGAATGATCATTGGATGCGTAAGGCATAACGGCGGAGAACCATTCGGAAAACGTTATGTCCTTCCGGGGCTGATATACCATCCGCCGCCCACCCAACAGGGAAAACAGGACCCATTGTCCGTTTCTGCCGAAAAGTGGCGGGAACTATTTAGCCAACACTCTGAAAAACAGATCGACGCGTGGCTGCTAGCAAACTTTGCGGCGCTATCTCCGCTTATATGCCGTGAGATTTTGTGGCGCGCATACGGGGAGCTGGATTTGCTTGTCAATAGGGTAAACGACGGCGGGGAAGCTCTTTGTACCGCGTTCTTTACGCTTATGGAGCAAGCTGGATCCGGGAAATTTGAGCCTTGGATGATCATAGATTTTGACAATAGCCCCAGAGATTTTTCATATACCAGAATAACGCAATATGAAAGCTCGCTGGACATCAGAAGATATGAAAGCTTCTCAAAATTGCTCGACGAATATTATACACGTTCGGCGCAGATCTTGCGTCAGAGCCAGCGGGCGGCGGCGACGTCCAGGACTGTCTCAACAGCGCGCGACAGGCTTATTCGCAAACTCTCGCTGCAGCGGGAAGAACTAAATAATACGAATAACCGCGACTGGTATAGAGAATGCGGCGATATAATTATGGCTAATCTGCACCTGATGAAAAAGGGGCACAGCGTCCTGCGCGCGGAAGACTTCTATTCAGAGGATGGAGGGTGGCGTGAGATCGCGCTGGATACGCGAAAGTCGCCAAAGCAGAACGCGGAGAAATATTATAAGGACTACTCGAAAGCAAAAAACGCGCTGAAGTTTCTGTCAGAACAGATACAGTTGGGTGAAAGCGAGTTGGAGTATCTATCGAGTGTCCTTGAAGAGATCAAGCTCACGGACAGCGAGAGCGGTTTAAGCGAAATCCGGAGCGAGCTTATGCGTACAGGGTATATCAAATCACAGAAAAGTGCAAAAGACAAACCGGTCGAATCAGAGCCGACGCGGTTTGAGTCGTCCACAGGGATGCGGATTTTTGCGGGCAGGAACAATACTCAAAATGACAAGCTGACACTTAAGGCTGCCGCGAGATCAGACATTTGGCTTCACGCGCAAAAGTCCCATGGCGCACATGTGATAATTTCATGCGACGGCGAACCACCGGACGCGGCCTCGCTCAACGAGGCGGCGTCCATTGCGGCTTATTATTCTTCAGCGCGCGATAGCGGCAAAACCCCTGTCGATTACACGCTGGTCAAACATGTAAAAAGGCGACCGGGCGGGCGGCCAGGGATGGTGATTTATACGGACTACAAGACAATAATAGCGACGCCGGACGAAGAATTGGTTTCGCGGCTAAAGAAGTAGTTGCAGTCCAGAGGGCATCCAAAAACACAGGTTGGTTAAAGGCAACGCACTGGCACTGCGGTGAAAACATGTACAATGGGCTAAACTTGTGTACGGAGCCTGTAACCATTGCGAGTTTTTTGGATACCCTCTGAACAATTGCAAAGAAGTAGCAAATACAATAACTATTTAGTCCTAAACACTGGAATTTATCACCTCAGATGTGATAGAATTACTGTAAGCGGATATTTGACCACAAGTATGGAAGGAGTTATTGATGAATGGGCGATAAGACAATGAGTGTCGACAGGCTTGAAAACATTATCAGCGTCTTTGGGTCTTTCGATGAGAACCTCAGAATTATCGAAAACGACCTAAACGTTAAGATTACAGATAGAAACTCGGAACTGAACATATCAGGAAATGATGAAAACGCGTATTATGCGGAACACGCGATAAACGGCTTGCTTACTCTAGCGGCCAAGGGCGAACAAATCGACGCCCACAGCGTACGATACATCATCAGCCTTGTCAAAGACGGCAAGGACGACAAAATAAGCGAGATTACGCGCGATGTGGTATGCATATCAGCAAAAGGAAAACCGGTCAAGGCCAAAACGCTGGGGCAAAGAAAATACATCGACGCGATCATGAAAAATAGCGTTACGCTCGCGATCGGACCGGCAGGAACAGGGAAAACATACCTGGCGGTCGCGGCGGCGGTCGCGGCGTTTCGAAGCAAGTCGGTAAACAGAATAATCCTAACCCGCCCCGCTGTCGAAGCGGGTGAAAGGCTGGGGTTTCTGCCCGGCGACCTGCAAAGCAAAGTGGACCCATACCTACGCCCGTTGTATGACGCGCTCTTTGAACTCCTGGGCGCCGATACGTATAACAAGTACCTTGAGCGTGGAAATATCGAGGTCGCGCCGCTCGCGTACATGCGCGGAAGGACGCTCGACGACGCGTTCATCATACTCGACGAGGCTCAAAACACCTCGCGCGAGCAGATGAAGATGTTCCTAACAAGGATGGGCTTTGGCTCAAAAATCGTCGTCACGGGAGACATAACGCAAATCGACCTGCCCCCCGACAAAACTAGCGGGCTACGCGACGCGATGAAGGTGTTGGATAACATCCCCGATATAGAAATATGCACCCTGACTTCAGCGGACGTCGTCCGGCATGAACTTGTATCGAAAATTATCGAGGCATATGACAAACGCGGGAAAAAGCCACGAGCAAGCGCGGAATCCACTGTAAAAACGGATCATGGAAAGATAGGACGTGAGATTAAACAAAAATGAGCGAACATAAGATAGTAGCCCGCCATAGCGGGGTAAAGAAAACGGACAGGTTATTTATACCGCTGATAAAAAGGTGCGTCTGGATAACGCTAAATGTTGAAGGCGTGGACGTGCCATGCGAGATTAGCGTGCTTATTACGAACAATAAGGAAATTCGCAAACTAAACAAAGAATTCCGCGGGATCGACAAATCTACCGATGTGCTGTCTTTTCCAATGCATGTGTTTCTACCAGGCAGGTTCAGTGCAACTCCTGATATGATCGACCTCGCTACAGGGTTATTGCCACTGGGAGAAATCGTCATCTCTGCGGAACGCGTGGGCAAACAGGCGCATAAACTTATGCATACGCGCGAGCGGGAAACTGTTTACCTGACAATACATTCAGTGCTGCACTTGCTGGGATACGACCATTATGGAGATGAAACGGAAGCAAGAAATATGCGCGAGAGCGAGAAGCGGATAATGTGGGAATTAGGGTATTCAGATGATTAATAAAACCGCGATGATAACGATAGCAGGCAGGTCAAACGTAGGCAAATCGACTCTCACTAATGCACTTGCAGGAGAGAAAATCGCGATCGTGTCGCCAAAACCCCAGACGACGCGAAACAGGATACGCGGGGTGCTTACTCACGGCGAGACACAGATGATTCTGCTCGATACGCCAGGATTTCACAAAGCCCGGACACTACTGGGCGAATATATGGTCGGCGTCGTTAAAGAAAGTGTTATCGATGTGGACGCGGTGGCTATCATGGTCGAACCGATCGACAACATAGGGCCGCAAGAGGAAATGCTCATCGACCATATAAGCCGTACGGGAACGCCAGCCGTCCTGATTATAAACAAGATCGACACCATCAGGGTCGACTTAACTCTGCCGATAATAGAGCGCTATTCGAGGCGTTATGGGTTCGACTCGATCATACCAATATCGGCAAAAAACGGCGACGGAATACCTAGCCTGCTTGAGGTGTTCGAAAGATACTCCAAAGAAGGGCCTCAACTGTTCCCGGACGGAATGATTACCGACCAACCTGAAAAACAGATAATAGCTGAGATAATAAGGGAAAAACTCCTTTTTTGCTTGGACCACGAGATACCGCACGGGACGGCTGTCGAGATCGATAAATTCTCTGAGCGCGACAACAGTGAAATGATAGATATCGACGCTACGATCTATTGTGAAAAGAAAAGTCATAAAGGGATGATCATAGGAAAAAACGGCGCGATGCTGAAAAAAGTTGGCGAAATGGCCCGGATGGATATCGAGGTTTTCATGGGAACGAAGGTTTTTCTGCAAACGTGGGTCAAGGTCAAGGAAAACTGGCGCGACAGTGGGACAATGATAAAAAACTTTGGATATACAAAGTAAAGTTAACTTAATAGTTACAAGTAAAGTGTATAGAGATGTATATTAACACGACGGGGCTTGTACTGCGTGAAACAGCTTACAAGGATTCAAGCAAAATACTGACGGTTCTGACAGGGGACGAGGGCAAACTGACAGTATCCGCGCGCGGCGCTCTACGTAAAAATAGCAAGCTTATGGCAACGACGCAATTGCTGGCTTTTTCTGAAATGACAATTTATTGCAGCCGGGACAGATGGACGCTCACCGAGGCAAGGAGTGTCGAGCAGTTTATCGGACTAAGGGACGATATTGCGCTTCTTGCGCTTGGCGCCTATTTCGCAGAATTGGCGGAAACGGTAGCGGACGAGGATTGCCCCAACCCTGATCTTCTTGCGTTATGCCTCAATGGACTATTCGCGCTCAGCGAGAAAATTAAAACGCCTGAGTATGTAAAACCGGCGTTTGAATTAAGGTTAATGGCTATCTCGGGTTTCACCCCTCAAATTGAAAGTTGCCGACTATGCGGACGCCGTGATATGGAGCGGGCGCACCTTGATCTTGTCGAAGGGACGATCGTTTGCGGTGGTTGCAAGCATTCCGACCCGATATCAAATATGTCACAGGACGGGATCGCGCTCAACCGGGGCGCTATTAGCGCAGCCAGGTACATTATAAACTGCGATCCCAAAAAACTTTTCTCATTTTCCCTTGGTGAAGCCGCCCTGCGCGAACTAGCGGCCGCTACGGAGGAATTTCTTATCGTCCAGCTCGACCGCCGTTTCCGCACATTGGATTATTATAAGGAAATAGCCAAATGACACAATATGAGAAATCTTTGAGAATACTTGAATTGCCAGACATTCTTGACATGCTCGCGGCCGAGGCTGTCAGCGAAACCGCAAAGAGCGCGGCTCGCTCACTTCTTCCGTCGGGCGATACATACGCTGTGAAAAGCCGCCTTGAGGAAACGACATCCGCCAAAAAAATGATGGCGCTAAGAAGCGGCCCACCATTTTCAGGAATAAGAGATATCCGTGGAGCGCTAAGGCGCGCCGCGGTCGGGGGTACGCTTAACACTAGGGAACTCCTTGATATCGCGTCGCTCCTCCATGCTTCTATCATGGCGATATCCTATCACGCTTCATGGGAAAAAGAAAATGGCAAAACCGCTATCGACTATTTGTTCAACTCGCTAAGCTCAAATAAATTCCTCGAAGAGAAGATATCATCAGCGATAATCGCGGAAGAAGAAATTGCCGACTCGGCAAGCAGCGAATTGTCAGATATTAGAAGACATATACGGATCGCAGGGGACAAAATAAGGCAGACGCTCAATAAAATCATCACCTCGCCAGCATATTCAAAAGCGCTTCAGGAACCTATCATAACAATAAAGAACGGCAGATACGTAGTCCCGGTAAAAGCTGAGTTCAAATCAGCCGTGCCCGGTCTTGTACATGACATATCCTCATCCGGGGCGACGCAGTTTATCGAACCGCTCGCGGTAGTGCAAATCAACAACGAATTGCGGGAATTAGAGGCAAAGGAGAAACAGGAAATAGAGCGAATACTGGCGGAGCTTTCAGCTAACGTCGCGGATTGCGGCGACGATATAGCGGGAGACTTTGAAGCGTTGACGACACTTGACCATATATTTGCTAAAGCTAAGCTGTCGCTAAAACTAAACGCGGTAGAGCCGACGATATCGACGGAAACACGCGTAAGGCTCAGAAACGCGCGACATCCGCTCTTGCCCCCGAAGGAAGCGGTCCCGATCGATATACTGATCGGCGGCGAATTCGACACGCTCGTCATAACCGGGCCTAATACGGGCGGAAAGACCGTGGCGCTAAAAACGTTGGGGCTGCTATGCGCAATGGCCCAGTGCGGTTTACACATCCCTGCCGACGAAGGAAGTGTCGTGCCTGTTTTCGACGAGATATTGGCGGATATTGGCGATGAACAGTCAATTGAACAGTCTTTGTCGACATTTTCCTCACATATGACTAATATCGTCGGTATTCTTAAGGATTGCGAAGCGAATACGATGCTATTGTTCGATGAATTGGGCGCGGGTACAGACCCTGTCGAAGGCGCCGCGTTAGCGATAGCGATCATCGAATACGCGAGGAATAAAGGAGCTCTCATTGCCGCGACGACGCATTACGTGGAGCTTAAGACGTACGCACTTACACAAAAGGGCGTCGTCAACGCCTCGTGTGAGTTCGACGTTGAGACGCTCAGGCCGACATACAGGCTGATAACAGGGATACCTGGGAAATCCAACGCATTCGCTATTTCCAAACGACTTGGGCTGCCTGAGGAAGTGATTGAGGGCGCCAAAAGCCGCGTCAACACTGAAAACGCCGCGTTTGAAGACATATTGGCAAACCTCGAAGCGACACGCGTAGCCCTGGAAGGGGAAAGGCTCGAAACAGGAAAGCTTCTGCGCGACGCCGAAGAAAGCAAGCGGAAAGCAGATGAATTAAACAACCGTCTAAACCGCAAACGGGAAAAAGCGGAAACGATAGCTAAACGGGAAGCTGCGCGGATACTGGACGAGGCCCGGAAGGCGGCGGAGTCGGTGATGGATGAACTCGGCGAGATGCGCCGTAAGGCTGTGGCTGACGAAAACTGGCAAAGGCTCAATGAAGAGAAAGCTGAGCTATTTAGGAAGCTCAACGAAGCGGTGGACTCGATGGACAGCAATGCTGACCAAGAGGAGGAAGACGCGCCGCCCGAGCGCGATCCGGTCCCAGGGGATAAAGTCAAGCTCAGGAGCCTAGGGACATTCGCGGACGTCATTTCGGTCAGCCCGGAAGGCGTGCTTTCCCTACAGGCCGGCATAATGAAAATTACCGCCCGCAAAGACGAAGTAACCCTTGTCGAAACGGTGCAACAACCGGAAATAAAAAAGCAACTTGATAAATCGGAAGCGAAGTTGCGCGACCTGGTCGCGAAACCTGAGCTGGACATACGAGGTATGGTGATAGACGAAGCAATACCGGTTTTTGAACGTTTCCTGGATAACGCGCGCATGGCCAAACTCAACACAGTGACGGTGATACACGGCAAAGGGACCGGCGCTCTGCGACAGGCTGTACACCAGGCGCTAAAGCGCGAGCAACGAGCAATAAAATCGTTCCGCCTAGGGCGCTACGGTGAAGGCGAAGACGGCGTCACGATAATAGAGCTATAGTGAAGATGAAGATCGGAATGAGAGTAAAATATATTATGGAGGTTTCGGTTATGAAAGCTGAATACACTGTGGAGGACTTCAAGGGAGCTATAAAGAATCCCTATTACTCCAAGTTGAATAAAGAAGTTGTTGTAGCTGTAAGACACGAAGTTTATAAGATTTTTTGTGATATCGGAAAACAAAACGGAGTAAGGCCGGAAGAAATCATGAATCGGTGCTTATCAAGTTACGCAAAGAGGCTGAAAGAACATGATGAGTGAGCACGGGGACGGTTCCCGTGTTCACTAATGGATTAAAAATACAAGGAGGAACGAAAATGAAAATGCGAATTGCTACGATTGCGCTTGCAATCATACTCATGTTGGCTACCGCTATGTCATGCGTAAATTTAGGCACTTCAACACCCAACGACGAACCGCCTGACAGCATCGCTGATGAACCGCCTGAGAGCATCGACGACGAAATCGATATCCAGGATACAGTCGACAACAATGAAGATCCGTCACCGCTTCCGGACAAAATCGACAGTGACGCTACGATTGATAAAATACCCGAGTATGAGATAAAGCAGACGCTATACCAGGAATTGCGCGCCGACGATGGCGTCCTTCTGGCTCGAAACGAAGTTCTTCAACCTGTGTTTGCCGGAGAAGGCGCAAGCTCTCGCAGAATGAACGAAGTGTTTGAAAACGACCTTAAGGGCTACAATCTTGACGATTTTGATTATTTGCCTGAAGCGTATGACAGCCGCGAGGGATACGTGTATAGCGAGGCGCAAGCGGGAAGGGTCGGCGGTAGCTTGGATGTATGGGAAGAAAGCTATCGGATCAACAAATATATCTCGTTCGTTTGCTACGCGGATTGGGACGCCCTTGGCGCGCATGGAAGCTATGAACTGTCCGGCCGCGTATTTGACGTAAGCACCGGCGGGCTTCTGTCAATTTACGATGTTTTCAGTATAAGCGAGGATGACATTACTGAAGTTCTATACAATGAATATATCAACTATCACAGCGCGTTGGGCGATGGACTCGACGAGATGGCACTCGGATATGAAGACGGTCAATACAATTCTTATTTTGAGCTATCCGTTAAGGAACAGTGTGGAGACAACGCTGTTTTCTGGCTTTCCAGCGACGGTGTACATATATACTTCCATCAATACACGTTTTATTACGCTATTGGGTCGAGTGAGCTTGTCATTGCATACAACAGAAGCGATTTATTACAAAAACCTTTCGCTATGTCAAAAACCGGTGGAGCGTAGAAAGAATAAGCTAGCGCTAAACCTCTGTGCATCATGCGTCTTTTATGAATTTTATGAATTGCTTATTGACGTTACACTTCATATTTGGTAAAGTAAGGATATTGAAAACACAATGGTAAGGAGGAGCGCCAATGTACGAAAAAAAAGCGACAGTAAAAAAACAGATTGGAATTCACGCAAGACCTGCTACGTTTCTCATTCAAAAAGCCAACGAATTCAAGAGCAGTATTTGGATTGAAAAAGACGAGCGCAGGGTAAACGCGAAAAGCCTTTTGGGCGTTTTGTCGCTTGGAGTAGCGCAAGGCGCTACAATCAGTATAATAGCAGACGGGCAGGACGAAGCTGACGCTGTCAACACGTTGTGCGATCTAATTGATTCTGATTTTGCGGAATAAACAATTTGGAAAGTAGCCCCTTATCAGGAAAACAAGTTAACACACGATCGAAAAGATTTTAGCTCAGGCGTCCCCTCCCCACTCGTTAGCGAGAGGGGAGGGGACAAAGAGATGAATAGTTCACCACTATACTCCTCCGCAAATATCCCAAAACGTGTGACTTAATGTTTGTTGAGAAGCTAGTTGGAAACTACCACCGACCAAGCGGTTGTAAGAATTACACAGTTGTAAGAATTATACAATAAAGGGTTTAGGAACGAGAATTATTGATATGACCACACTACGGTACTGTCATATCGCCCTCCGTCCAAAGACACTTGCGAATGCGGTGGGAGGGGGGCGTCCTCGGAGGAACCCGGTAAACTTGACCTTGAACCCGCATGTTTGCGCAATTTTTGAGTTTATTGATCGAAATAATGACTAAATATAGGAGGAACAAAAAATGATAAGAAAACTAACACGCAGCGTAATAACGCTTACGCTGGTTATGACAATGATGGTAATGTGGCTACCGATGGCGACAAATGCAGCGGGGGAAGAGATCGTGAATAATAAAGAAGATTTGCAGACTGCTGTTGCAAACCCTGATATTGACCTTGTTACCTTGGGTACTGATATAGATAATCTAACTGGAGAGCTAGAAATAGATCACGATCTCACACTTAATCTTAATGGTTGTAATCTGAAAATCGAAATCAAATCATCGCAAAACGGAATAAAAATTGATGACAATGCAGAATTAATAATTGACGACAGTAGCAAGGGTAATGGAATCCTAACTATTTCGTTTGATGGGGATAACACTTTTGGTGCAGCAATAAATGTTATTGAAGGTGGAACTCTTACCATTATAGATGGCCAAGTTTTTGCATACGGAGGCCCCAATAGCGCAGGTATCGGTGGTGGTAATAATGGTAGTGTTGGTAATATTTCCATTACAGGAGGTTTTGTTACAGCAAAAGGTGGACAATTTGGCGCGGGTATTGGTGGTGGTAATAATGGTAGTGCTGGTACTATTTCCATTACAGGAGGTTTTGTTACAGCAACAAGTGGGCAATATGGCGCGGGTATTGGTGGTGGTAATAATGGTAGTGCTGGTACTATTTCCATCAGCGGAGGTACTGTTACAGCAAATGGTAAAACATACGCCGAGGTGGGTATAGGTAGCGGAAACAGCTACAACGGACCAAGTGGAACAATTGTTGTTTCTGATTACTATAATTACCGTTTTGTTCCAGACTCAGACTTTGAGTATGGTGATTTTGATTATGCTTTTGAGAATAACAAAACATCTGATTATGTACAGCTTATTTCTGGCAAATACTTAAGTGAAATCACAAAAGAAAGAATAGAACCGCTAAAAGCAAAAGTTTCATTTAATAGTTCCTATGGTGGGGATTATTACTACAAAGTGATTGAAAAAAGCGGAAACGCTCCTTCATTTAAAGATGATTTCACTAAGGCAGACGCAAAAATGCAAGAAGGGGAAAACACTTTCAATAATGTTGATTTGTTAAACGAGAATGCACAATCTATATATATTGTTGGTGTAAGTAACGATGGTCTACGTAGCGAGTGTTTAATAATAGAAATAGATCCCACACCTGACACCAACGTCAAACCTGGCGGCAACACCGGCGGAAGCACTCAACCGCTTGTGGAACCTGAAGAAGAGCCAGAGGTAGAGGCTGAGGAAGAGATTGAGCTACCGCTACACTCTGTTTGGGCTGAGCCGGAGCTAAAGAAGGCCGTGAAGCTTGGTATCATTCCGCCTCCGCTATTGAAGCCGGAAATAGACTTAAGACGGCAGATTTCCAGGACTGAGTTTGCAGGCGTTGTCGTCAAGGTTTATGAAAACCTTGCTGAAACAACTGTTGAGCCTATTGCTGAAAACCCGTTCGTTGATACTCAGGATGAAGACGCGCTGAAAGCTTATAACGCCGGGATTATGGTTGGTGTTTCAGCTACAGAGTTTTCTCCTGATACCGAACTTACCCGGGAACAGGCTGCGACTGCTTTGACGCGTGTGTTTAAGGGCGCTACGATACCAGGTTGGACATACGAGACAGACTCGGAGTTTAAGTTAGATTTTGAACAACCTGAACTGTTTGACGATGACGCCGATATTTCACCGTGGGCGAGGGAAAGCGTGTATTTCATGTCTGCTAACGAAATTATTCGCGGCATCGGCAACAATTTGTTTGCGCCGCGAGCGGTTACAAGCGTACAGCGAGCAACAGGTTACGCTATAGCGACCCGCGAACAGGCAATCCTAATGGCTCTACGCATGGTCGAAAACCTGGAGATCGAACAGGAGATCGAACAGGAATAGCCATACGAAAAATTGAGGTCAATAATAAAACGAGTTGTTCTGGATATAAATGTTCTTGTCAATTCCAAACTTCTTAAAAATTGACTGTCGTACTCTTTGGCGCATATTGGGTATCTTTCCCGATATGCGCCAAAGAGCTGTCTCGCTAAAATTTAGATTGCGGACGCAAACCGCATTATGATATATTAATATAACTTAAAAGCCATGGTCTGCAACAGAGGAGTAATAAACATCATGCATATATCAATAACAGGCAAACCTGGGAGTGGCAAATCAACAATATCTAATATATTAAAAACTGATACTGGTTTTCAAATATTTAGCACTGGCGCGTTGCAAAGGGAGTTCGCGCTCCAGCATAATTTGAGCACTCTTGAAATGAATCAACTAATGACTCAAGACAAAAACTATGATCACCTAATAGATGACACAACCACTAAGATTTCCATTGAAAAAAAAGACGTAACAATTATCTTTGATTCACGCATGGCTTGGAAATTTGCTGATAATTCCTTTAAGGTCTTTGTTACTATTGACCCTCTTGTTGCAGCTACCAGAGTAATGACAAACCCGCGCGGAGACGAAGAAGTCTACGATAATCTTGAAGATGCTAAACAAAAAATGATTGAACGCAGTAAAGTCGAAAACAGCCGTTTTATGGATTTTTATGGAGTTGATACATTTGACTACTCAAATTATGACCTTGTAGTCGATTCGACATATGCTACAGCAAACGAACTGGCAAGTATTATATATATAAAATATCAAGAGTTTATTGAGGCGGAAAATAAACAACATGATATTCTTTTATCCCCGAAATTGTTATATCCACTAGCAAAGGTAAGTGACATAAATATTAAAACTCTACTTGATTATAAAGAAAAAAGAAAACATATAGACGAACCTATTTCTATTGTTGCTCTGGATGGATATCACTATATAATTGATGGTCACTACCGTACATTGGCTTCCATAATGAATGATGAAAAACTAATTAATGTTACCTTGGCTGACTTAAATATAAACCCACTTTATAACTCTACTGAGAACCTTATTAAACAAATCCAGGCTGTAGGCATTGCAGCAGTACACGATTTTGAGGCAATTGGGGAATTCCAGTATAAGAGTTATCCGGTATATTATTTTGGCGGTTTCAAATACTAAAGTGGGCTTTACCCACAACCCAACGTGCGGTGCCAGAATTCAGAAGTCAGGAGTCAGAATATGGCGTTAGACGAGAGGATTTTCTTGTTTTTATTTACAGAAGATAACCATTAAGGTACTAATCGTAAACCAAAATGTACTGCATTTCCCGACTTCCAATGTGACGCCGTAGGTTCCTTCGTGCAACTCAATAATTTTCTTGACGATATGACAATCTATGGACATGCAGAATTTCCTGTGGAAATAATACTAAAATCTCCGCAGGGGATTTCTGCTGATAATGTTCATTTATATATTCTTACTGGGACTTTTGGTTATACTCGCGAGTATAATTCTAAATCCTATATAGCGCCCGGTTTTCGGCAGAACAGTAGCCCCACGCATATAGGCCCGCAGTGGTTGGATATGACGCAACCGGCTTGGCAACAAATTATCTCGTCAAAATTAATAATGGACTTGATTTTATCTACTACATCGGCAATAAGCTCATCCGACGTGGTTGGCGGGTAAGTTACGAAAATTCGCCCATTGTCGATATCATCGCGGCTTGACAGCTTGTCTTCGACGTATTGCATGATCACCTTATCAAAGCTACCACGGTATTTTTTACCGACATCCATTTTTCCGTCGATTACCTCGATACATGGATTCAACTTGAGAAGATTCGCTCCGAGCGCGGCAAGTCCGGAACAACGTCCGCCCTTGTGTAGGTATTTCAGCGTACCAATTACAAAGCTCACCTCGATGCGGGGGATCAGCAGCTCAAGTTCGCGAACAATCTGGTCCGGCGCCATGCCTGCTTCAGCCATAATCGCCGCATTGAGTACAACATGTCCGCTTCCTGTGGAAAGGTTTAAGGAATTGACTACATAAATATTCCCGTCTTCCTCAGCCGCCAAGCGCGCATTCTGGTAGCAAGCCGAAAAAAAGTTGCTTATGCTGATATGTATGATGGCGTCGTATTCTTTACGCCATTGTGTAAAATACTCTTGATATTCATAAACATTGACGGCATTGGAGCGAGTCATGCCGGCGCCGCTTTCCACATATTCGAAAATGTCGCCGGCTTTGATTTCCAACCGGTCTTTATAAGCTATTTCATCTTTAATTATGTAAAGCGGAACTATACCGATATTATATCGATCAATAATATCGTCCGGGAGGTCGCATGTACTGTCCGCTGTGATTTTTATGCGCATATTTCTAATTCCTCCTATGTCGTTTTATTGGATGCAAGCGCCGGTGAACACCGACGCTTGCATACAGCTTGATTACGCAAAAAACAGCCATACTGGATTACTACAACTGCGTGGCTTCCTCATAAACAGAAACGCGCTTACGGTCGCGGCCCATAGCCTCATAGCGAACTTTGCCGTCCTTTAGCGCGAAAAGCGTATAATCGTTACCCTTGCCAACGTTGATACCCGGGTGAATACCCGTCCCGCGTTGGCGAACCAGTATGTTGCCGGCTAATACAAACTGACCATCGGCGCGTTTGGGACCAAGGCGCTTTGATTTGCTTTCGCGCCCGTTCCTTGTCGAACCCATTCCTTTTTTATGTGCCATTGCTTAATCCTCCTCCATTTCAACTGAAACGCCAGCGCCGATGATTCTTTCGATACGCGCTTTTGTATAGGGCTGCCTGTGTCCTTGCTTTCTTCGATAGCCCTTTTTGGGATGCATCTTGTAAACAATAATTTTCTTTGATTTCCCATGCTTTAGTACGCTTGCCTCAACAGACGCGCCCTCGACGTACGGGGAACCTATTTTTATGTTCTCATCGTCCAGGATAGCCAAAACATTTGAAAAAGCTATCGTTTCTTCATTTTCTACAGGAATTTTTTCAAAAAAGACCAGATCTCCTTCTTTAACCCTGTACTGTTTTCCGCCTGTTTCGATTATTGCATGTGTCATACGCGTTTCACCTCATAATATTTGAGTCTCGCTATCGTGGGCGGAAGAAACCTTCTCTTGAGCGGCATCAAAGCCAAAGCCCATTCAAAGCGGCCAGAGCATTCTATCATTACGCGATTATATATGTCAACATTTTTTCATCTAAAAATCGCCGATGATTTCATCTAAAGTTACAGTGGGTATCCAAAAAACTCGCAATGGTTACAGGCTCCGCAAACAAGTATCGGCCATTATTACTAGTTTTCATCGCTGTACCAGTGCGTTGCCTGTAACCAACCTGTGTTTTTGGATGCCCACTGGAACACTAAACATCTAAAAATCGCCGATGATCGCTATTGTATCGCGCGCGATAACAAGCTCCTCATCGGTTGGTATAACGAACACTTTGGCTATCGACCCCTCGCCGGTGATATTCATAAACTTGCCGCCACACCGGCAACCATTTTTGCTCATGTCTATACGAATGCCAATACCGTTTAGTAACCTGCAAATGCCGGCTCGGGTATATGGAGAGTTTTCGCCGATACCAGCTGTGAACACCAGGGCGTCCAACCCGCCCATGACAGCGATGTATGAACCGATGAACTTAACTGCGTGATAGCAAAAAACATCAAGCGCAAGTTTCGCGCGTTCATTGACAGGGGCGCCTTCGAGCATTTCGCCATTATTCGTATCGATCCCGGCAGCGGTTTCCAAATCGCGAAAATCGTTGGAAATGCCGGAGATGCCCAAAACGCCGGACTCCTTATTCAGTATGTCTAAAGCGTAATCCGTGGGCTTGTCTCCGCCAAGATTCGCCAATATGTAGACAAGCGCAGGGTCGACGCTGCCGGAGCGCGTACCCATCGGCAGACCTTCGAGCGGAGTGATGCCCATCGTGGTTTCTATACTTTTACCATCCTTTATCGCGGCGAGAGACGAGCCGTTTCCAAGGTGACATGTGACGATTTTCGTGCCGGCAGCTTTTCCGCCAAGGTATTCGATCGCTTTTGCCGAAACATAGCGGTGCGACGTACCATGAAAACCGTAGCGCAATATATCGTATTGTTGATAATACTTATATGGGATAGGGTAAATATGCGCGTAGTCTGGAATCGTACGATGAAAAGCTGTGTCAAACACCGCAACCTGCGGAACACCAGGGATAGCTTCCCGACAAGCGTCGATGCCCATTAGATTCGCGGGGATATGCAAAGGCGCGAACCAAGTGCTGCTCTTTATGACGTCGAGCACATCCCCGTCGATAAGGACGCTTTCGGAGAATTTTCGTCCCCCATGCACGACACGGTGTCCAACGGCTTTTATTTCCGTAAGGCTGTTTATTACACCGAAATCAGCGCAGGTGAGCTTTTCTATTACTGCTTTGATCGCTTCAGCGTGAGTAGGGAGGGGGATACTGCTGTTGAATACAGGCTTGCCGTTTGAAACAGGCGTATGTTTCAAATTGCCGTCGATTCCGATGCGGTCGCAGATGCCTTTGGCCAAGATTGACTCAGTCCTCATATCGAACAGTTGATACTTTAGAGAGGAACTGCCTGCGTTGATAACTAGTATGTTCATTTATAATACCTCTTGAAAAAATAATAATTTTGGAGTAGAATCAGAATGTGTATTAGTTTAATATATTTCGTGTAAAATATCAATGTATTTTGTGTCAATATTAAAAAAACAAAGCATTGATAAGAAGTGAATGGCATAAATAATATATTAATCATCCATTTTAATACAAGTTGAGGTGAATAAAATGAAAACAGCAGGTATAATATGCGAATACAATCCGTTACATTTAGGGCACGCTGGACACATAGAAAAGACGCGGCAAGCGCTAGATGGGGATTGCGCGGTAATTTGCGTCATGAGTGGCAATTTCGTCCAACGCGGTGATTTCGCGATTTTCAACAAGTATGCGCGCGCAAAAGCGGCGCTTCAGTGCGGCGCGGATCTTGTTGTTGAGCTTCCTTTGCCGTACGCGCTATCTTCAGCAGAAGGGTTCGCGAACGCCGGCGTATATATTCTCGACCGGCTTGGAGTATGCGATTATATATCGTTTGGCAGCGAATCCGGAGATATTGGGACGCTCAGTGAAGCTGCGGAGGCAATCGCTTCCAAGAAAGCAGATATCCTTACAAAAGAGTGGCTTGACAAAGGTTTGTCTTACGCTGCCGCGCAACAAAGAGCGGCGGACGCTGTTTTGGGCGCGCGGTCTGAAGTCTTCAAATATCCGAATAACCTACTCGGAATAGAATACCTGAAGGCCATTAAAGCGTACGAGTCGCCAATGAAACCGATGACAGTCAAAAGGTCAAGCGATGAGCACGACGGTGAAACGGGACTATCCTCGTTTGTGCTAAGGAAAGCGCTTATGCGCGGCGATAAGCCGTGGGGGGTTATGCCGGACGCCGCTGTAATGGTCTACATGGAAGAAATCGCCGCCGGACGCGGACCTGTGTTCATCAACCAATGCGAACTTGCTATACTGTCGCGACTACGCTCGGCGAAAAACATGTCTGAGCTGCCGGGGGCGGCTGAGGGGCTCGAACACCGTTTGATGAGGTACGCGGAGACTGAACCGACTTTTGAAGGCATTCTCGAAAAGGTAAAGACAAAACGATACACAATGTCCCGGCTCAGGAGGATGCTGTTGTGCTCATGCTTGGGAATAACCGCAGCGGATACGCAAAAGCCGCCGCCATATATCAAAGTGATGGCAGTTAACCACACTGGTATGAAAGTATTGGCGAACGCGCGCAAAAAAACGCGGCTTCCTATCATTACAAAGCCGGCGTCAGTAAAGAGCTTATCGGGTCGCGCTTCGGATTTGTTCAACAAAGAAGCTGCGGCGACCGATTTCTATGTGCTGTCGTATAAAGGCGAAAACAATCGCTACGGAGGCCAGGAGTGGCGCCAAACGCCATGGAGGGAGTAGCAATTAACAATTAACAGTTAACAGTTAACAATTATCCACTTACCGCTTACTACTAACAACTAACAACTAACCACTAACAACTAATTGGGTTCTTGTCTTTCTTCTTTTAGCTTTCTTTTTGCTTCGGCGATCATTCGTAGTCTTTTGCGGCGTATTACGTTGTACCTTACTACTAAAGCTATATACAAAACAATAAGTACAGTCAGCGACGCCACTACCGTTCGCGTTATTTTGTTTGACAGGACATCCGAAATGCGCATTTTGACAAATTCGAGCCGGTGAAGCTCTATACTAGTGTTCGCCACAAGTTTGACCGTGCCGTGATTGACGCCGTTACGGGTCAGCGTTAACTCTCCAAGAACAGTGCCCGCTTCAATGGGAGCAACGAGTGTTTCACCTTCTTCTATCGAATATATAACGATTTCCCTAACAAAATCTTCGTCCGGGATGTCTTTGTCAAGCAGTAGCCTTATTTCGGTTTCGGGGCGAAGGTTGACAAAGTCGGCTCCCGCACCATGTATTATGGGCGCTTTAACCACTAGGTCGTTGAGCGACAATATGGTCCGCCAGCCAAACTCGGAAAAACCCCATTCAAAAAGCCGTCTGCTTTCCGTGAGATTTCTCATCTCAGCCGATTTGTCTTCCAAAATAATAACATTTGAACCCAGGACGACAGAGATTAGGGATAGCCCGTCTGACTCCGCGTAGGCGACGAACGAGTCGCCCCCCTCGTATGTGGCGCTTACCATACCTGCCGTGCAGTAACGATAGTAGTATTTGCCGTTCGCATTGAGCAAAGAGTTAGAATTGGTAAAACTGCGCGCTTCAGATGTATCTGTGCCTTCGGTTGTGTACCTATAGACGCCGGAGATTTCCGCAAACAACTCTTTTCCCATCGCGTCGCGAAAAATGAGAAACTGGTCTTGGGCGGTAGTATACTGCTCGCTACGATATTGCCCATGGGTGTTGACAAAGTTAGTATTGCTGCATCCGAGATTGTTTGCGTAAGTATTCATATGCTCTACAAACGCGTCCACATTCCCGTCTATCCGCTCCGCTATCATATTACAAGCTTCATCAGCGCCTCCAATATAAGCGCAGTACATGAGGTCTAGGAGAGTCATCGACTCGCCTGGGCTTATATTTTGGGTCGAATTGTTTTTTCCAATGTCAAACCAAGCAGATTCTGTCATCTCGATAAGCTCGTCAGGGTTCGCTTCTTGGTTTTCAATGGCGGAAACGGCTAACAGCAGCGTCATGATTTTTGTCAAAGCATCAGCCGGATGCTGTAATGTCATGTCATGGTCAAACAATATGGCGCCTGTGTCAGCTTCAGCCAAGAGGGCGGACGTCGCCACAATATCCTCAAATGGAGCGGCTGCTTTTGCCGGACAGTTGAGAATAAACAGCGCCATAGATATTGTAATCGCAAATATGAAGATTTTCTTCACAATACTAAATCTCCTGATCATACGTTGTTGCGTAAGTTATTATAGCATACGTCAAACCGCATTCGCAAGTTAATGAACAGTACAGCAACGAACTGAAACAATCCAGAGTAACTGTTCAGGTGAACTCCCTCCGTCGCTTCGCGCCACCTCCCTCCGAGAGAGAGGCTATGGCTTTGGTGTCGTCTCTACTCAAAGCGGGAGGCTTTGGATTTTACGTTGTCTCCCTCTCAGAGGGGGATGTCGGCGTAGCCGGCAGGGGGAGTACTCCGGTTTCCTGCGCATTACCACGCATGAATTGTTACTGACTACCCACTGAACAGTATAATCCAGAATTTCTGTACGGTAAGCCACATTTTTTTATTATAGCATTTTTTGAGCGTATATGTTAGAATTAAATAAATTCTTTGGACTTCAGGTGGGAAAACAGATGAGACTTAGGAGACTCGAGTTTGTGGTAATAGCGCTGACGCTGGCGTTTATTTGTTTTATGGGGGGATATTTTACAGGCCGCAGAGGCGCCGTGAATATCGTAACCGTCGAACCAAGGCAAAATGAAACCCAAAATACAGCAATCGCGGCGGAGATACCAACAACCGTCGCTTCGGAGAGCGCCGAGGGTTCGGGTAACCCTAACGCTCCCAACGCCAACACGGGAGCATCGGGCAGTTTAGAGACGCCCGCCGCCGTTACAGGCGGAGACGCGACGGCGCAACCGCCGGAAACGGAGGATATAGTAGGCGCGCCAAAAGGCGGAGACGGAAAAATTAACATCAACCTGGCGTCGCAATCCGAACTCATGGATCTCCCTGGGGTCGGAAGCGTGCTTGCTTCGAGAATCGTCGACTACAGAAGACAGTATGGCGGCTTTCGCAGAATTGAGGATTTAAGAAGTGTGTCCGGCATCGGTGAGAAAAGATATGAAGCGATAAAGGATATGATAACTGTAGGTTAGCAATAAAAGGGCGTAGTAAGGCGGATGATATGAAGATATTAGTTGTCGATGATGAGAAATTACTTGTAAAAGGCATAAAATTCAATCTTGAGACCGAAGGGTACCAGGTCGACGCGGGGTATGACGGGCTTGAAGCGGTCGAGCTTGCCAGAAGCGGAGGCTATGACCTGATTTTACTTGACGTAATGATGCCAGGGCTTGACGGATTGGAGGCTTGCATGCGCATCCGTGAGTTTTCTACCGTCCCAATTATAATACTTACAGCCCGCGGGGAGGATATGGACAAAATAATAGGGTTCGAGTATGGAGCGGACGACTACATTACAAAACCATTCAATATACTTGAACTTAAAGCGAGGGTACGGGCGCTAATTCGACGTAGCGCGCTTGTCAGCAGCGTTTCCGAGGTAATTATGACGGTAGGGAATATCACGCTGGATGTTGAAAAGCGCGTCGCCAAGAAAAACGGCGTTTCTATCGAACTGACTGTAAAAGAATTCGATGTGTTCGAATTGCTTGCGAAAAACCCGGGCAGAGTATACAGCAGGGAAACACTGCTGAACATCATATGGGGCTATGAGTATCAAGGCGATATCAGAACTGTAGACGTGCATATCCGCCGCTTACGCGAAAAACTTGAAGATAATCCCGCTGAGCCGAGACATATCATGACAAAATGGGGGGTGGGGTATTATATCAGAGGTTAAAGCGCGTGGGATAACAGGGGATAAAGAAGTAGAGAATCCACAGAGCAAACCAAGAACTCAAAAAGAAGGCAACGTCAGGAAACTGCGGTTTTTCAGTAGTATCCGCACAAAATTCGCCGCGTCTTATTTTTTAATCGTCGCAGTTGTTCTAGCGCTGATGAATACATATTTCCTTATAGGTTCCCGCGACATGATTTTCTCTTCAAAACAAGTGTTCGTGCAGAGCCAGGCATCACTTATAGCAACGCATCTGGAAGATATGTTTGAGACGCTCTCCTCTGATGATTTAAGTAAAGTGGTAGAGCAACTGGATGTTACGGGAATCACGCATATCGTAATCACTGATCCGGGCGGAGTTGCGCTGTATGATCCCGCAAGCATTTCCGGGCGGGCGGATTTTCCAATCGACCTAATAAAAAGAACGCTTGATGGCAACGACGTCTTTTACGCGCGGTTCTCAGACAGCTCGTTTACAAGCAGCGCTTTTGTGCCGGTCATGCACATGAGCGCGACTATAGGCGCCGTGTATGTTACCGATGTTGACACGGAACAGGGGGCATTACTAGTCGGAATGCAAGCCAGGCTGAGAAATATCTCAATTATTGCTGCGATGTTCTCAGTAGTCTTAGTCATTGTGATAATATGGTCGGTGATGGGACGCACAACAAGTATAATAAAAGCAATCAAAACTGTCCGTGAAGGAGAATATAGTTATCGTATCAATATGGGAGGAAGCGATGAGCTTGCCTTACTCGGGGACGAATTCAACAGTCTTTCCAACAGGCTTCATGAAACCGAAGAAATTAGGCGAAGGTTCGTTGCCGACGCTTCGCACGAACTGAGGACTCCGCTGGCTTCGATAAGGTTACTAAGCGACAGCATACTGCAAAATGAAGATATCGGGCATGAGACAATGCGCGAATTCATTAGCGATATAGGCCACGAAGCGGAACGCCTCGCCAGAACAACAGGGAAGCTAATGACGCTGACCAAGCTCGATAGCGCTATCTCTGACGAAAAAACAAGAGTGGATATGCGCGGCGCGGTCGCGGCTACTCTGAGGATGCTCAACCCGCTCGCTAACAGCAGAAGGATCATCATACATTCCGAACTTGAAAATGGATGCTTCATACTTGCCACAGACGACGCCATTCACCAGATTGTTTTTAACCTCGTTGAAAACGCTATAAAATACAGTAAACCTGGCAAAAGCGTTTTTGTCAAACTCAAAATCGATGGCAAGAAAGTAGTTTTGACAGTCGACGACAGGGGGTTTGGCGTCCCGGAATCCGATCTGCCACACATTTTTGAACGTTTTTACCGCGTTGATAAAGCGCGATCACGCGAAGCGGGCGGCAGCGGGCTTGGTCTGTCGATTGTATGGGATACTACGCGCGATTTAAATGGAGATATTACAGCATCGAGACGCGAGAGCGGAGGTATGCGCTTTCAAGTACGGTTTGACCTATTAGCGAACTGACTGACCATAAGGAAGTGTTGTATTGTTTTCGATAGACGAAATTACCGAAATGCTTGACGATATAGCCTTGGAATTGCCTGAGGAGATTTTCCGCGAACTAAACGGCGGTGTAAGCATTCTTAATGAAATAAAGCAAAACCACGCTGATCCAAACGGAGGCCTATATGTGCTCGGCGAGTACCATCGCGACCAAATGGGCAGGTATATCGTAATCTACTACGGTTCGATCTGCGCTGTATACGGTAGAGACACTCCTGAACGGATGCGAGCGAACCTGAAGAAAATACTAACGCATGAATTGACGCACCATATGGAATCGCTCGCGGGCGAGCGTGATTTAGAAATTCAAGACGAGATCGAGCTTGACGAATATCTGTCAAAAAGAAGAGAGTAGATTTGATTCATAAAAGCGAAAGTGGAAAGTCACAGAGACAACCCACATAACGTTGAACTATTGCGTATGGGCGCCCGCTGACTTTCCACTTTTACCACTTTTACTTTTGCTACTTTTGCTCTTATTTTGAATGTTTACTTCATGCAGTACGCGCCGGTTTTACGCATGATCCGCGTTATATACGTGTTCCGCCAGGTCAAGCACTTTATTCGAATAACCCCACTCATTATCATACCACGCCACAACTTTGACGAAGGTATCTGTCAATTGGATGCCTACTTTTGCGTCGAAAATACAAGTATGTGGATCGCCAATGAAATCTGTGGACACGACCGCCTCGTCAGTGTACTCCATGATACCCTTTAGCTCATTTTCAGAAGCGCGTTTCATTTCAGCGCAAATGTCCGCATATTTTGCCGGACTGGCGAGATTGACAGTGAGGTCTACGACAGACACGTTTATTGTCGGGATACGCATGGACATGCCGGTCAGTTTACCGTTGAGTTCCGGGATGACCTTTCCGACAGCCGCAGCTGCTCCAGTCGAAGAGGGGATGATATTGGTCGAGGCGGCTCTTCCGCCGCGCCAATCTTTCTTTGACACGCCATCAACGGTTTTCTGAGTAGCTGTCGTTGAGTGTACGGTTGTCATAAGCCCCTCGGCGATACCCCACTTATCGTTGAGCACTTTCGCAAGCGGCGCGAGGCAGTTTGTCGTACATGACGCGTTTGAGACGACGTTCATAGAACGGTCGTACTTATCCTGGTTTACTCCCATAACAAACATAGGAATATCAGATGTAGGAGAAGTGATTATGACTTTTTTTACGCCAGCTTGTAAGTGAGATGATGCTTTAGGCATTGAAGTGAATACACCGGTCGCGTCCACGAGATACTCCACGCCCCATTCCGGCCACGGGATTGCGGCGGGATCAAGGCAAGAGTAGGTTACTATGGAAACACCATCGACAACCAAGCTGTTTTCAGTATAAGAGACGTCATGGTTAAACCTACCGTGTACCGAGTCATACTTAAGCATATAAGCCATATAATCCGGCTCCATAACGTCGTTTATCGCCGCGACATCTATTCCGCGCTCTATTGCCGCCCGAAAAACAAGCCTGCCGATCCTCCCGAATCCGGTGATTCCGATTTTGATGCTCATTAAATTTTCCTCCAATTATTAATAATTATAATACTGCATAGCAATTATAATAGGTTTTAAATAAAAAATCAAAGGAATAACTCAAATTTCTACATTGCGCTGTATAATGACCAGTATTAGGGCTATGTTTTTGTGACTATTCACAGTGCTAATTCCCTTATTGTGAAATAGACAATAAGCTGATATAATGTCTACAGCGCAGGGATATAATAAAGCGGTAAGCTGAGACTTTTTTAGTAATGAAAGGGCAGATTAATTATGAAATATACCGTCAGGTTAATATGGGATAATGAAGCAAGCATATGGTATACCGAATCCGATGATTTGCCAGTTTTTTTAAATGATTATTCATATGATAACCTTATAGAAAGAGTTCGCATAGCCGCTCCTGAGGTAGTTGAAGAATCCTTCGGTTATATAGGCCCTGTAGATTTAATCTTTGAGTCTGTTCGTGTTGAAAAGGCAAAGGTTTCATAATGCAAGACTATACAAAAGCCTTGTGCGAAATGCTTGCAAAACACAATTGGGAATTAAAGCGACATGGTAAAGGTGACCACGATATTTGGAAAAGCCCTGACGGAAAGAAAACAGCTGTAATTGACAGCGAAATTAAGTCAAGATATTTAGCCAATGCAATATTAAGTAGAGCAGGTTTACAAGAGCGTTTCAGATAAAATCTATAAAGAAACACAGATACTGAGTATAAAAACAGGGTGGATCATGGATAAACATGTTGGGATTTACATACATATACCGTTTTGTGCAAGTAAATGCGCTTATTGCAATTTCTATTCTCTGGCAGGCGCAGACAAGCTTATTCCAGCCTATAACTCTGCTGTTATCAAGCATATCGGGGAATACTCGGCGCAGCTTGACGGATATCTGATCGACACTGTCTATTTTGGCGGTGGGACGCCCAGCCATTACGGCGCGGGACGGTTAGCAAGCATTTTCAACGCTTTAAAGAAACACGGTCATGTGCTTCTAGATTCCGAGGTCACGGTGGAAATAAATCCGGGCGGGATAACGAAAGAAGACCTTATCAAACTAAGACACGCTGGTTTCAATAGGCTATCGATCGGCGTTCAAAGCACTAACGACACTATGCTCAAAAGCCTCGGCAGAACTCATACATTCTCAGATGCCCAGGATACCGTTAATAACGCGAGAAGCGCGGGTTTTGACAATATAAGCGTAGATATTATCTATGGATTGCCTTCACAGGACAAAGATTCGTGGGCGGAGACAATCGCGAAAACGACAGCGCTTAAGGCAGAACATATATCTTGTTACGGACTGAAAATTGAACGCGGGACTCAACTTTATGTGTTTAAAGATTCTCCATTTTTACCAGATGACGACGCCCAGGCGGATATGTACTTATATGCTGTCGAAATGCTCGCTGGGTTTGGTTATAAACAGTATGAAGTATCGAATTTCGCGCGTCGCGGATTCGAGTCGAAACATAATATGAAGTACTGGCTCGGCGATGAGTATATCGGGTTCGGGCCGGGAGCACATTCCTATGTCGGGCATTGCAGATACAGCTTTATTGAAGATATTGAGCAGTACATCGAACGCGTGAATATGGGGCAAGTCGTCGTTGAATACAGTGAGGAGATGTCTGACTTCGAAAATGCGGGGGAATACCTAATGCTCAGGCTCAGGACGATCCATGGTATTTCAGAGGATGAGTATTATCATATATACAGGCTGAAGATGGATTTTGTCTTGGAATTGTTGCGTAAATACGAGGCAAATGGCTGGGCTTTGTTTAAAGATGGCCGGTGGAGGTTTACCCCAAAGGGGTTCATGCTTTCAAACACGCTAATAGGAGAGGTGCTCGATGCTCAGACACGGCAACGAACCCAAATCAGCAAGCCATGGCAGACGACGCTGGGCAGGGAAGACGCGCAGATGACCTTATTCGACAGGAAACCGGTCGCGGCTGAGTTATTCGGGGGCAGAAAACTGGTCGGTCGTATAGACACATAAATCATGTCATGTGTCTTGTTTTTTATAACTGGAGAGAGGAGAGCGATTTGCTGCGTCACGTAGGCTGTCACTCTCTACGTGCGTATAAATCTGCGTCGTGTTTAGATGCTCGTGCCCCAGGAGTTCCTGGAGCGTCCTTACGTCTACGCCGCTTCTGAGCATCAAAGTCGCCGCTGTGTGACGCAGCTTATGTGAGGAGTATTTTGAACTGTCAATACCAGCAGCAAGAATGTGCTTTTTTACGAGGCTGTGAACCGTTGAAGTGCTGATTCTTATACGTCTATTTGAGAGGAAAAGGGCGCGTTTTTCGATCGCGGCTATTTGTTTGCGCGTCAAGAGATAATCATTTATCGCGTCCGCGCAAGCGTCGTTAATATACACGATGCGTTCTTTGTCGCCTTTACCCAGAACCCTTATGGAGTCGGCGCGCAAATCGGACAGATTCAAACCTACAAGTTCTGATATTCGCAACCCGCAATTGAGGAACAATGTCAGGATGCAAAAGTCACGCTCTTTAAAAGCGCCGCCAACGCAATCGAGAAGCCTAATGCTTTCGTCAAGGCTAAGATAGCGGGGGAGCAACTTGCGCTGTTTGGGTGAATCCAGGTCGGCTACGGGGTTATCGCTCAACTTGTTAGCTTTAAGGGTAAGGTATTTGTAGTAAGACCGTATCACAGCAATTTTGCGCGCCCTGGAATTGGCGCTCAGGCCGTACTCACAGTTGCGGCTGTTGGCTTGCTTTGGCCGGTCACGTGAAAGATAAGCCAGGAATTCATAGACATCAGTAATTGTGACTGCTTTGACAAATTCCAAGTCAATATCTATTATCGGGATTTCTTCAAATGGGGTGTCGCATGGCACTATATTTTTATTGATTTTCATGAAACGGAAAAAAGTCCTTAGGTCCAAAAAATATTCGTCGATAGTTTTTTTTGAGTGGCCTTTGATCGTTTCGTGATAAAAAAGAAACTCGCGAATAATCTCAGGGGAATCTTTTCTGTAATCCATAACTAACAGGCTTCCTATCATATTGCTTTTCACTTAACTTTTCATTGTAACCCTGCATGTTAGCATTTTAACATATTCAACGGGGAAGGTCTAGTTAATATCGAGATATAATTGAACAAAATAAAGATTTTGTTCAATTATCAAGAGACGCAGAGACAGCTCTGCGCACTTTTCTGCTTTTCTCTTTTCTTTATCCCCGAACGATCAGATTAATTATCTTGTTCTTTACTACAATAACCCGCATGATTTCTTTTCCTTCGATGAAACGCGAAATCTTATCGTCTTCTTTGGCTGCTGCCAGAACCGTGTCGTCGTCCGAGTCGAGCGGTACTTTTATTGCGCCTCTCAGCTTTCCTCCGATTTGCACAGCAATTTCGCACACTGCGTCAACCGTTTTGCTATCTTCATAATCCGGCCAAGGCTGCGTTGCCGCATACCCCTCAAAACCTTGACGTTCCCATAATTCCTCCGCGACGTGCGGCGCGAATGGCGATAAAAGCGCCAGCAAAATTTTGAAATCCCCACGCGATGGCCCCACGCTGTAAAAATCGTTTACCAATGACATGAGCGCCGCTATAGCCGTGTTGAATTTCAAACTGTCGATATCCGAACCAACCTTCTTTATCGCACGATGTACCGCAGTTTCGTGCGCTGAGGAAATGCCGTCCCCGATAAGTTGCGTTTCGGCTAGGTTCCAAATGCGATCCAAAAACCTTTTGCAACCCTTGACAGCCTTTTGCGACCACGGTGCAGTCTTTTCGAAGTCGCCGATAAACATGATGTATAACCTAAGCGTATCCGCTCCGAACTCTTTAATGATGTCATCAGGGTTTATTACATTCGAACGCGATTTGCTCATTTTTTGTCCGTCTTCGCCGAGTATCATACCCTGACTCGTCCGCTTCATGTACGGTTCTGAAGTTGGAGCAACACCGATATCGTAGAGGAATTTGTGCCAGAAACGCGAATACAGTAAATGTAACGTTGTATGTTCCATTCCGCCGTTGTACCAGTCTACGGGAGTCCAATACTCAAGCGCTTCGCGAGACGCCAGCATTTCTTTGTTATTGGGGTCTGTATATCTCAAAAAATACCAGCTTGAGCCTGCCCATTGAGGCATCGTATCAGTTTCGCGACGAGCCGGACCGCCGCACTTGGGACAAACCGTCGATATCCATTCAGTCATAGCGGCCAGCGGGCTTTCGCCCGTTTCTGTTGTTTCATAGTTTTCCACCTGCGGCAGCACAAGCGGCAATTCGCTTTCCGGTATCGCGACATATCCGCAATTATCACAACTGACTATCGGGATAGGCTCTCCCCAGTACCGTTGGCGCGAAAAAACCCAATCGCGAAGTTTGAAATTGACCTTCTCCTCGCCCAATCCCTTTTCAGTCAGCCATTTTGTCATCGTTATTATCGCGTCTTCGACGCTCATATTGTTTATAAACCCCGAGTTTACCATAATACCGGCGTCGCAGTCTGTATAGGCTTCTTTTTCGATATCGCCTCCGGACACGACTTCTATGATTGGAAGGTCGAACTTTTTTGCGAACTCCCAGTCGCGTTGGTCATGGCCTGGTACTGCCATTATTGCTCCGGTGCCGTATGTCGCAAGAACATAGTCGGATATAAAAATCGGTATCTCTCCGCCCGTAACAGGGTTTATCGCCCGTATTCCCTTGATTTTGACGCCGGTTTTCTCCTTACTCATCTCGGTACGCTCAAAATCAGATTTCTTGGCCGCAGCTTGCTGATACGCGCGAATCTCATCCAAGTTTCCCGGTTCCCATTTTTTTAGCAACGCGTGTTCTGGTGAGATAACCATATATGTCGCGCCGAATAGCGTGTCCGGGCGCGTTGTGAATACCCGTATAGTATCGCCGGACGTCGTGTTGAAATCAACCTCCGCGCCTACGCTGCGCCCAATCCAGTTTCGTTGCTGTATCTTGACGCGTTCAATATAATCAACGGTATCGAGATCGTCGACGAGTCTTTGGGCATACTTTGTGATACGCAGCATCCACTGGCTCTTTTCACGCCTTACGACAGACGCGCCACAACGCTCGCAAACCCCGTCTACGACTTCCTCGTTAGCTAGCACACACTTACAGGATACGCACCAGTTGACCGGAATAAGCGCCTTATACGCCAGATCATTTTCGAACATTTTCAGAAAAATCCATTGCGTCCATTTATAATACTCCGGATCCGTCGTTTCAACGCTTCTATCCCAGTCGAAACTATACCCAAGCATTTTGAGCTGTGCCGTAAAACGTTTTATGTTGTTAGCTGTGACAGTCGCCGGATGAACTTTGTTTTTGATCGCGTAATTCTCCGTCGGAAGCCCAAATGCATCAAAACCTATTGGAAACAGCACATTGTATCCCTGCATACGCCTTTTTCTGGATACAATGTCCATAGCTGTGAACGGCCTGGGGTGGCCTACATGCAACCCATCCCCTGATGGATACGGAAATTCGATCAATATATAGTATTTAGGCGCGTCGCCGTCGTCTAAAGCAGCGAAAGGCTTTTCCGCCTCCCATCTGTCTTGCCATTTTCTCTCTATGCGACTAAACTCATACTTCATATAGCGGTATCCCTCACAGTAATCATATCATTAATATCTACATCTTCAGCATCGGCCCACAGCCGCTCCAAAGTATAATATTCACGCTCTTCCTTCAAAAATAAGTGGACGATCACGCAACCAAAATCGATAAGCATCCACCCGCAACGCCTGTCCCCTTCCCTGCGCAGAGGCGTCTCGCCTTTTTCTTTCAACACCTTCTCGACTTCGTCCGCTATGGTTTTTAGTTGTGTTGACGAGTTCGCCGTACAGATCACAAAATAGTCGGCAAGGATTGTGACGTCTCTTGTTTTTAGCAATTTTATACTATGAGCTTTCTTGTTGTCAAGCGCGTTAATTATAAAACAGACAATATCTTTTGGTGTCAGCATACGTAATAACCAATCCTTTCATATATAATCATTCAACTGCCTCAACAGGCGGGGCGTCAGGGCTGATGGGAGAAGCGTCGGCTGGAGGGGTGGTCGCTTCAGGTGGCGCGTCTGTTTGCGGAGCCGCGTTATCCGGGCTATCAGTTTGGGTTTGGCCTGGATCCTCGTCCAATGGCGGTATTTCGTCAGACGGCGGATAAGTCGTCACAACGTCAGTATCTGGAAAATCATCCAGGTTCTCAGATGAGCCCGTATCTGGAACTTCGTCTACATCGCCGGGCGGATTTTGTGAAGTTTTGTTTGACGAATCGCTTGGAGTATTATTGTTTGGTTTTGCCGGCTGACTGCTAGTCGATGAGCTGCTGGACGAACTTTTGGGTGAACTGCTGGACTGACTACCGCCAGCGCTGCTGTTCGGGTCGTAGCTAGCTCCTCTGCTGCTCGATCCCCATGACGAGTTGCCTAGGCGGTTTCCATCAGTGACGTATAGCTTCCTGTCCGCGCCCCTGGTCAGTATGCTCACATCTTGGTCAGTTATTTCCACCCGGAACGGATTGAGATATTCGTTAACCATTTCCAGCCATGGCTCAACATATACTGTAACATAAGACGCTCCATCTACAGAATCGACATAATTCCCCGGTAGAGTCATAAAGTTTACGTCTTCGGCTTCCATTTTCAAGAGTTCTTTTCCAAGCCAAACCAGATTGTTGAGCGGCAAGTTAGTTTTAACGTTGTTAATGAATATATTTGCCAAATCAATAACATTAATTGAGTTTCTTTTTGCCAATATCTGTTCGGCCGCAGCTTTCAAAAAGCCTTGCTGGTTGCTGATTCTGGCTATATCTCCGCTTGCGTACCGTCTGAATCGTAGTATCTCCAGCGCTTGCTGACCGGTGAGGCCGCGCTTCATCCCCTGTCTATAACTGATATGAAGGTTTTGCTCATTGTCGTGGTATTCCATATTAGATGGAATATAATAATCAACTCCACCAACAGCGTTAACAAGCGTAACGAATGCCTTCATATCGACGTTGAACCAAAAATCGACCTCAAAACCAAGTATATCTGCAAATGACTCGATAGTTGCCTGCATCGCTTTATCTTCAGCATTGTCCTGGCCTTTGAACTCGATCCGTCTGTTTGCCCGTATGGCGTTGACTTTTTTTGAACTCCAACTAACGTTTGCCATCGTGTCACGAGGGATACTAACAACATTTAAGGTGTGGTTGGCAGCGTCGAACGTTGCGACCATGATCACATCCGTATTGGCGCTACCATCCGTGCAAAACATGATAAAAGCAAACTTATTCATGTCTCTGATGCCATCGTCAGCACTGACTTCATTTCCAGTGGGCGGGATGTCTACTGAATTGATGGGCGGCTCATTGTGGTAACCGGTACTCTCAGTACGCCGCACGTCATTTCCCTTAAGGCTCGTATTGACTTCGGGTGGGGCGACCGCAAGCTTATAATACGCTAGCGCGGCTGCTGTCGCGACTACCGCCACTCCGCCAATAATCATAAGGATTTTTAGCGTTTTTTTCCACCAGATTTTTGGACCTCTAACGCTCTTCCCGTAGCTCTTCTTTGATACGGTATCCAAATTTCCCAGTAAATGCCGCCCGCTCCGTAAAGTCCCTGACAATTTCATGACCATAATTTCCCCTTTGCTTGCTATACCCTCGGTTTAATCGATATATTCATACTCGCTTAAGGCGTCTATAGTCGTATGGTCCGGGGTGATGCCTCGCGACACGACGTCCTCAATAGTCATTTCCAGTCCCCTCTTCACCGCACTGTCAAGATTCTCATAAGCTAACCGACGTAATTCCTCCAACCCCGGAATATCCCTGGTAAACTCAATGTAGTCGGAAATATACATCACTTTTTCGAGTACCGACATGCCTACTCTTCCTGTCGTATGCCATCTGATTGCATCGGCAACCTCGTCAGATACGCCAAATATATCCTTTGCGAGCGCCGCGCCGGTTTTTGGGTGGAGCAGTTTTTCTCCAAAATTACTAAGATCCCCGACAGGTATGCCTCTGTCTTCAAGAATTCTTCTATTCTCGTGGCTGCCAAGTCTTTTTGTGATATCGTGTAGTATTGCAGCCTCTCTCGCGTCGTCAGGCGGTACGCCCCAACGTTCCGCCAGCCGTAAAGATTCCGCTTCGCATCCGGCGACGTGGGGTATGCGCTCAGGGTTGAGCATCGAGTAAGCGCGTTCGCGCAGCCAGTCCCAATTTGGTTTCGCCCCATAGAGTTTGTTTTTGATAATATATGAGTAGTTTGTATCAGCAATGTATCTTACGCCTTCACGTTTTGTTAACATTGCGCGTATTTCCGATGATGAAATCTGAACGGTGGTATTTATCACTATCTTCGAAGCGACGCCGTAGCGCTCTTTCAAAACGGCCGAATAGCTTTTTATCCTTTTGCGGTCGTCCGAATCGCGAAAAAACACGGCGGGCGTCACCATTCCAAGTAGTCTTTCATGATCTTTCCAGGTTTCAAGCGTCAAGAACATATCAGTCCCGACAAGCAGGTACAATTCAGCATTCGGGTATATTCCCTTTAATTCAGTAACTGTGTCAACAGTATAGCTTGGCCATGGGTTTTTAACTTCGATATTTGACACGATTGTCCTGTCCACATTCCAGAACGCCGTCATCGTCATAAAAAGACGAATATCGGCGGATGGCGTGCCGGCAGGCAAAGGTTTGTGCGGCGGAACTCCCGCTGGGACGATAAGCATCAGATCAAGGTTAAGCTGGTTCGCGGCTGACATTGCTGACAGCACATGTCCTATATGCGGCGGGTTGAATGTCCCGCCAAATATACCTACTTTCATAAAAAACGTCCATCCCTTTCGGAAATTCTTTTCGCGGTCAACTGATCAAACCGTTCATACCTCTTTTCTTTAATAATATTGAAAAACTCCTTAACGCGGCCCCTCTGTGAGAGATGGCGTTCTTCTCCTCAGGCGATAGTTCCGCCATAGTTTTGCTGTAACCATTCGCTATGAAAACGGGATCGTATCCAAATCCTCGCCAGCCCCTGGGTTCGTCCGCTATTTCACCGACGCATTCGCCCTGCGCCGTAATTACGCCGCCGTCTGGAAACACGCACACGATCATACAGACAAACTTAGCGTTTCGGTCGCGGACACCACTAAGTTTTTTAAGGAGATAGCCGCATCTTTCGGCGCTGGACAAACCCTCCCCTCCAAATGTGCTAGTGTACACGCCGGGCGCGCCGCCTAAAGCGTCGACCATCAGTCCGGAATCGTCCGCGATTGCAGGCAAACCGGACAGAGCGCATATTGCGTTGGCTTTCAAAAGAGCGTTTTCTTTGAACGTCGTCCCGGTTTCTTCTATCTCGACGTCGATGCCGACATCGGCGCGCGTCAAAAACTCAATACCTAACCCCGGCAGGATTTCTCTCATTTCTTTTATTTTACCAAGGTTGTTGGTAGCCAGCACAAATTTCACTCAAGTATCGCCTCCGAAAAATCTTGCCCATCGAATTCAATCAAGTCTTCGGGCTTTTCGCCAACACCAACAAGCTTTACAGGGACGCCAAGCTCCGAGGCTATCGCATATACGATGCCTCCCCTCGCCGTACCATCGAGTTTTGTAAGAACGATGCCGGTTACGTCGGCCGTTTCTTTGAATTGCTTTGCTTGAATAAGTCCATTCTGGCCTGTCGTCGCGTCCAGGACAAGGAGCGTTTCTCTATCGGCGCCTGGCAGCTCCCGGTCAATAACGCGGCTTATTTTATTAAGTTCATTCATGAGATTCGATTTATTATGCAGCCGACCGGCTGTATCGCAAATAATAACATCCGCTCCGCGCGCCTTTCCAGCGTTTATTCCATCGAATATGACCGACGCTGGATCCGCTCCTTCTTCGCGTCGCACTATATCCGCGCCCGCGCGGTTCGCCCAAACCGATAGTTGTTCACTTGCAGCGGCGCGGAACGTATCCCCCGCGCAGAGCAGAACTTTTTTACCTTCGCTTGCGTAACGGAGCGCGAGTTTTCCTATTGTAGTAGTCTTCCCTACCCCATTTACGCCAACAACCAGTATTACAGACGGTTTCGTGCCGAGCTTAAGGCTTCCATCGCCAATATCAAGCAGCCCCGCCAGAATTTTGGAAAGCTCGGCTTTGAGTTCCTCACTTGACCGATATCCTTCGCGCCTCGCTGTTTCGCGAAGCGTTTCAACTGCACAGGCGGCTGTTTTCGCTCCAAGGTCGGCAATAATGAGAGTCTCCTCAAGCTCGTCATAAAAATCATCTTCCGCGCCTGAGAATGCGGCGAAAACATTACCGAGTTGGGTAGATATGCTTTTTTTCGTTTTTAATAAGCCTTCTCGAATTTTATTGATAAATCCCAATTGTTTTCCCTCATTAGTTATGAACGTCTATGCTTTTCATATGTTTTTCCGCTTCATCCAAGTCGATTTTCAGCATGCTCGAAACACCTAGTTCCTGCATAGTGACGCCATACAAAACATCTGCTTCTTCCATCGTGCCCCGCTGATGTGAAATAACTATCATCTGCGTGATGGCGGACATACGCCGTAGATGCTCGGTGAAGCGGAGTACATTGGCGTCGTCAAGCGCCGCGTCGATCTCGTCCATAACTACGAACGGCGGCGGCCGCACAGTTAATATCGCAAAATAGATAGCAATTGCCACAAAAGCCTTTTCACCGCCTGACAGCAGCGTTATTGTTTTAAGCGACTTGCCTGGAGGCTGGACATTGATTTCAATTCCACATTCGAGCACGTCGTCGGGATCCTCTAAAACAAGGCATGCCCGTCCGCCGCCAAACAGTTCCTTGAATGTTTTTTCAAAGCTCTCATTGATGCTTTCGAATTCGCGCGCGAATATATCCCGCATCCGCGCGGTAAGCTCGCTAATAATACTTAATATTTCTCCTTTTGCCTTTTCAACGTCGTCACGCTGGGAAGTCATGAACAGATATCTCGTGTTGACGCGCTCAAATTCATCTATTGCCCCAATGTTTGGATTGCCCAGTTCCGATATCTGTTGCTTAATAGACGTAATACGCCTTTGCGCCTCAGCGACGCTTTCAATGCGCGCGCCAGCGTCCAACGCTGCGCTCCGGCTCAACTCGTAGGTATCCCATAGTTTGTCCAGAATCTGCTTTTCTTCCATTTGCGCCGCGAGTTTTTTCTGCTCCAACCTGGAACACTCACGCTCCAAATTAAGCAGATCATTGTTTTTGCCTTGTAACGATTTATTGAGACTGCTTCTTTTCGCTTCTAACTTGATTTTATCGTCGCATAATTCCGACAAGGTACGTTTGCGAGAATCGATCTCATTGAATACAGACGACAAAACACGTTGATTATCTAGGATTTCAGCGCGTATCTTCCCGTTTTGGCTTTCAAGGTTTTCGATCGTTTCAATCTGGCGGTCGCGACTGCCGTACATTTCGTCTCGTAGAGCGCTGAGTTCTGATACGGCCTTTTCTAAAGCTGCATTTTCCGCCTCGAGCGACGCGTATTGCGCCCTGAGTTCGGAAAGCGACGAATTTACATTTTCGCGTTTTTGCGAAAGAAGCTCTTGCCCGCGCATCGCTGTATCAATCTTTCCTTTGAGCAGTTCCAGCTCCGCTTCCAGTAATGATATGCGAGTTCGCGCGTCCTCCGTTGCCACGTTGTTTTGTTGTATCCTATTTTCGATCGATTTGAGCTCGCTGTCATAAACTGAGATGGCGTCATTCGCTGCCACAATAAGCTGCGCGCGGTGTGTTTCTTCAACTTCGAGCTTGATAACTTGTTCCTCGGCAACGCGAAGCTCGGAACGCGCCGTTTCCAGTTCATATTCAGCCGCGCTTTTCTCTCGGACACACTGCGCGTACTCGCGTTCAGCTTTTTTAATATCCGCACGATGAGAGTCGATCCGCCCCGCAAGCTGTTCAAGCTCATTCGCGCGCGAAAGAATTCCAGCGTTACTCGCGGCTGAGCCTCCAGTCATAGACCCGCCAGCGTTTATGGTCTGTCCATCAAGCGTGACTATCTTATATCTATGTTTTTGGTTTCTTGCCATTCTAACCGCGTTGTTAAGGTCGTCCGCAACTAGGACGCGCCCCAGCAGGTTCGCATACACGCTGGCATACTTTGATTCAAATTCTATAAGATCATACGCGATACCTTCAAATCCCTGTTCTGCCGCGAATTCATTTGAATCCAAAACGCCGCCCTTTATAACGGACAGCGGCAAAAAGGTAGCTCTGCCACCGTCACGACGCTTCAAGAGATTGATTGCCGCTTTTCCGTCTTCTTCAGTATCGACGATAATATGTTGCATAGCGCCGCCAAGAGCGGTTTCGATAGCCGCTGTGTACCTATCGCCAGCCTTCAACTGCCCTGCAACAGTGCCGTGTATATTTTTCAGCGAACCGCGCGACGAATCCTGCATCACGAACTTCACCGCTTTCGAGTACCCCTGATAATCCTTTTCCATTTCAGAAAGAAGTTTTTGCCTTGATTCAAGCGTTTTAAGGTCAAACGACATTTTGTCCAGTTTGTCGCCGTGCATTATTGTTTTATTCAAACGGTTTTGTGCTTTCAACGCCAATCCATCAACGATATTTGTGAGCGATATGGCTTCTTGTTTTGCTTTACTGAGTTTATCAATACTTTCTTTGTATTCCGTTTTCATATCGCCAAGTTTTCCGGAAGCAGTTGCAAGCTCAAGCTTCACAGAGTTATCCATATCGTACAGTTCCTGCGCTTGTGAAGCAAGCGCCGACAATTCTGACTTTCCTTCACCGAGACCGTTTTGTCCGTTTCCTTCGCTTGCGAGCATTTTTCCAAGCTCTTCGCTCTGTTCCCCTACTGAGTCCTTTATGCTGTCAAGTTCGCACATTAGCGAATACATCCGCTCATCCAGGACGGTCTTTTCGCCTTCGATAACGTGAATCCTGGTTTTGCGTTCGTTTATCTGCGCGTCAACGCCATCCTGACGGGTATCCTGACTTTTCAGTTCCTGGCGCAACCGTTCGATTTGGATGGAATTGCCTTCCAGTTGTGACTTGAGTACCGCTATAGCGCTCTCCGTGTCACTGTGCCGCGTTTCCGCCGAGGATATGAGTTCCCGCGACGAATCCGCTTCGATATCGAGTTTGCGCATATCCTCAGCCAGTGACTCGATATCTTCAAATCCAGCTTCGACCGCGAGAGTGGCTGAATCAAAATCCCGTTTAGCCGCCGCATAGTCCGCGTCAGCTTTATCAGCCCGCGTTCGTAGCGAACTCAGTTCGCGCAGCCACACTGATATCTCTATACCGCGCAGTTCATCACGCAAGAGAAGGTACTTTTTCGCGGTTTCAGCTTGCTCAAGCAAAGGTGCCTTTTGTAGATCAAGTTCGGATATTATGTCGCCGATCCTGACCAGGTTTTCATCTGTCTGTTGGAGTTTCCGTTCCGCTTCCTCTTTTCTGTGCCTGTATCGCGATATGCCGGCAGCTTCTTCGAATATTTCCCGCCTGTCTTTGCTTTTTGTAGACAATATTTCAGAAATTCTTCCCTGTCCGATTATGCTGTATCCCTCTCGTCCAAGTCCAGTGTCCATCAACAGTTCGCTCAGATCTTTGAGCCGCGCCAGCGTTCTGTTTACATAGTATTCGCTCTCCCCGGATCGGTAGTATCGCCTGGTTATCATGACTTCAGAATTGTCCAAATTGAGAAACCTGTTGGAGTTATCCAAAATTAACGAAACTTCAGCAAAACCAAGCTGTGGTCGTCTTTGAGTCCCTCCAAAAATAACGTCTTCCATTTTTCCGCCGCGCAAGGTCTTTGTCGACTGTTCGCCCATAACCCATAAGATGGCGTCAGCTATGTTGGATTTCCCGCTTCCATTTGGCCCGACAATGGCGGTGATTGGTTTGTCGAAAGCTATCCGCGTTTTTTCGGGAAAAGACTTAAAGCCTTGTATCTCCAGGGATCGTAAATACAGCGCGAACACCATCTTTCGTTTTGTGATTAACAGTTTTGTTGATGAAATAACGCCGAAAG